>DBMS01000114.1 GCA_002297665.1 Holophagaceae bacterium UBA692 | reverse complement strand
GTTAGGCTTGGAGAATGGCACATCGAAAAAACCAAGGCCCATCCCGCTCCTTCTCCCCCCGTCCCGGCCGCCCCGACCGTCCCGGCCGCCCCATGCCCCCCGCCCCCGGCTCCGGGGCGCGGGTCTCGGAGACCTTCGAGGCCACCTACCTGGGCCACCCCGAAGGCACCGGCGGCTTCCTGCGCCCCCTGGGCGCCACCCGCGGCCAGCGGCTCGACCTGCTCGTGGACTNNGGGCCACGGCGCCATCCACGGCGACAAGGTCCAGGCCGAGATCACCGGAACAACCTATGACGGCCGCCCCAAGGCCAAGGTCCTGCGCGTCCTCTCCCGCAACCCCGACCCCATCCCGGCCCACCTCCAGAAGCAGGAGTGGGGCTGGCGCGCCATCCCCCTCGAGCCCCGCCTCTCCCAGATCGTCAGCGTGCCCCCCACGGACCTGGCCGGCGACGGCGACCTGGTCAGCGTGCAGCTCGACCCCGATCCCGCCGCGCAGCAGATCAAGGGGGTGGTGAAGGCCCGGCTGGGCCGCCCCACCGACCTGCGAATCGAGAACAAGCTCACCGCGGCCCTCTTCAACCTGCGCACGGAGTTCCCCGACGCGGTCATGGAGGAGATGGCCCCCTTCCCCACCTCCATCCCCGAGGCCTGGATCCAGGGCCGCGAGGACCTGCGGGAAACGCTCACCGTCACCGTGGATCCCCCCACCGCCAAGGATTTCGACGACGCCATCAGCCTGGNNATTGCGAGCCCGCCAAGGTGGGCCGCGCCAAGGGCTGGCGCCTGCTCGTGGCGATCGCCGACGTGAGCCACTACGTGGCCGAGGGCGGCCCCCTGGACAAGGAGGCCCTGCTCCGGGGCACCTCGGTGTACTTCCCCGACCAGTGCATCCCCATGCTCCCCGAGCGCCTCTCGGGCGAACTGTGCAGCCTGCGGGAAGGGGTGGACCGCCTCACCCTGACCGCCTGGATCACCCTGGACGCGAACCTCCAGGTGCGGGAGACGCGCCTGGCCGAATCCGTCATCCGCTCCCGCAAGCGCCTCACCTACGACGAGGTGAAGGAGGGCTGCATGGACAACGTCCAGGCCCGGCGCAAGGATATGGGCCGGGAGGTGGCGGAGATGCTGGACGAGGCCCTGCGGGTCTCCCGGAGCCTCACCGCCAGGCGCCTGGGCCGGGGCGCCCTGAACCTGGACACCGACGAGACCGAATTCGTCTTCGGGGAGGACGGCCGGCCCGTGGACGCCCGCCGTTACGCCCACCACGACGCCCACCGCATGATCGAGGAGTTCATGCTGCTGGCCAACGAGGCCGTGGCGACCTTCTTCACCCGCCGGAAGATCCCCACCATCTACCGCGTCCACGACGTGCCCGACCCCCTCAAGCTGGAGGCCTTCAAGGAGGTGGCCGCGGCCTTCGGCCTGCTGCGCCCCTACGACCCGGCCACGCCCGAGGTGCTCAACGCCATGCTGGACAAGATCCGCGGCGGCCCCCTGGAGGCCATGCTCAACACCCTCCTGGTGCGCAGCCTCAAGAAGGCCGAGTACAGCGCCGACAACATCGGCCACTCGGGCCTCGCCCTCCACGACTACCTGCACTTCACCAGCCCCATCCGCCGCTACCCCGACCTCGCCGTCCACCGGGAGCTGCGCAAGGTCCTGCGGAAGTCGCCCCTGCCCGACGGCCTCCACAGCATCCTGGCGGTGGTCGCCAAGCAGTGCAGCGACACCGAGCAGGGCGCCGCCGAGGCCGAGCGCGAGAACGACAAGTGGAAGACCTGCCTGCTCATGCGCACCCGCATCGGGCACCGGTACGACGGGCGCATCCAGGGCTTTTCCCTCAAGGCCGCCTTCGTGCGCCTGGAGAGCCCCTTCGTGGAGGTGGGCGTTCCCCTGGGCGCCCTGGGCGGCGAGTTCACGGTGGACGAGAACCGCACCCGGGCCTCCACCGCCGGGTCGGGGGTCGTGCTGGCCATCGGCGATCCGGTGAAGGTGGAGATCACCGGCGTGGACGAGGACCTGCGCCGCGTTTCGGCCTGGGTGGTGGAAGCCAAGGCGAAGAACGCCCAGGGCAAGCCCGTCACCTTCGTGCCCAGCCTCGCCGCCCCCGCCCACCTGCGGGAGGCCGACTTCGTCCGCGAACCCCTGCCCCCGCGGGGCCGGGGACCCCGGACGGCGAGGCAGGCCCCGGATCCCGATCGCAAGGCCCGCCCCGGCACGTCCAAGCCCTACGTGAGGCCCGGCCGCCCCGGCGGCGCCCAGGCCCGTCCCAAGCCCCCCAAGGGCAGCGTCCGCGGTCCGGCGCGCCGGAAGAAGGGCTAGCCCGTGGCGGCGCCCACCACCGTCTGCCTCGGCGTGGACCCCGGATCCCTGGCCTGCGGCTTCGCCGTGGTGAGCCGGTGCGGATCCCGCCTGGAGCTGGTGGAAGCCGGCGTCATCCGCTCCCCGCGGGGCGCCGACTTCGACCAGCGGATCCTGGGCATCCACCGCAAGCTCGCCGAGGTCATCGACCGCACCCGCCCGGACTTCATGGCCGTGGAGTCCCCCTTCGTGGAGAAGAACGCCGCCACCGCCATCAAGCTGGGCCAGATCCGGGGCGGCATCCTCCTCACCGCCGGCCTCCACGGCCTGCCCGTGGGCGACTACAACCCCATGCAGGTGAAGAAGGCCGTCAGCGGCTACGGCTGGGCCGACAAGACCCAGGTGGGCAAGATGGTCATGGTCCTCCTCAGCCTCAAGGAACCCCTCCAGACCGACGCCGCCGACGCCGCGGCCGTGGCCATCGGGCACCTCATGGCGGCGAGGGCGCCGGCACGGTAGGGCTCACTCGTAGCGAAGGGCCTCGATGGGATCAAGCTTGGCGGCCTTGTTGGCCGGGTAGAGCCCGAACCCCACCCCCACGGCCGCCGGCACCAGCAGCGCCGACAGGAAGGCCCACGCGGGCACGCCGCCCAGGTGCTTCATCAGCACCTGGCTCAGCACCGTCCCGAGGGCCATGCCCAGCACCGTGCCGATGATCCCGCCGGCCACGCACAGCAGGGTGGCCTCGATGAGGAACTGGAAGAGGATGTTCCGCCTGCGGGCGCCCAGGGCCTTTCGCACGCCGATCTCCCGGGTGCGCTCGGTGACGCTCACCAGCATGATGTTCATGACGCCGATGCCGCCCACCAGGAGGCTGATGCCCACCATGGCGCCGCTGGCGGTCATGAGGGTCTTGCCGATCTTCTCCACCTGGGCCACGGCCTTCTCGTTGCTTTCGAGCATGAAGTTGTCCGCGTCGTCGCCCCGCAGGCCGCGGATGCGGCGCAGGCCCTGGCGCAGGGAGTTCTCGGCCTCCTTCACGGGGACCCGGGCGTCCACCTGGAGGCGCCAGAAGGGGCTGTCGAAGGCGCCGGGGCGGGCCAGTTCCCGCAGGCTCCCGAAGGGCACGAAGAACATGCCGTCGGGGCCCCACATGGCGGCGTCCTCGTCCTCGCCCCCGCTGGGCATGAAGGGGATCTCCCCGTGCTTTTTCAGGATGCCCACCAGTTCCACCGTCTGGCCCGAGACCGTGAAGTGCTTGCCCAGGGAATGCTCGCCCAGGCCCAGGTCCTCGGCGATCTGGGCGCCCAGGATCGCCAGGGGGGCCCGGGTCGCGCGGTCCGTGGCGCTGAAGTTGCGCCCGCAGGCCAGTTCCCGGTTGGAGAGGTCCAGCCCGTTCTCGTCCACGCCGGTGAGGTAGGTCACCCGGCGGGTGATGCCGCCGGCCTTCACCACCATCTGGGGGCTGAAGATGTCGGCCTGGGGGCTGGCCACCAGGATCTGCGGCATGAGCTCGCGCAGCTCGCGGATCGTCTGGTGGTCCATGGGCATGCGCCGGATCTTGGCGGTCTTGAAGCGGGAATAGGGCACCCAGGCGCTGACGAAGAAGGTGTGGGTCCCCTCCTGCTTCACGTCGGACATGATGCGGCCTTCCAGGCCCTTGGTGAGGTTCACGACGGTGATGACCGACCCCACGCCGATGATGATGCCCAGGGTGGTGAGCATGCTGCGCATGCGGTGCGCCCAGATGCTGGCCAGGGCGGTGCGGAAGGTCTCCTGGAAGCGCGTCCAGCCGTTCACGGCTTGTCCTTCCGGACCTTCACGGCGGCGCCCCCGGCGAGGGTGGCGAGCTGCTTGGCGGGGCCGTTGATCACCACCTCCCCGGCCTGGAGCCCGCTGAGCACCTCCGCGGCGCGCCGCGTGGCCAGCCCCAGGGTGACGCCGCGCTCCTCGGCCTTGCCGTCCTTCACCACGAACACGACGCTGCGGCTGCCGGACAGGAGCCCCAGGCCCCCGGCCTTGGCCTCGCGGTCCTGGATGGCCGCCAGGGAAACCGCGAGGACGTTCTTGTGCTCGGCGGTGAGCACCGCGACCCGGGCGCTCATGCCGGGCCGGAGCGCGGCGCGGTCCTGGGCGCTGCCCTCCAGGAGGACGCGCACCTTGTAGCTCTGGGCCTCCTGGGAATTGGACGTGCTGGACCCCGTGGGCCTATCGGTGCTGGTGGCCACGGTGAGCACCCTGCCCTGGAAGATCCTCCCGGGAAGGGCGTCCACGGTCACCTCCGCGGGCTGGCCCACGGCGACCTTCACCACGTCCAGTTCGCCCACGCGGATCTCCGCCATCATCTCCGAGAGGTCCGAGATCACCATCATGACGGCCCCGGCCAGGTTGGTGGTGCCGGCGATGGCGGTTTCGCCCTTCTCGGCCTTGAGGCCCGTCACCTGCCCGGCCATGGTGGCGCGGATGACGGTCTTGCTCAGGTCGTCCTGGGCGATGGCGGCCTGGGCCTCGGACTGCTGCACCGCCACCCGGGCCCGCTCCAGCGTGGTGGCCGCGGTGTCCCGGGCCAGCTTGACCTGCTGGAACTCCTCCAGCGAGGTCAGCCCGGCCTTGTTGAGGCGCTCCTGGCGCACGAAGGTCTGGTCCTGCTTGGAGAAGGTGGCCTGGGCGATCTCCAGGTCCTTGCGCGCCATGCGGAGCCCCATCTCGGCCTGGTTCAGGGCCTGCTTGTAGCGCTCCTGGTCCAGGGTCACCAGCAGGTCCCCGGCCTTCACCCACTGCCCGTCGGCGACGTGGATCTCCTTGATGGCCGCCGTGACCTGCACGCCCACGTTGACCCGCGTCTTGGCCTGCACCTCGCCGTTGGCCGCCACGCTGTCCCGCAGGGGCTGGCGCGTGACGGCCTCGGTGGTGAACTCGGCCATGCCCGGCCCCGAGCGCAGGCTCACCCAGCCGATGGAGGCGAGCACCCCCAGCGAACCGATACCGATGAACAACCAGGTGCGTGGGCGCGGCATGACGTTCCTTCACGTGTAAAATTGCGATCAGGGGGATGCCCCGAGCCTACCACGATACGGAGCCCCGGCGGGTCACGCAACGCTTCAGGAATACAACGGAACCCCGGATCCCCCGGCCACCCCCTCAGCCGCCCCTGGGCCGCGGACCCCTTTCCCGCTATCCTGGGTGGAACGCAGGCCGGCGTGGCGAAATGGCAGACGCGACAGACTCAAAATCTGTTTCACGCAAGTGAGTGTCGGTTCGACCCCGACCGCCGGCACCAAGGGTTTCAGCCCCGTCGAAGGACGGGGCTTTTAATTTACTTGGCAGAAGTCAGACTGAAGCTGTCGCATGGAGTTTAAGCCCGAGGGCATGAACGACCTTTATGAAGGTTTGCAATTCCGGATTTCCTTCTGGAGACAGGGCGCGGTACAAAGACTCGCGGCTTAATCCCGTTGCCTTCGCAATCTTCGTCATGCCCTGGGCTCTCGCAATGTCACCGATGGCGGCAGTGATCACACGCGGATCACCGTCCTCCAGGGCCGCCTCGAGCAGGGCTGCCATGTCTTCCTCGCTCTGTAGGTATGCGGCACCATCAAACTGCGTGGTCTTGATGCGAGCTTTTGAAGCAGTGCGGGTACCCGTGGTGGGGTTCTTGCGGGTCTCCATGGTGTCCCTCCTTTACAAGGTTGCGGCCAGTTTCAGAGCGGTTTGAATGTCCTTTTCCTGGGTCCTCTTGTCCCCACCGGCAAGGAGGAAAATCAGAATTTCGCCCTTCTTGCAGAAATAAACCCGATACCCGGGGCCAAAATCAATTCTCATCTCCGAAACGCCTTCCCCCAGGGGTTTCACGTCGCCTGCTAAACCAAGGCCAAGACGGTAGATCCGCGTCTGCACCCTAGCTCGTGCTTGTCTGTCCTTCAGGTTAGAAAGCCACTTCTCAAACCCCGGCGTTTGGCGAATCTCGCTCATATGCCAAGTGTAGCCCAAAGGCTACAGGACGCAACCTCAAATGGCCCCCCACGACACCTTGATTCCGCATTTCGTCGCCGAAGCCCGGAAGGGAGGCCACGGGTACACCGGGCCGCGCCGGGTCACCACCCCGGATGCGAGGGTCCAATCCGATGTGGAACGGGACGGCAAGACCGCGCGCGAGGGGTTTCCCCTGGTTCCCTCGCCCCACTTACGCAGACCGCTTGATCCGGACTCGACCTTCTCCTCGGGTGTCATCGGCCCGGGGGAGAAAGCCGGATGGGGGCAAGGCGCAAACGGGCCCGCCCCGCCCCCTCCTGTTCAGTGCGTCTCGCCGAAGGCCTCCATCACTTCGGCCATGTTCTTGTAGAGCCGGTCGGGCAGGCCTTCCAGGGCATGCACCACCTTCTCGTCGGGGTTGTTCTTCCGGACATGGTCCGCAAGGTCCATCCGCTTGCAGGGGAATTCCAGTCCTTTCAAATGCAGTGCCAGGTTGGACGGCGACTCTCCACCTACGCCTCGGGTCATGACATCCTCCGTGAATGATATGGGATCCGGGCCGCCGGACATGACCACCACGTCCCGCGGTTCCCATCCCGTGCCGGCAAGGCCGGGGGGGTTCCGTTCCCGGCTGAACCAATGCGGCGACGCCCGCACAGAGACAGTGCCGGCGCGTCCGGATCCAGGAGCAGCCATGCCCAAGATTCTTGCTACAACCCTGATGCTCGTCCCCGCGATCCTCGCGGCCTCGCACCCCGACCAGGATGCGCGGATCGCCGCGGCGGCCCGGAATTCCTACAACTTCCGCGTCCACCTCAAGGGCGACGCCATCAAGGTGGCCTCCCGCTCGGGCGCGGTCACCCTCACGGGGACCGTGGCCAACGAGTTCCACCGGTCGCTCGCGGAGGAGACCGTCAAGGACCTCCCGGGCGTCGTCTCCGTGGACAACCTCCTGGTCCTCAAGGCCGAGGCCTCGGGCACGGCCCCCGACCTCTGGCTGGCCACCAAGGTCCGCACGGCCCTGCGCTACCACCGGAGCCTGGATGAACCGGCGGTGAGCGTTTCGGCGCACGAGGGCGTCGTGACGCTCTCGGGCCAGGTCGCCAGCGCCGCCCGGAAGGACCTCGCCCAGGACATCGCCTCGAACGTGGAAGGGGTGAAGGAGGTGAAGAACGCCCTGCGCATCGGGGCTCCCGGCGCCAAGACCCTGGCCGAGAAGATCGACGACGCCTCCGTGACGGCCCAGGTGAAGGCCGTGCTGCTGGCCCACCGGGGCACGCGGGGGCTGGCCACCCACGTCAAGACCGACCGGGGCGTCGTCACCCTCGGGGGCGAGGCCCGGACGCCCGCGGAAAAGACTCTGGCCGAACGCATCACCTCGGACGTCAAGGGCGTCCGGCGCGTCAAGAACCAGATGACCGTCGCCCCCTGAGGAAGGTCCG
>DBMS01000182.1 GCA_002297665.1 Holophagaceae bacterium UBA692 | reverse complement strand
GCGCCCGCAGCGCCGCCCCCACCCGCAGCGCCGCCCGCGCCTCCCGCGCCGAGGGACTGAGGAACGCGCATCCGCAAGGGCCCGGGGGCGACGCGCCCCTGGGCCGTCTAGATGAACATCGCCTCGGCCAGGTCGTCCTCGGCCGTGCGGACCGGGCTCCGGAACAGGTCGCCCAGGGAGCGGAGTTTCCGGCGGACCTCGCGGCCCGTGCGGGGGGTGGTGATGGCCACCGCAAGGGCGCCGAGGGCCGCGCCGCCCAGGAGGGTCAGCAGGAGCGTGTCGAAGGGGAGGGAAGTGCGTGAGCTCATGGGCGCGTCCTTTCCGGGAAAAGGGAATCCAGGTTACGCCTGGGCGTCCCGGCGTTGAAGCCTCCGGTGGAGGCCGACTTTCTTATATGAACGGCGCTTCCGGGTGACCTTTCGCAAATACTCGGGCCCCAGGAAGATGAAGATCAGCAAACTGAGAATCAGCACAACCCCTAACAGAGCATTCATATACATACCGCCGGGCAGGCCGCGGCATCGGTGAAGTCAAGGTGCCGCGCGCGGGTCCCAGGTTCCTTGGCTTTTTCAAAAGGGGAACCGGCGCCTGGGGTAGGCCGCTTCCATGAGGGCCAGGCGCTCCTCCAGGTGCTGGTGCAGGGCCGTCCAGCGCGGCGTGCCGCGGGCGCCGGCGAGGAAGGGGCTCTGCTCGTACCAGCGCAGGCACCCGAAACCCTGGGCGAAGGCGCGGTTCGCCACGTCCTGGGCCTCGTCCGGACTGCCCAGGAACCCGAAGGCCTCGGCCAGCTTGAAGGTGAACTCGCCGTCGGGGATGCGGATGGGGATGCGCTCGGCCCAGACCCTTCGAAGTTCCGCCAGGGCTTCGTCCCGCCTGCCGGCCAGCCCGAGGCGGTAGACCCCGGCCAGGTCCATGAAGGCGCGGTTGCCGCCCGGCGTGCTTTCGGCCCGGTGGAAGTGGTGCGCGGCTCCGGAGCGGTCCCCGCGCAGCAGCCGCGCGTAGCCGCGGTAGAAATCCCGGAGCGTGTCGGGCCCCTCGGTCGACTCCGGGCCGAGGACCGTCTCGAAGCGGTCCAGCTGGCCCAGGTAGAGGTACGTGTTCTCGGTGATCTCGGCCTCGCCGCGGCTGGGGCCGGAAAGGGCGTCGCGCCGCGCCAGGGCCCGGGAGGCGCCCTCCAGGAGGCCGGCGCTGCGGGCGGCGTAGGCCACGGCCTCATAGAGCCTCGGGACCCTGGGATTCCGGCGGATGGCGTCCAGCAGCAGGTCGAGCGCCGCGCGGGGGTTTCCGATTTCCGTGCGGAAACGCCCGAAGAGCGTGGAGGCCCGGGGAAAATCGGGGGCCAGGCCGAGGGCCGTGAGGAAGTCCTGCTCGCATTGGTCCTGCAGCGGCGCGGGAGCCCGGTTGTCGTCCAGGATATGGTTGTTGAGCAGTCGGGCCCGGGCGAGCCAGACGCCGGCGCAGCCGGGTTCCCGTTCGAGGATCAGGGCGCAGGCCCGCAGGTCGTCCTCGATGGACCCGATGGGCCGGGACGCGGTCATGCGCGCCAGGTCCCAGAAGAAGGCCGGATCCCGCGGCAGGAGGAGGCCCCGGGCGCGGTCCTCGAGCCCCAGCCAGGCCAGGGCGGCTCCCACGGCCTCCGCGGGGGTTCCGGCGGCAACGTCGCCCGCCCTCCCGGCCCTTCCCGCCCGCTCCAGGGCCAGGTGCAGGACGACCTTTCCGCCCCGCCGGTCCAGGGCCACCGTGAGGGCGTTCCTGGGCCCGCCCGGCAGTACGGATTCGCCCTCCACCACCGCCAACCCGGTGCGGTACTCCAGGCAATCCTTGAACAGGACCCCGAAACCGCGGCGCTCCAGGGGCGTCAGGCCCGGAAAGGCCTCCGGGGGACCCAGGCGGAACTCCAGGGGGGCCATGGCGGAAGGCCGGAGGTTGCGGCGATACTCCAGCACGCCCGCGAAGGCGGCCGCAAGGAGGGCGAGGATCAGGACGATGCGTCGCATGGGGTGGAACCGTTCTCCCGGATGGCTGATTATCCGCCCCCCCGGACCTTCCCGCGCGACTTATTCGATGGCGGGTTGGGGTGGGCGCGCTCCCCGGTTTGTCGCATCATGACTAAGGCGCAGAGGAGGATGGACATGGACCTGAGGCGAATCGCGATGCGGGCGGTCCTGGCCCTGAGCCTGCCCCTGGCCGCCCAGGAACTGTACGAACGTCCCCACACCAAGCTCACCCCCGCCGAGCAGGAGACGGTCGACTTCAACCGCCGGCTCGCAAAGCCCCGCACCGTCACGCCCCGCCCGCCCCTCACCCCCGCCGAGCGCGCCCGGGCCGACGCCTTCAAGCGGGCCCGCAACTCCGTGGTGTTCATCCGCTCCATCACCAGCGGCCACTTCGAGAACAACCAGGGCGACCAGTTCGCCATCCCCCCCGCCTCGGGCACGGGCTTCGTCTGGGACAACCTGGGGCACGTCGTGACCAATCACCACGTGATCACCTTCGAGGACCTGACCCTGGGCGCCCCCCGCAGCGAGGCGGACAACCTGCAGGTGACCCTCGCGGACGGACGCATCTTCAAGGCGGTGGTCATCGGGCGCAACCTCGCCCAGGACATCGCGGTGCTCCACGTCTTCGCGCCCCTGGACGCCCTCAAGCCCCTGCCCATCGGCTCCTCCAAGGACCTCATCGTGGGCCAGGACGTCCTGTCCATCGGCAATCCCTTCGGCCTGGACCACACGCTCACCTCGGGGATCGTCTCGGCCCTGGGCCGGCCCATCACCACCAACTTCGGCACGCACATCTCCGGCGCGGTGCAGACGGACGCGGCCATCAACCCCGGCAATTCGGGCGGGCCGCTGCTGGACCGGGCCGGACGGCTCGTGGGCATGAACACCGCCATCACCTCCACCACCGGCGGAAGTTCGGGCGTGGGCTTCGCCATCCCGGTGGAGACGCTCAACCGGGTGGTGCCCCTGCTCATCGCCAAGGGCCAGACCTACCGGCCCGTCCTGGGCTTCGGCACCCTGCCCTCCCACTGGGCGCCGGACTGGGGCATCACCCACGGCATCGCGGTGCGGGACGTGGACCCCGGCGGCATCGCCGACAAGGCCGGGCTCCGGGGCATCACCCTCAAGCCGGGCCTGGAGAAGGCCAACGGCGTGGAGGACTGCGTCCTGGGCGACCTGATCCTCGGCGTCAACGGCGTGAAGATGGAGACGGATATCGATCTCATGGACTTCCTGGAGATGATCCCCCCCGACCAGACCCTGGAATTCGAGGTGCTGCGCGAAGGCAAATCCATGAAGATACTCATGAAACCCGGCGAGGCCACCGCTGCCGACCAGAAGACCTGATCGGAAAAAAACGCACGGCCGGTCCTGATTCAAATACAATATTTGCTATTATTACGTAAATTTTATACTAGAAATGTGAACGGATGGCCAAGGGGCGCCCTTATGATTGGGGAATCCCCGGAGCGCCATGCGGCCGGGCGAATCCACCACTCCCCGGAGGCCGTGTGCAGCTCGACGAGAAGCAGGAACGCGAGGCGTGGAAAGTGATGCCGGTGCCGGACCTCGTGCGGCACCTGGTGGCGGTCTGCCACCTGGAGTGCCGCGAGGACATGGCGGACCTGGAGACCCTGGCCGAACTGGCCGCCCTGGAGGAGGGCGACCGCAACCCCGCGCTTGTGGAGGTCCGCGACCTGGTCACCCGCTTCTGCGACGCCATGCGCGCCCACCTCGCCCAGGAGGAGCGCAGCCTCTTCCCCCACATCCTGGCCCTGGACGCGGGCCGGGCCCCCGAGGGAGGCAAGGCGCACCTGGAGACCGTCAAGGCCCTCCTGGAGGGTGAGCACGAGGCCGAGGCGGGCCTGCTCCGCAGCATCCGGGGCCTCGCGGCGGCCCTTGCCGCCACGTCCGATCCCGGCGGCCCCGAGATCCGGCTCCACGCCTCCGTCAAGCACCTCTCGGGCCGGCTCCAGAAACACTTCTATCTGGAAAACCAGGTGCTCTTCCCGAGGACGCGCTAGCCCCCATGAACCAACCCCTGGACGGGAGGCACCGGGAGTGCGATGCTTGGGCACTCCGGGTAGGGCCCGGCATTATTTACTAAATTTTTATTTTTAGAGAATTATATGAGCACAACATTGCCCCTGGGCCGGCCTACGGCCTTGGCCGGCGCCCATCCCGACCCCGAAACCCCCGTGCCCTACGCCTTCGAGCGGGTGCAGCGGGACAGCGACGGCGGGGAGGTGGCCCGCCTGGAGGCCCAGAACCTGCTGTTCGAGAAGGCCCGGCCCCTGGACCAGCTGCCGCCCACGCCCCGGGACGGGGCCATCCTGGACCTGGGATCCGGCACGGGGTTCTGGTCGGCGAGGCTGGCCGCCCGGGTCCCCGAGGGGAGCCTCACCTGCCTGGACCGCTCCCTTGAGCTCCTGGCCCTGGCCCGCACGCGCCTGGACGCGCCCGGCGGCCCCCGCACCGCGTTCCTGCACCAGGACCTGCGCGCGCTGGACCTGCCGGAGCGGGCCTACGACCTGGTATTCACCTCCATGACCCTCGCCCACGTGCGCGAGCTGGGGGAGGTGCTCGCCCGCCTCGTCCGCGCCCTGAAGCCGGGCGGGTGGATCGCCAGCTTCGAACCCGTTCAGCAGGCCCGGCGGTTCAGCGACCTGCACCCGCCCTGCCCGAACCTGGAGTTCCTCATGGACCGCCTCCTGGACGTGGTGGAGGGGCGGGGCTCCGATCTTTCCGTGGGCCTGAAGATCGCCCACCACCTGGAGCGCCTGGGGCTCGAGAGCACCGAACTGCGCGACTACGGCTCGGCCCTGCACGGGGAGGACGCCCGGGTGTGCATCCGCGAGGTCTTCCTGCCCCTGGCCTGGGCCTACCTGCGCCACCGGTGGGAACCGGGCCTCCTGGAGCGCCGCCTGGAGGCCGCCGCCCGGGAGGTCCCCGCGCCGCATCTGTGGCTGGACTTCAGGCGGGCCGTGGTGCTGGGGAGGCGCCCGGCGTGAACGGGATCGCCGGCCCCCGGTTCGCCCGCGGCCGTCCCGGGGCTGGCGTCTCCGGCAGGATGAGCACCGGGAGCCCGGCCCTTTCCGCGGCGGCCTTCTCCCGGGCCATGCCGGCCGTGAGCTCGGCGCCGCAGAGGATCAGCGCATCGCATCGCCGGAGCAGCGCCTCGCAGGCATCCAGCACCCGGGTCCGCACGCCCAGGCCGCCGGGACCGGATTCGTCCACGAAGGCGAAGTTGGCGTGGGGGACCACCAGGACGGCCGAAGGCAGCAGGTCCTGCACCAGCCGGGCCCGGGCCAGCATGCGCACCTGGTTGGCCCGGATGGCCTCGGGCGACCCGTCGCCGCGCAGGGGGCCGGCCAGGTAAAGCACCCAGGCGCCCTGGCCGAAACGGGCCTGCAGCTCGCGCCAGGGGTCGCGAAGGGGGGTAGCGGGGACGGGGGGCATGGGGACTCCTCGGACCCAGGATGGCGCGCAGCGCGCGACAGTTCGTGTCCATCCGGCTTACACTGGGCCCATGCAGATGACCCGCCGCCGGTTCGAACATGTCGTCGTCCGCGCCCTCGCGCTCATCCCCGAGGCGTTCCAGCCCTACCTCGAAGGGCTTCAGGTGGTGGTTGAGGATGAACCTTCCCTGGAACTCCTGGAGGCCATGGGCATTCCGGCGGATGAGACCCTCCTGGGGCTTTTCAGCGGACCGGCCCTGGATGAAGAGATCCCGGGGTCCGGAGAGCTTCCCGCCCGGATCACCGTCTACCGCCTCCCGCACCTCGAAGAAGCCGATAACATCCTTGATCTGGAACGGGAAGTGGCCCGGACGGTCCTGCACGAGGTGGCCCACCGGTTCGGCATCGGGGAAGACCGGCTGCGGGATCTGGGCCTGGACTAGAACTTTCTAAAATATTTTCTTTGCATTGCAGACATCCGGACTTATTCTCAGCGGCGCCATCAAGTTCTTATAGCCTTTCCCTCCCCTCCCTTCCCTCCAGCCCAATCCCGGGCTGGGGGGATTTGACGTTCACTACCCTGAGGAGTCGCGCATGAGTGAACAGGCCGCCGCCCAACTGGACGCTCCGGAGGTATTCACGGACAAGGCCACCCTGCGAAGGGTGATCACGGCCTCGTCCCTGGGCACCCTTTTCGAGTGGTACGATTTCTACCTTTACGGAAGCCTCGCCGTGTTCTTCGGGAGCAAGTTCTTCCCGGCCCAGAGCGAGACGGCGCAGCTGCTGGCCAGCCTCGCGACCTTCGGGGCGGGGTTCGGCGTGCGGCCCCTGGGCGCCCTGGTCTTCGGGCACATCGGCGACCTCATCGGGCGCAAGTACACCTTCCTGGTGACCATGGCCACCATGGGCCTTTCCACGGCCCTGGTGGGGCTCCTGCCCACCTACGACCACATCGGCATCTGGGCCACCATCATCCTCGTGTTCCTGCGCCTCCTGCAGGGGCTGGCCCTGGGCGGCGAGTACGGCGGCGCGGCCACCTACGTGGCCGAGCACGTCCCCGACGAGCGCCGCGGCTACTACACCAGCTACATCCAGACCACCGCCACCCTGGGCTTTTTCGCCAGCATGGCCATCATCGGCCTCACCCGGTGGGCCCTAGGCGAGGAGGGCTTCAAGACCGGCGCCGGCCACCTCATCGCGGGCTGGCGCATCCCCTTCCTCATCTCCTTCGTGCTGCTGGCCATCAGCCTCTACATCCGGGTGAAGATGCAGGAAAGCCCCCTGTTCACCAAGCTCAAGAAGACCGGCTCCATCTCCCGGAATCCCCTGAAGGAGAGCTTCACGAACCCCGTGAACCTGCGCTACGTGCTCCTGGCCCTGTTCGGCGCCACCGCGGGCCAGGGGGTGGTGTGGTACACCGGCCAGTTCTACGCCCTCACCTTCCTCCAGGCCGTGCTCAAGGTGCATTGGCTCCCCGCCTACCTCATCATCTCGGTGGCGCTGCTCTTCGGGGCGCCGCTGTTCCTGTTCTTCGGCCACCTGTCGGACCGGGTGGGCCGCAAGAAGGTGATGCTGTGGGGCTGCCTGCTGGCCGCCCTGACATACGTACCCATCTACATGGCCATGCGCCACTTCGTGCCGGCCCTGCTCCCGGGCCAGAAGGTCGTCGAGCTCGCCGCGATCCCCGCGTTCAACCTGGTCATGCTCATGGCCCTGGTGTTCCTCCAGATCATCTACGTGACCATGGTCTACGGCCCCATCGCCGCGATCCTGGTCGAGATGTTCCCGACCCGCATCCGCTACACCGGCATGTCGCTGGGCTACCAGATCGGCGCAGCGCTGGTGGGCGGTCCCATGCCACTGATCGCGACCGCATTGATTGCCTATTTCAGCGGCAGCTATGTACCCGTGGGTCTTTTCCTCGCCGCCTGTGCGCTGGTTTCCATTGCGGCAGTGGCCTTGGCACGCGACCGCAGCGGCCAGCCGCTGGACGAGTGAATTTCGCTGTTTTCTTCCATCCCGACAATCCAACAGGAGCAACCCCCATGCAACTCACCGGAGAAATGCTGATCGGCCACGCCGCCGTGCGCGGCCAGGCCGGAGGCCTGCGCGCCTTCAATCCCGCAGCCAACGCTGCCATTGCCGAGCCCGAGTTCGGCCTGGGCACCCGCGAGGACGTGGACCGCGCCGTGGGCCTGGCCACCCGTGCCTTCGACAGCTATCGCAACCTGCCTCTGGAGCGCCGAGCCGCCTTTCTCGAAGCCATTGCCGACGAAATCATGGCGCTGGGCGATGTACTCATCGAGCGCGCCCATGCCGAGAGCGGTCTGCCGCTGGCCCGCCTGACCGGCGAGCGTGGCCGCACCGTGGGGCAGCTGCGGCTGTTTGCCCAGGTCGTGCGCGACGGGCATTTCCTGCGCGCCACCATCGACACTGCCCAGCCCGGGCGCCAGCCATTGCCGAGGGCTGACCTGCGGCTGGCCAAGATCCCGCTGGGCCCGGTGGCCGTGTTCGGGGCCAGCAACTTCCCGCTGGCCTTTTCGGTGGCAGGCGGCGACACCGCCTCGGCGCTCGCTGCAGGCGCACCCGTGGTCGTGAAGGCGCACAGCGCCCACCTGGGCACTTCGGAGCTGGTCGGCCGAGCCGTGCAGAAGGCGGCGCAGAGCCAGGGCATGCCCGAAGGCGTGTTCTCGCTGCTGATCGGCGCCGGCCGCGAGATCGGCGAGGCGCTCGTGGCCCACCCGGGTATCAAGGCCGTGGGCTTCACGGGCTCGCGCCAGGGCGGCCTGGCCCTGTTGCGCATCGCCAACAACCGCCACGAGCCGATTCCCGTCTATGCCGAGATGAGCAGCATCAACCCGGTGTTCCTGCTGCCCCATGCGCTGGCCGCGCGCGGCGAGGCCCTGGCCCAGGGCTTTGCCGATTCGCTGACCATGGGCGCAGGCCAGTTCTGCACCAACCCCGGCCTGGTGCTGGCCATCGATGGGCCCGACCTGCAGCGCTTCGTGGCTGCGGCTGGCAAGGCGCTCGGTGCCAAGGCCGCACAAACCATGCTGACGCCGGGCATCTACGCCGCCTACCAGGAGGGCAGGGCTCAGGTGGAAGCCGTGGAAGGGGTCGAGCGCGTGGCCTGCGGCGCGGATGCCGTCGGCCAGCCCAATGCCGCCCAGGCCGCGCTCTACGTAACCGATGCCCGGCACCTGCTGAGCAACCCGGCGCTGCAGGCCGAGATGTTCGGACCGGCGTCGGTGGTCGTGAAGGCGCGCAGTCTCGATGAGCTGCTGCAGGTGGCCGATCTGCTGGAGGGCCAGCTCACCGCCACCCTGCTGCTGGATGGGGGCGACCACGACGCCGCACGCCAGTTGCTGCCGGTGCTGGAGCGCAAATGCGGCCGCATTCTGGCCAACGGCTTCCCGACAGGCGTCGAGGTCTGCCATGCGATGGTGCACGGCGGCCCGTTCCCGGCCACCTCCAACGCCATGTACACCTCGGTGGGGGCCAGCGCGATAGACCGCTTCCTGCGGCCGGTGTGCTACCAGGACATCCCCGATGCACTGCTGCCCACGGCGCTGCAAAGCGCCAATCCGCTGGGTACCTGGCGGCTGACGAATGGCGTGATGGCTCAGGCCTGAGCCCGCGAGCATGTAGCCGGCCTCCGCGCCGGTTAAAGTTCAAAGTCGCGCATGGCTGTCCATGGCGACTTTTTTAATTGCATGGATGGCGCTTTGCGTATGGCCAGAAAAATTCCCCCATTGAACCCGCTGCGTGCCTTTGAAGTCTCGGCGCGGCATATGAGCTTTACCAAGGCGGCGGAGGAGTTGTTCGTCACGCCCTCGGCCGTCAGCCACCAGGTCAAGTCGCTGGAGGAAAACCTGGGCATTGCCTTGTTTGTCCGGGATTCCAAGACGCTCACGCTCACCCCGGCGGGCAAGGCGTACCTGCCCGGAGTGCAGGAGGCATTCCGGCAGCTGGAAGTTGCGACCTACCAGTTGCACCGCGAGAAAAGCACTGCGCTGCTCAAGATCAATCTGCCGCCGACATTCGCCGTCAAGTGGCTGATACCGCGTCTGAGCCGGTTTGCCAGCGAGCATCTGGATCTGGACCTGAAGGTGTCCACCTCCAAGCTCATGGCGGATTTTTCCCGCGACGATGTGGACATGGAGATCCGCTATGGGCGTGGCGTATATGCCGGCCTGTATTCGGAAATGGTGCTGCCCGTCGAAGTGTTCGCCGTCTGCAGCCCGGCGCTGCAGCAGGGGCCGCATCCCATCCGTGATTTTGCGGATCTGAGGAGCCATGTGCTGTTACATGATGACAGCACCTACGACGATGTCAGCAATCCGAACTGGGCCACCTGGCTGGCACACATGGGCGTGCACGACATCAATGCCACACGAGGCCCATCGTTCTGGCCCAGCCATCTGGTGATCGATGCCGCGATCGACGGGCAAGGCGTGGCGCTGGTCAAAAAAAGCTGGGTGCAGCAGGACCTGGCATCCGGAAAGCTGGTACGCCTGTTCCCGGAATACAGCCTGCCCATCGAGTTTGCGTATTACCTGGTGTTTCCGCAAAGCCGCCTGGGCGATCCGCGCATCACGTCTTTTGTCGACTGGATGCGGGCGGAGCTGGCCCGGGACCAGCAGTCTTAATCGCGGGCCGGGCTATCGGCCTTGATCCGGTAGATGCGTGCGGCGTTGCCGGCCCATAGCGCCTGCTGCTGTGCAGACGCCAGAGGAGCAATGGCCTGTGCGAAGGCCGAGACGATGGCCGGGTAGCTGGTGACCAGGCTATCGACCGGGAAGTTGCTGGCGAACATGCAGCGGTCTGCGCCGAAAATGGCGATGGCTTCGCGGATAACCGGGATGTTGGCCTCTGCGGACCAAGGGGTGTTGCGCTGGCCCAGGCCCGAAATCTTCAAGGCAGTGTTGGGCACTTGTGCCAGAGCTTCCAGCGCTTTTCTCCAGCCAGCCAATCCCTGCGCGCAGCGGTCCGAAGGCAGACCCGTGTGGTTTAGTATCAGCGGGGTAGCCGGAAAATCTCGCGCCAGTTCCTGGGCCTGCTCCAGGTGCCACCATGGCGCCTGGAGGTCGAACGACAGGCCATACTGCTGCAGCAGCGCGTAGCCGTCGCGCCAGCGCATATCGTCCATGGAGCCCGGCTCGCCGCGGCAGAAGTCGCCGATGCGCGCGGCCACCACGGGCTTGTGGCGTATGCCGCGAACCATGTCGAAGGCGGCCTGCGCCGCCAGCACCTGCCTGGTATCGGCGGCGCCAAGATTTGCGTGTGCCACCACGACCGAGGGGCGCTGGTAGCGCTGAGCCAGCGTGGCCAGCCAGCGGGTTTCGTCCACTGGCGTTCCGCGATCCCACTCCGCCTCGATATGGACCGTGGCCATTGGTGCGTAGCCCCGGGTGTCGGCCGCGAAGTCGTCCGGCAAGTAATTGCGTTGCAGCGCTTCGTAGCTGCCGTATCGGAAGTCATGGACGGTCTCGCCCTGTAGCCAGGGGTAGGGGTTGCGGTCCAAATCCCAGAAATGGTGGTGAGCGTCTATGAAGGCCGGAATCTCGGCGTTTGCAGTGGTCATGGTGAAAGGGGCCACGGATGAGCGATGGAAACTGACTGCTTATGCGGGCAAGGCGGTCTGGCCTTGCGCGCCGAATGCTCCGGCATTTTGCAGCTGCTCGATGCGTTCCGAGGATAGACCGAGCTCGGCAAAGACCTCTTCGGTGTGCGCACCGAGAAGGGGCGCCGCGCGGCGGATCTGCTGGGGCGTGCCCCGCAGCTTGACCGGAAAGCCCAGCACCTTGACCTTGCCTTCGACGGGGTGCTCCATCTCCATCACCATGTCGCGCGCTACGGACTGCTCGCAGGCCAGGGCCTCCTCATAGTTGTGGATGGGCGCGGCAGGCACGCCGGCAGCGAGCAGCAGGTCCACCCATTCGGCAGCGGGGCGGCGCGCGAATTCAGCTTCCAGAATGGGAAGCAGCACGGCCCGGTTCTTGATGCGTTCCACATTGTCGGTGAAGCGCGGGTCGGCGAGCAGGTCATGGCGCCCTATCACTTGGCACAGGGCCGCCCACAGCTTTGGGTTGGCAGCGCCGATGACGAAGTGGCGGTCTGCGGCCTTGACTGCCTGGTAAGGGGCGCTCATGCGGTTGGCGCTGCCCAGCGGCGTGGGCACGCGGCCCGTGCCCCAAAATTCGGCGCTTTCCCAGATCGACAGTCCCAGCGCGGTCTCGAACAGCGAGGCGTCGATGTACTGGCCCTGGCCCGTTTCCCCGCGGCCAATAACGGCACTCAGGATGGCATAGGCGGCAAACAGGGCGGCGCCCAGGTCGGCAAAGGGAACACTGGACTTCATGGGCGCGCCGCCGGGGTCGCCCATCACGCTCATGGGGCCGCAGCTGGCCTGGGCGATCAGGTCCAGACCGGGGCGCATGGCCCAGGGGCCTGTCTGCCCGAAGCCCGAAATACTTGCATAGACCAGGCGCGGGTTGATGGCCTGCAGCGTGGGGTAGTCGATCTTCAGCCGCGCAGCCACTCCGGGGCGGTTGTTCTC
>DBMS01000023.1:1665-9644 GCA_002297665.1 Holophagaceae bacterium UBA692 | reverse complement strand
GCGTGGTGGACCCGGAAGGTGGCCGCCGGGATCAGGCCCTCCAGGGTCTCCGCCTCCGGGAACCCGGCCGCCCGGGCCAGGGCCGGCCCCGGGTCCGATCCCGCCAGCCGGGCCTGCTCGGCCAGGAGCCGGGCGCCTTGGAACCGGTGGAAGGCGCCCCGCCCCCCCGGGAGACCCGAGCCATCCAGCAGCGAGGCCACGACCGGGGCGGGATCCCCCCCCATCTCGAGGCGCGCCTTGGCCACCTGGACCCCCGCCGCCAGCCGGATCTCCTCATCCGGTGCATGCTTTTCCAGGATCGCCCAGGCCTGGTCGTAGGGGGCGGGATCCATCCGGCCATAGGCCTCGCAGGCCATCGCCACCATGGGCAGGGTGAAGCCGATGAGCTGGAGGTTCCGGGGCATGGGCGGGTCCGCGGAGGCCCGGGCGGCATCCTGCAGTTCCTGGAGGACGGGCGCGGCGTCCAGGCCCCGTTCCAGGAGGTAGTGGGTTTCTATCCCGGAAAGGTAATAGGCGAGCCCACGCAGGAGGCGCGGATCCGTGGCGCTGACCTTGCNNGGCAAGCCAGTGCCGGGCCCGGTCCCGCAGGACGGTGGGCGGCGGAGTGCTGTCGGTGGGGTTCTGGTCCTGGGTCCAGTAGGCTTCCGCCAGGTCGGTGTAGATCCGGGGGTGGCTGGGCGCGATGCGCTGGAGGTCCAGGAGCCGCTCCAGGGCCTCCTTGCGCACCGGCTCCACCTGGGCCGAGCTCCGGGGTGGCCAGTGCTTCGATGCCTGCGCGGCCTGGGAGGCCAGGGTGTCGCCCTTGTCGGTGAGGGCCTGGGCCTCCTCGAACAGGGCATCGAGATCATTGGGGAAGCGGGCGTGGAAGGCCCGGGCCAGCCGGATGCGGGCATCCGGGTCCCCCCTGCCCCGCAGGGAGATCTCCGCCAGCTCCAGGAGATAGTTGAGCCGGGCCTGGTCGGGGCTGCCGCGGCCCTTCAGCATGGCGCGGGCGGGCTCCAGGAAGCGGCGCCGGGCCACCTCCCGTTTCCGGGCCCAGGCGGACCGGTCCCTTTCCATCGTCTCTTCCCGCAGGCTCGCCTGGTACTGGGCCATCAGGGCCAGCGCCAGCCAGCTCCGGGCGGCTTCCGTGCGGTAGCCGCCATCCCAGGCCTTCTGGAAGTAGGCGGCGGCCTCGGTGTCCTCGGCGTCCAGGAGCTGGTGGGCCTGGCCCAGGGCGAGCAGCCCCGGCCCCTGGGCGGTGGGGCCCCCCCGGGCCATGGTCTCCTCGATCACCCGCAGGGTGCCCCGCAGCTGCCGGACCTCGCCGTCGATGGGATGCGCCGGCTTACGGTAGACCCGGTCCAGGTCCCCGCGCAGCTCCTCCACGACCCGCTGGAAGTGATGATCCCAATCCGCCTGCTGGGAGATGAAGGCCGCGCGCCGGACCAGGAACACGGAGGTGGACAGCAGCAGGACGAGGCCGGCGGCTCCGACCCACTGCGCCTTGCGGTTGCGCTTCACCCATTTGGCCAGGCGGTAGATCCGGTTGGCGCCCATGGCCCGCACCGGCTCGGCGCGAAGGAAGCGGTCCAGGTCCTCGGCCAGGTCCCGGGCCGTGGCGTAGCGGTCTCCGGGGCACTTCTCCATGCAGTGGTGGACGATGCGGGCCAGGTCCTGGGGGATGTGAGGATCGCGCGCCCGCAGGGGCACCGGCCCGGCCTGCGCCATGGCCGCCAGAAGGCCTTCGAAGTCCTGGGCCGCAAAGGGGATCCGGCCGGAGAGCAGGACGTAGAGCATGACGCCCAGGGCGTAGACGTCGCACGCGCGGGTGAGCCGGGCGGGGTCCCCGGCCAGTTGCTCAGGGCTGGTGTAGGGCGGGGTGCCCATGGGACAGCCGCCGGACCCGCTGCGCGCCTGGCCCCGGACCATGCCGAAGTCGCTGACGGTGGGGTGCAGGCTGCCGTCCTCCTCCGTCTCCATGAGGACGTTGTTGAGCTTGAGGTCCAGGTGCACCAGGCCCTTCTGGTGGGCGGCGTGCACGCCCAGGGCGATATCGCGCAGGACCCGCACCTTGTCCTCGAGGCCAAGCTTGGCCGCGAGCCCGGCCAGAGTCGGCCCTTCCACCAGTTGCATGACCAGGAAGCCCTTTCCCACTTCGTAGATGCGGCAGACGTTGGGGTGCTCCACCTGGGCCTGGGCCCGGGCCTCGTCCAGGTCCTGGCGCGCCTTCAGCAGCTCGCCCGCCACCAGGGCGGCCTGGAAGGCGGGATCGGAACCCGCCTCGAAGCGGGTCCGGGCGGTGCCGAGCCAACGCTCCACGGTGGCCACGTCGGCTTCCCGGAGGCCCCGCGTGCGCGAGGCGAGCCAGGCGTCGAGGTAGGCCGTCCGCAGCCGGAGCGCCCCCTCGCGTCGGGCGGCTTCCTTCAGCACGGGGTGCGCCTGGCCGAGGGCGCGTTCCAGATCCGCGCGGGCCCGGGTGGAGAGGAACAGGGGGAGATCCACGTCCAGGGCCTTGTCGGTGGTTGCGGGTTCGCCGGGCGTCCGGCGGGGTCCGGCCAGAAGGGAAAGGGTGGGGCCGTCCCGGAGGAAGCCCCGGGTTTCCTGCAGGCGCAGGTGATGTTCGGCCAGCAGGGCGTCGGCGCGCCCCTGGGCGGGGGCTGGCCGGGCCTTGGCCTGGATGCCGGGGTAGGTGAGGGGCGCCTGGGCCGCCGCATGCGCCAGGAGCACGCAGGGCAAGGCGAGGGAAAGGGTCCGCACGGGATCCTCCATCATCGAATGGGTGGGGAGCGGGCAGGGCGAGGCCCTGCCGGGTAGGTTGGCGGCCGGATCCCTCAGGTCCGGGGCGGCTCCTTCTCCGGTTCGATGACGAGGTCGACGAGGTTCTCGGCCCGTTCCGCTTCGTAGCGGGGGCGCGGGGGCGCGTCGGGGGCGGGGGCGGCGGGAGCGTCGGGCACCGGGACGGTGGCGCAGCCGTCGGCGCAGAAGATATGGCAGACCGGGGCGCATTCGTCCTTCACGCCCTCGGCGCAGGGATCCAGGCTGGTGGCCCCCAGGTAGACGGAGGCCAGGCACAGCAGCAGGATGGCCACCCAGCGCCTCATGCCGCGCCCCCTCCGGGCCCATGGCCGAGGGCCCCGCCCGGGGCGGGGTCTCGGGGCTGGCCGCGCCGTTCCGGGGCGGGTTCCGTCATCGTGACCACACCTTATTGAACCATGGATTGCCGTTGCCGGTGCCGCTCACCGCGCCTGCGGCTTCCTGCCGCAGCCGCAGGAAGCCCCGCAGCAGCCCTTCGCTCTCCCTTTCCGGGTCAGCAGCCAAACGGCCAGCACCGCCAGGACCAGGACGCCGAACGTTTGCCCGCTCATGCGAACCCCAGCGCCCGGCCCACCGTCACGGTGCCCCAGGAGAGCAGCCATGCCAGCACCAGCCCGTAGCCGACGCTGAACCCCGTCCAGCGCCAGCTGCGGGTTTCCTTGAGGATCATGCCCACGGTGCCCAGGCAGGGCGTGTAGATGAGGGTGAAGATCATGAAGGCCAGGGCCGTCAGGGGGGTCAGGCCGGAGCGTTCCCGCAGCGTCTGCTGCAGGGGGCTGCCTTCCTGGCCATCGGGCGCCTCGGCCCTGGCCTGGTGCACCACGGCCATGGTGCCCACGACGATCTCCTTGGCCACGAACCCGGCGGTGAGGGCCACGCCGTCCTTCCAGGCCTCGGGGCGCGTGCGGTCCGGGTCGAGGATGGGGCGGAACACCGGGCGCAGGGCGTGGCCGAAGCGGGCGGCGAGGCTGGAGTTCATGATGCGGCCCTTGTGGGCGAAGGCCAGGTCCTCCAGCTTCTCCTTCGCCTCGGCTTCGGGCAGGCCCTGGGCCAGGACGGCCTCCTCCTGGGCGCGCAGTTCGGCGGCCCAGGCGCGGTTGGTGATGCCCGGGTAGTTGCTGAGGAACCACACCAGCGTGGCCCCGGCGAAGATCACGGTGCCCGCCTTGCGGAGGAAGACCGAGCCCTTCTCCCACATGTGCAGGAGCGTGGTGCGCAGCACCGGCAGCCGGTAGGGGGGCAGTTCCATGACGAAAGGCGTGTTCTCGTTTCGGAAGAGGCTCAGGCGCAGGGCCTTGCCCGCCAGGATGGCCAGCGCGAAGCCCAGCAGGTGCATGGCCACCACGGCCACGGCGCCGCCCAGGGGGCTGAAGAACGCCCCGGCCAGGAGGATGTAGACCGGCAGGCGCGCGGAGCAGGAGATGAGGGGGGAGACCAGGATGGTGATGAAGCGGTCGCTGCGGGCCTCGATGGTCCGCGTGGCCTGGATGGCCGGGGCGTTGCAGCCCATGCCCATGATGAGGGGGATGAAGCTCTTGCCGTGCAGGCCCATGAGGTGCATGAGCCGGTCCATGACGAAGGCGGCCCGGGCCATGTAGCCGGTGTCCTCGAGGAAGGAGACGCAGCCCATGAGGATCATGATCACCGGCAGGAAGACCACCACCGAACCCACGCCCGGGATCACCCCGTCCACCAGGAGGCTGGTGAGCTCGCCGGCCGGGAGCCGGGCCGCGGCGGCGTCATGGAGCCAGGCGAACCCGTCGGCGATCCAATCCTGGGGGATCTTGCCCACCACGAAGGTGAGGGCGTACATCGCCACCATCAGCCCGAGGAAGATGGGGATCCCCAGGAACCGGTGCGTGAGCACGGCGTCGATGCGGTCCGTGGGGGTGCGGCCCTGGCGGTCCTTCCGGACCATGACCTCGGCCATCAGGCCCCGGGCGAAGCCGAAGCGCCGCTCCGCGATGAGCGTGGCGCAGTCGGCCCCCAGGTGGGCTTCGAGGAAGCGCGTGCCGGCCTCCAGCTGCTGTTGGATGGCCTGCCGGGCATGGCTGGCCTCGGCCTGCTCCAGGGCGTCGGTGGCGCCTTCCAGGAGCCGCAGGGCCAGCCACCGCGCGGGGAGGTGCTCCGTGAGCTTCTCGTCCCGGCTGACCTCCTCGGCCAGCCGCCTCACCTCGAATTCCAGGTCCTCCCCGTAGGTTACGCGGGGGGGCCAGAGGCCGGGGTCCAGGGACGGATCCGCCCCCGTGGCGACCCGGTGGAGGGCCGCCTTCAGCTCGGCGATGCCTTCCCCGCGGTTGCCCACGGTGGCGATGACAGGCCCGCCCAGCAGGGCCGCCAGGGCCTCCAGGTCCACGCGGGTCCCCTGGCGCTCCAGGTCGTCCATCATGTTCAGGGCGAACACCATGGGCTTTTTCAGTTCCAGGAGCTGGGTGGTGAGGTAGAGGTTGCGTTCGAGGTTGGAGGCGTCCAGGACGTTGAGGATCACGTCCACCGCAGGTTCGGCCAGGAAGCTGGAGGCGATGCGCTCGTCCTCGCTGCGGGCCGAAAGGGAGTAGGTGCCGGGCAGGTCCACCACTTCCAGGTTCAGGCCGGCCTGCTCGAAGGTGCCGCTGCGCTTTTCCACCGTGACGCCGGGCCAGTTGCCCACGTGGTGCCGGGCGCCCGTGAGCGCGTTGAAGAGCGAGGTCTTGCCGCAATTGGGGTTTCCCGCCAGGGCCACGATCGCCATGCCGCTACTCCTTTTCCATGAGGATGCAGGCGCACTCGTCCCGCCGGAGCGAGAGGTGGTAGCCCTTGATCACCAGTTCCAGGGGGTCGCCCAGGGGGGCCCGCTTGTGCACCCGCACCTCCTCGCCCCGCACGAAGCCCATTTCCAGGAGGCGCCGCTGCACGGCCTCGTCCCCTTCCACCCGCGCCACCCGGCCCGACCGGCCCACGTCGTATCCGCTCAATGATTCCATCGCTTCATGCTCCTTTCGCCTTGCCGCGCCGTCAGAAGATCCGGCCCAGGCGCCAGGCCAGGCCCGCGTTCAGGGACAGGCGCGGCGCCCCCTGGGTGTGGCCCGCTTCCACGCCCAGGTCCACGCAGAGGTCGGAGGTGAGGTCGCGCCGCACCGCCAGCACGCTGCTGATGGCGTGGGGGCCCAGTTCCGTGGCCGCCAGCGCGTAGGTGTCGAGGGTGACGTTCCACCGGGGCGTCACGGCGTAGGTGACCGCCAGGGAAAGGGCCGCCTGCCGGATGCGCCCTTCGCCCGAGCAGCGTCCGATCCAGTTGGCGCCCGCGTTCAGGTCCAGGAGCCACCGCCCTTGGGTTCGGGAGGCGGTGACGAGCAGGGTGTCGTCGTGCCTGCCGGTGCCGATCCCCTTGGCGACGCTGGCCCGGGGCAGCTTGTGCCAGTGGGCGAGGCCCAGGTCCACCCCGTGGCGGGCCTGGCTGAGGAACAGGGCCTGGCCTCCGATGACCGGATCGCTGCCGCCGGACTTCCGCTCGCCCTGGGAATCCTTGCGCAGCGCCGGTCCGCTCCAGCCCAGGCGCAGGTCGAACCAGGAGTTGATGCCGAAGTTCAGCTGGGTCGGGACGAACCGGTCCTCCGAGCCGTCCCGGTTCGAGATGCGCTGGACGCCCATCTCCAGCTCCACGATGCCCGGGTCCGTGAGCCCCGCCGAGGTGCTGAACAGGGGGCGGCAGGCCTTGGGGACGGGGTCCGCGGGGGGCGCCTGGGACCACAGGGCCGATCCGGTGAGCAGGGCAGACAGGGCGAAGCCGAGGCGCTTCATGGCGCATCTCCTGGTTGAAAGGGGTTGGTTTCCAAATGCGAAAGCGACTGAATCTCAACTTCACCATTAAGCCGGCTCGAATACAAGACCCCTAGGTCGCCTTGTGCTTCCCGTCACAGGCGCGGGCGGGCCGGCGGCTCGGGCCGTTACCCTGCTAGGCGGGGTGCCCGGCGCGGGCCGGCTCCCGCCCAGGAGCTCGGCGGATGTGGAGGTGGCCCATGACATGGACCTGTGCGCGCGCGGCGGCGCTGGCGATGGCGGGGCTGGCCGCGGCGGGGCAGGAGACGCCCCTGAACAACCGGGCGGTGTGGTTCCGCATCTTCCCCGAGCCGCTGCCCGAGGGGGTGAATTCCCTGGCGCTGGAGGCCAGCAGCCAGTTCCTGCGCACGGGCAGCGAAACCAGTGCGGACGGGCGCTCCAGGGCGGTGCTGGACGGGGAGGACTGGCAGCTCACCGCCGACCTGGCCTGGCCCCTGGGACCTGGGCGGGTGAACGTGCGCTTCCGCGGCGTGAACAGCTCCGGGGGGATCGGCGACGCGGCCGTCGCCTCCTTCCACAAGGCCCTGTCGCTGCCCGACGGGGGCCGGAGCCAGGTTCCCCGGAACCGCCTGGACTATGAGCTGGCGGCCAACGGGCGCACCGTGGCGGAGCTGCGGCGGCCCGCGACGAGGCTTCTGGGGACGGACGTGGCCTACGCGGTGGGCTTCGGGGACCGGACCGCCGGCGGGCGGGTGGGGGCCAGCGTCCAACTGCCCACCGGCAGCGACCGGGACTGGTCCACGGACGGCGGGATCAACGGCATGGCCGGGGTGGCCGGCTGGCGCGCCTGGGGGCGCTGGACCCTGCACGGCCAGCTGGAAGGCGTGTACCTGGGCCTTCCCGCCGGAAGCGCCTTCCGGGAGGCCATGCCCCGGCGCACCCTGGGCCGGGGCTGGGTGGGCCTGGGTTACCGGGACGAAGGGCCGGGTTTCTGGCGGGGCTTCGCCCTGGACGTGACCCTGCAGTACCACCAGAGCCCCTACAAGACCGGCGTGGCCTGGATCGACCTGCCCGGGGTCCAGCAGCACTGGGTGGTGGCCCACCGGAACCTGCCCCGGTGGCGCTTCGGGATCTCCGAGGACGCGGGCAATTTCACCAACCCCGACATCACGCTGTTCGCCATCTACCGGCCATGAGGCCCCAGGCGGGGCTCCCCGTGACCTTCTCCCTCAGGACGCTTTGAACCCGCGCCGGCGGGTGGCGGACGGCGCCGCGGCGGGGTATCGTGGATCGGTGCGAATCCTTGCGGGCCCGACCCATGCCACGCTCCGGGCGGCGGAGGGCTGAATGTCCACCGGCGCCCAGATCCGCGATCCCGCCCGCATCGCCGAGGCGCTCCGCGACCTCGCGGCGGCCGGGGCGGA
>DBMS01000023.1:362-1650 GCA_002297665.1 Holophagaceae bacterium UBA692 | reverse complement strand
CGGGTCCGGGGACCTGGTCCTCAAGCTGCTGAGGCCGCTGCCGCCGGCCCTGGCCGAGGGCGCCCTCTTCGAGCTGGTGTTCGCCACCCTGGGCAAGCGCCTGGAGGGGCGCCTGCGGTTCGTGGGACGGGAAGGCTACCTGCAGTACCGGTTCCAGGGACCGCCATCCCTGACGGCCTCGGATCGCCGGCTCTGGAAGCGCTACCCCTTCCGCCCGCGGGAGAACTTCTACGTGGCCGGGCAGGACTCGGAGGTGCCCGGCCACGGCTTCACGGGGCCCCTGCTCAGCCTGTCCATGGGGGGCCTGGCCTTCCGGGTGGACCGCATGGTCCGGCTCGACGACGGGATGCCCCTTTCGCCCCACGCGGCGCTCGTCGAGCGGGGGATGATCCTCAGCCTTCTGCGCGTCAGCGGCTTCCCCAAGGGCGACGGCCTGGAACTCCGCGGGCAGGTGGTGCGGGTGCACCAGGCCGATTCCGAACTGCAGCTGGGCGTCCAGTTCATGGGCATGGGCGAGGCCGACAAGCTCCTGCTGTCCCGGTTCCTGGAACTGCGCGACCGCCAGAGCGGCCTGTCCTCGGGCGGCTACCGTCCCGAAGCCGGCCTCCTGGAGGCGTTCGCGCCGGAACGGGAGCCGGAGCCCCCGGCTCCCGCGGCCACCCCCGCGCCGGGACTGGAGGTCCTGGCCGCCCTGGACCGCAGGTGCGCAAGGCTTCTCCTCGTCGGCCCCCAGGGCGAGGACCGCCGGCGGCTCGAAAGCAACCTGCGCGCGGCCGGGTACGGGCGGTTCGAGACCGCCCCGGACCTCTCCGGGGCCCACGCCCTGTGGAAGCAGCCCGGGTCCGCGCCGGTCCGGCTCCTGGTGGTGGACCTGGAGCCCAGCCGCGCCGAGGGCCTGGAGCCGGTGGGCGCCGTGCGCCGCCTGGAGCCGCAGCTGCGGTCCTTCGGGGACCTTCCCGTCGCCTTCGTGACGCGCGAGGCGGACCCCATGCTGGACCTCCTGGGCAACCCCGCCTACCGGGGCCTGGCCCTGGCGGGGACGGGATGGGAGGAACTGCTGCCTTAACCGTCTTCGAGGGTGTTCCCCTCGCCCAGGAGCGGGGCCAGGGATCCCGCGGCCAGGAGCAGCCCACCCGCGGCGTTGCCCCGCACCAGGCAGTGGTCCATGGCCAGGGCGGCCTCCAGGTGGCAGGCGATGCCCAGGGACGCGCCGTCCACCACCCGGGTGCCCGTGAGCCGCGCGGACCCGCCCCGGTGCAGGAGGAGCCCGGGCTGGCCGTTGCCGGCC
>DBMS01000023.1:0-322 GCA_002297665.1 Holophagaceae bacterium UBA692 | reverse complement strand
CGGTGAGCTGGACGCGGGCGCTCTCGGTGGCGTGCACCCCGGCCAGCCCATGGCCCGTGACCAGGCAGTCCTCCAGCGCGGCCTCGGCCCCTTCCAGGGCCAGCACCCCGGCCGAACCGCTTCCCTTGAACCGGCAGCGCGCGAACCGGGAGGAGCTGCGGGGCCCCAGCTCCACCGCGCCGCCGGCATGGTCCTCGAAGGCGCAGTCCAGGGCCGTGGCCTGGGCGCCGGCGTGGACCCTCAGGCCCAGGCCGGGGCCCGTGAGGCGCGCGGCCTCCAGGGTGGTGTGCCCCGAGCGCAGGTCCGCGGCCGGCCCGGGGCC
>DBMS01000007.1 GCA_002297665.1 Holophagaceae bacterium UBA692 | reverse complement strand
GGCGGACCTCTTGGCGGGCTCCCCGCGCCTGGCGCCGGATCCCGCCGGCTTCCGGGTGGTGGTGGAGGCCAGCGCCGCCGGCGGCCTCCAGGGTGGGCTGGACGGCCCCCGGGGCACGGTCCTCTGCCGGTTCGCGGTGCCCCCGGGCCAGGATCCGGACTCGACCGCCCGGGAGTTCTGCCGGCAGTTTCACCGAAAGGCCTTCGGTCCCCGCATCGATTTGTCCCAGCAGCAGATCCGTTCCCTGGAAGGAAGCACCCTTTCGTCCCAGAGCGCCGAGGAGCAGCTCAAGGGGATCCTCGCTAAGTAATCCTGCGTACGGACACGGCGGGTCCCTGGGTCTAGCCTTGGGGTCAGGTTGGGGTTTTGAAGTGGCTAAGCCCACCGATTTGTAGTAAATAATTAATGTTCGGTCACCGGGTTTAAATTTGTAAAGATCAACCTGTGGCCACCCGATGAGGGCGTGCGGTCCGCAAGCCCGCATCCGTGGTCGCTTGGCCGTAGGCCTGCCTCCCTCCTGCGATCCGAAAGGAGCCTTATGCCCATTCCAGCTGGAAACGCCCCCGTCTCCCCGCACCACCCGGGCCGGCGTCCCCTCCGGTGGTTGTTCCTCCTCTGTCTCGCCCTGGCCGGCGCGGCGCCCGCCCTGGCGGACATCTCCCTGATGTTCTCGGGCCTGGTCAAGGTCACCCCAACCGGGGGCGCGATCGCCCTGGGCGCGCCGGCCGGCCTGGTCGTGGCGCCCAACGGCACGACCTTCATCGCCGACACCGGCAACGGCCGCATCGTGCGCATCGACCCCCAGGGCAACGCCTCGGTCCTGGCCCTCACCGGTCCGGGGGCCGCCCTGGCCGGTCCCACGGCCCTGGCCCTGGACACCCCGGGCAACCTCTACGTCGCCGACACGGGCAACAACCGGGTGGTCAAGGTCGCCTCCGGCGGCGCCGCCACCGTCGTGGACACGGGGGCCGTGAGCCTTGCCGCGCCCCGGGGCGTGGCGATGGACGCCTCCGGCGATCTCTTCATCGCCGACACCGGCAACAACCGCATCGTCGAGGTGACTCCGGGCGGTTCGGCCGCCACCCTCACCCTCGCCGTGTCCACGGGCCCCGCCGCCCTGGCTTCGCCCCTGGGCCTGGCCTTCGATGCGGCCGGAAACCTCTTCATCGCCGACGCGGGCAACAACCGGGTGGTCTCCGTCGCCCCCGGCTCCACCACGGGTGTGGCGATGAACTTGTCATGGAATGCGACCCCCGCCGCCTTCGCCGGTCCCAGCGCGGTGGCCTTCGACCGGGTCGGCAACGCGTTCATCGCCGACCCGGGCAACAACCGGATCGTCGTGGTGGACAGGACCCTCAACGCCCAGGACCTGGGCTCGGGCTCCTGGGGACTGGCCACGGCCGCGCCCGCCGCCGTGGCGGTGGATGTGTACGGCACCGTCCGAATCGCCGACACCGGGAACGACCGGGTCCTGGCGGCGGCGCTGCCCCTGATCGCCGATCCCGCGGCGGCGGGCTTCGACAGCTCCTCGAACCGCACGGCGGTGGATTTCGGCCACGTGACCCTCGGGACCACGACGCCGGTCGCCCTGGCCCTCCCGGTCATGCTCCCGGTGAGCCCGGCCTTCGGATCCCTGAAGGTGCTCACCTCCGGCGCGCCGGACCTCGACTTCACCCTCGGCGCCGGAACCACGGCCGCCGCGGGCGTGCCCGGGCCCGCCGTCATCGAGGTCCTGTTCCTTCCCAAGGGCCCCGGCCTGCGCACCGGCGCCGTCGTGCTCTACGATGACGCCACGCCCCCCAACGTCATCATGACCATCCCGCTGGCGGGCTTCGCGGACGCGCCGGTGGCCACCCTTTCCCCCAACCGGGGCTCGGTCGTCAACGTCGGCGGCCTGGCCATGGCCAACCCCTTCCAGGTGGCCCTGGACGGGGCGGGCACCGTCTACTGCGCGAACTACACCAGCAGGACTGTCGTCCGGATCCCTGCGGGCGGCGGCGCCGCCGAGGTCGTGGCCCTGGGAACGCCGGGTTCTCCCGCGAAGGCGGTCCAGAACATCACGGGCCTGGCCCTGGACGGCGCCGGCAACCTCTTCATCGGCGACCACCAGAACGCCCGCATCCTGGTGGTCACGCCGGCAGGCGTCGTTTCGGTCCTCGCCATGACCGGACTCTCCCCGGCCATGGGCCTGCCCGCCGCCCTGGCCATCGACGGTGCCGGCAACCTCCTGGTGACGGACTTCTCCACGGGGCGCATCATCCGGGTCTCCAACCTCAAGATCACCGGCAGCACCGCCACGGGCCAGGCCAGCGTGGTCGCCATGGCTCCGTACAGCCTCGGCGGCGGCTCCCTCACCGGCGTGACCGTGGATCCCTTCGGCGCGGTCTACGCCGCCGCCCGCACCCAGAACGCCAGCGCCATCATCAAGGTCACGGCCGCGGGCGCGGCTTCGGCCCTCAGTATTCCCGGGATCACCATCGGCAACCCCCAGGGCGTGACCTCCGACGCCTTCGGCAACATCTACGTGGTGGACACCGCCCACAACCGCATCGTGCGCGTGACCACCAGCGGCGCGGCCGCGGTCCTTCCCGTCACCGGGCTGCCCACGCCGGCGAGCCTGGGTTCCACGCTCTTCGGCGTCACCTCCGACCCGGCCGGCAACCTCTACATTCCCGACTGGTCCAACAACCGGCTCGTCTACGTCAACACCGCGGCCTCAACCCTGGCCTACGCCAGCACCAAGCAGGGCTTCACGTCCGTCGACAGCCCCCAGACCGCCACGGTGACCAACCTGGGCAACCAGGGCCTGGCCTTTTCCGCGGACCCCAGCTATACCGCCGATTTCACTTCGGACCCGGCCGACGCGAACCCCGTCACCTCCGCCACGACGCTGGCCCCGGGCGCCAGCGGCAACGTGTCCGTGCGGTTCACCCCCCAGTCCGTGGGCAGCCTCGCCGCCTCCATCGCGGTGACGGACAACAGCCTCAACGTCGCGGGCTCGACCCAGCAGGTCTCGGTTTCGGGCACGGGCCTCAACCCCGGCGACACCACGGCCACGACCCTCGTCGTCACGCCCTCGCCCCTCGTCAACGGCCAGGCCGTGACCCTCACCGCCACCCTGGCCGACACCGCCGCGGGCCAGGCCGCCACCCTTCCCGCGGGCACGGTGACCTTCACGGACACCCTGGGGGGAACGACCGTCGATCTCAACGGCGGCGCGGGCGTCACCCTCACCGCCGGCAAGGCGGTCCTCTCCGGGGTGGTGCTGTCGGGGATCGGCACCCACACCCTCACCGCCACCTACCCGGGGGTTCCGGGCGCCTTCCTGGCCAGTGCCGGATCCGCCACGGTGGCCCTGGCCAAGGCCCCCGTCGCCCTGCTCGGGCCTGCCACCGCGCCGTCCGCGACGCCCCTGGAAAGCCTCGCCCTGACGGCCACCGCCACCGGTCCCTACACGACCGTCGCCCGGCCCACGGGCACGATCACCTGGTCGATCCTGGACGCCTCCGGCGCCGCCGTCACCTCGGGCACCGCCCCCCTCGTCGCCGGCGCCGCGTCGAGCGCGGCGGCCTGGAGCGTCCCCGCCGGGACCCTGGGCACGGGGACCTTCACCGTCAGCTTCACCTACGGAGGCGACGCGAACTACCTGGCCGTTACCACCCCGGCCACCTACACCGTGGGAATCGGCAAGGCCGTCCCGGCCCTGGCCCTGGCTTCCTCGGCCAACCCCGCCCTGGGGCTGGCCCCGGTCACCTTCACGGCCACGGCTTCCGGCACCGGCGGCACGCCCACCGGCAGCGTCGGGTTCTACGACGGGACGACCCTCCTGGGCACCGCCGCCCTCACGTCGGGCCAGGCCACGTTCACCCTCGCGACCCTCTCGCCCGGCACCCACGCCATCACCGCGGCCTACGCCGGCGACGCGAACTTCGCTTCCCTCACCAGCGCCGCCCTCTCCCAGGTGATCCAGCAGCTCGCCTCCACCGTGGTCCTGTCCACCTCCAGCTCCACCGGCACCGATCCCTTCGGCCTCGCCGTGACCTTCACGGCCACGGTCAGCAACGCCGGGGGCATCGTGCCGACGGGTAGCGTCACCTTCCTGGACGGCGCGGAAGTCCTGGGAACCGTCGCCCTTTCCGGCGGCACGGCGTCCTTCACCACCTCGGCCCTCGGCCTGGGCGCCCATAGCATCACCGCCAGCTACTCCGGGGACGGCGCGAACCAGGCCGGCGTCTCCTCCGCCCTGACCGAAACCACCACCCAGCCCGCGGTCGTCGTGCCCACGCCGCCGGCGGCGGTCACCGTCGCCAACGGCGGCGCGGCCACCACGCAGCTCACCGTGGCCAGCCTGGGCGTCCTGGGCGCGCCGGTCACGTTCACCGTCGCCGGGCTTCCCGAAGGCGCCACCTGCACCTTCGACCAGCCCATCGTTTCCGCCTCGGCCACGCCGGTGCTCGTCACCGCCACCGTCACCACCACGCCGCGGCTCCAGATCCTCGGGAGCATCCGGAACCGCCTGTCCCTGGGTGGCTTCGGGGGCGACGTCGGGGGCGGCGTCGGTGCCGGCGCGCTTCTCCTGGGCGGGCTCTTCGCCGTGCCTTCCAGGCGGCGCAAGCGGACGGGAATCGTCCTGTCGGCGCTGACCTTGCTTCTGGCGGGCGGGATGATGGCCTGCGGCGGCGGCACGAAGGGAGCCAAGGGCATCACCTCCGGAAGCGCCGGCACCCCCGCGGGTTCCTACGCGGTCACGATCACCGCCAGCTCCCAGGGCGCGGTCCAGGCCACCACCACCTTCACCCTGACCGTCAACTGAGCGAGGCCCGCATGCGACGTGGAATCCTTTCGCGACTCTTCACCGCCGCCGCCCTTCTCGGCGCCCTTCCCGGAGCCCGGGCCCAGACCCCCCCGCCGGAGGCGAACCTGGGCTTCTCGGCCTTCCACGAGCGGCCCGCCTCCGGCCTGGACCAGCGGCTCGACGGCTTCTCCCTGGGCTACCGGCACAGCCTCGACGAAACCTGGAGCCTCGAGGCCGCCTTCAACCGCCAGACCGGCACCGAAGGCGGCTCCGTGGACATGCGCCAGCTGGGCCTCATGGCCGGGCCGCGCTACTCCCTCTCCTTCGCCCCGCGCTGGCAGGGCTTCGGGCACGTCCTGGCCGGCTTCCAGCAGCTGTCGGCCTCCCAGGGCCCGGCTTCCGACAAGCGGAACTCCCTGGCGCTGGCTCCGGGCGTGGGCGTGGACTTCCGCCTGAACCGGAACGTCTCGCTGCGGGCCCAGGAGGAAATCGTCTTCACCCGCTTCGCGGGGAGGGGGCAGACCAACACCGCCTTCTACCTGGGCGTGGTCGTCCGGAAATAGGCCTTCGGCCCGCGGGATCGGAGGCCTGGCCTCCCTTCCCGCGGGCCCGGAGCTACCCCAGGGCCCGGGCCAGGGCCTCGCGGCTGCAGCCCAGTTCCCCGGCCCAGGTGTCCACCGGCAGTTCGCCGCCCTCCGGATGCTCGCCGGTCCACCGGGTCCACAGTTCGCCCAGCCGGCCGGGATCCGGTTCCTGGCGGTCCCGCCAGTTGCGCTCCTGGGGNNCCCGGGCCAGGGCCTCGGCCTCCAGACCCACGATGAGGTCCCGCTCGCCGCCGGGGAGGTCCATCACGGCCTTCACCCCGGCGGCCTCCAGGGCGAGGGGATCCAGGTGGGGGTCGGCGAGGCGCACCCTCAGGCGGGTGGCGGCCACCGCCTCCAGGGCGAGGATGTTCCCGGGTCCCTTCAGGGCCTCCCTGAGGCGCTGGGCGCGGCCCGCGGACGGGTCATCCCCTTTCAGGTGGCGCTCCATGTCCNNAGGTTCTCCGAAAGGGGCCCGAAGATGGCCTGGACGCTCCGGCCCACGCGCACCACGCCGGTGGCGCCCAGGGCCTTCAGGGCGGCGTCGTCCACCCGGGCCGCGTCCCGCACCGCCACCCGCAGCCGCGTGATGCAGGCGTCGAGGCTGGCGATGTTCTCCCGGCCCCCGAAGGCCGCCACCAGGTCCCCGGCGCGGCCGGC
>DBMS01000284.1 GCA_002297665.1 Holophagaceae bacterium UBA692 | reverse complement strand
CACACGATTCAGCGAGGAGGCGGTAAACGCCTAACGAAGAAAGCTAACTGGCTCCGCCTGTACCGAGGCGATGAGCGGAGCCGAGATAGCGTAATACTGAAAGAGAGTGGTAGGCAATGCAGGCGGGGGTCAGGTTGAGCGAGAGGTCAGTCGTTGAGGTGGAATGGCCAAGTGTTTAGATATTTCGTGAAATTTCTATCTTTGTCGTGGTAACTGCCGTCGGATATGAGCTTCAATTCCGGGTTACCCAGCCCTCTAGCTTCCCAGCACTGCCGTTGCTTGGTTACACAGAAATAGGACTGAATGGAATCTGACGAGCTGGTGAGTTTGTCGTAACGCGAGAGCAACACTTTCGGAGGAATAACCACGAAATCAAATTTGCGCGTATGAAATTGATAGAGGACAAGCACCCAATATTCTGCCGGTGATTTTTCAATCTTATCCCGATCGAATTTCCACCACCCAAAGGAATCAATATTAACTCCGGACTTCGATGCTTTTTGGGCTCCAAAGTAGTCTTTTGAGAACTTAACCTGAAGCGTGGCCAACTTGTTGGAGTTCTGGTCTGTAACTAGTAGGTCGATCCCAGTATCTTTCGAAGGGATCCATACCCCCAGATTTTTACTGAGGCCTTCGAGATGTTCGCCAACGAGATACTCACCGGCGTGGATCGTGAATATGGGTCGCATGTGAACGCCTAACGGAAAAAGCTAACAGACCCTGCCAGCGACGGGATGTTGAGCGAAGACGAGAAATCCGAGCCGTTAGAGGTGGAAGTAGATTGTGCCGGTATAGGTGCATGCCAAAATTCGGCAGGGGGACCTGTGCGAGTGGGCGTTGATTCGTCGCCTATACTACCCCATCTCGTCTCCTGGTGACGCCCTCCCAGTGTCCATGCCCCGGTGACACCTTTGCGACCGCCGACGATGGGCGAGCCGTCACTAGAAAGCGCCCATGACTCCGAGCCCCTGGACTGTAATGAACTGCCCGCTTTGGCGCGCCACACTATGCGCACAGGTGTCATGAACCGCCTGCTTTGGCGCAACAGACTGTCATGAGGCGGCTGCTTTGGCTCGACAGACCTAGCGCAGATGGCGCGCCAAACCAGCCGGTTCATTACATCTCCAGCGACTCTGGCCTTGGCCTTCAAGCCTGAGCATCGCGGAGGTTGTTCCGATGAACCACTAAGCCATGGTGCCGGTCCACAGCCGATCCGTCTAAACCTGAACAAAACGGTAGCCGTGGTCGATCGAACTCCCAATGCTCAAGACACCTTCTCCTACTTGGCCCTTCGCCATTTTTCAGGCGAGCCTTGTGTCGTGTTCCGAATGCGCTCCGCGAGAACCGGGTCTTCAAGCTTGGCTTTGTGAGCCTTTGCGATCGCTTCCGCCTGGGTTTCACCCGTCGCAATGACGCGCTTGTTCTGGGTGGCCTTGTAGGTTCCATCGTCCTTCTGCTCGACAAAGATGATAGTCATAACCACCTCATTGAGGCCGAGGAGGCTTTACACCTAAGGGGCTTCAAGTATTACCAACATCTGTTAATGAAAAATGAACAAAGCCCTGCAAGGTCCTATCCATCCCTACCCGCCCTGAACAGGAACCTCTGCTCCAGCCTCAGCGCCAAGGTGCAGCCCCACCTGATGGCGTGCATGCGAAGCGGGCCCCCAAATCGTTCAATCGAGATTTCATTGGCAAGGCCCCGGACCGCCCTCCATTCTTCGGATCGCATCTCAGCAACAACGACCGCCCCCTCCCGATCCTTCCAACTCGCCAAGGCTAACTGGAAGCACTCATACATGTTGGCGCAGTCCCACAAGAGCAGTTCCTCGATATCAGTGAACTGGCGACACCGGATGTAGGCTTCGAACCCCTCAGGCCAGCCCGTTGTCTTCTTCCTACGGCTCATCTACGCTCCCGTTGACGCCTTTGCCAGGCCCGTAGGACTTTCCAACAATTCTCTGGATTTCGCTACGGTTCGGAAATGCTGGTCATGGGTGCGGTTACGACGACCAAATCCTGAGGGCGGTCGCACCTGTCACGGAAGCTGTCCAGAGCCATTTGGACCAGTCTTAAATGATTAAAATGAGCCAAGTTAATATTTGGTCGAACATGTCGGCTACAAGATCGCCGAGCGCTTCGGCGGGGCCAGCGCCAACGGCCCCTTCCTGCAGGGCCTGGCCAAGCCGGGCAACGACCTGAGCCGCGGCTGCACGGCGGAGGACATCGTGAACACGGTGATCCTGACGGTGCTGCAGACCGCAATCTGACCACGCCGCAGCCGGCGCCCTGTCCCCTCAGCGGGCCAGGGCCCTGCGCAGGGCGGCTTCCACGACGGGCGCCACGACGGCGAAGCCCGCGGCGTTCGGGTGGAGCCCGTCGTCGGCCAGGGCGCGCCTGAGCTGGCCGCGGCCGTCCACGGTGGCCGCGTGGAGATCCGCCAGCTCCAGGCGCTTTTTCTCGCAGCAGGACCGGAGCCATTGGTCCAGGGCCTGGATGCGGTCCAGGGGCCGCGTGACGAAGTAGTCCCGGGAGGCCTCGGTGTCGTTGTGGACGGGCAGGACGGTGCAAAGGACGGGGCGGATCCCGTTGGCCAAGGCCAGATCGACCATGGAGGCGAGGTTGGCCTCGATGTCCTCGAGGGCGATGGGACCCGTGTTCCCGGCGATGTCGTTGGTGCCCGCGAGGATCACGACCGCACGGGGGCGCAGGGCCACGACGTCCTGGCGGAAACGCAGGAGCATCTGGCCCGTGGTCTGTCCGCTGATGCCGCGGTTCACGTAGGGCCGCCCGGGGAAGCTCGCCGCCAGGTCCCAGATGTCGGTGATGGAGTCGCCCAGGAACACCACGCGGTCCTCTCCGGGGCGGGGCGCCTTGAGCCTGGCGTTGGCGTCCCGGTAGCGCGCCCGTTGGCCCCAGTCATCCATCAGCTCGGCCTGGATGGACCTGCGCCATTCCTGGAGGTGGCGTGTTGCCGTGGCCAGGGTTTCGGCGGGGTTCGGGGGAGGCGCCTGGCCGGAGAGGGTGGGAGCCGCGAAGGCGGCCAGGCACAGGAGGGTACGCCCGTTCGGCATGGGGACTCCAGGTAAGGACCCGTTCCGGAGAGGAGCGAACGGGCTTTCCTGGCTTCCAGTATGGCCAAGGTGCCGGCCGTTGCCAAAGAGCCTGGTGCAGAAGGTCTGCAAGGGCTGGCAGGGGGACGGCTCTCAGAAGTCCCCGGGTCCCGGGAGACCGAGTTCCGTCAGGGGCACGCAACCCCCCTCGGGTGTCAGCCAGTGCTCCGCCGGATCCGCCCGGAGGGCTTCGAGGGATGGCCTGCGCAACCTGGACAGCTTCCGGGTGCCGGGATCGAACAGGAAATACTCCATCCACGCCCAGGCTTCCTTTTCAGCTTCGGAATAGATCCTGGCGACAGGTGCGTACCGGCATCCCAGGCTCCGCTCCTGGCGCCGGCGTTTCTCCACAAAGGACGAATCGATCCCGGAGTGCCGCATGACCGCGATCATGGCGCCCCCTGAGGTCTGGGGATAGATCAGGATCTTCCAGGGGAAGGAAAGGCAGGAGACCTTCATGACCCCGGCCTGGCCCCCATCCCGGGCCGGGGTCGGGTCCAAGGCTTTGAGATAGGGACCATCCACCACGGGCCAAGGAACGTCCACAGGTTGAAGGGACCGGGTCCTGACGTCAAACACATGGAGGTGGCCGGCCCGCGCATTGACCAGGAGGACGTGATCGCCCAAGGGGACCGTCTGATCCACCAAGGGGAAGGCATTCATGTTCCCCAGGGCATCCTCCACTCGCGCCGGGTAGGGATAAACCCGTTCCGGCTCTCCAGGGCGGGCAGGGTCGTACAGTTCCGCGAGCACTGGGGCTTCCGGACCTTTGCTCAGGTTCATCTCGAGGTTCACGGCCCATCTGGACGTCATGGGAGGGCGGCTGGTCGGACAAATAAGCAATATGCGGCCGTCCGGCAGGATTTCAAATTGGGAAAACAGGCGGCTGGAAATGAAATGGTCGCGCCATGTCCCGGTGGCGGCATCGAGGATCTGGATCTTCCGCCCCACGCGGGTGAAGAATCGTCCCCGTCTCCATTTCAAGCCGCCATAAGCGGGGCCGCGCTCGCCCTTGGGAATGGAACCCAATGCTGTGGCTTCGAGCCCGGCTCTTCCTGGTTCGCCCGCGGGGCGGAACAGGCCGTACCCCTTGTGATGCGCCAGGAAAAGGGTCGTCCCATCCCACGCCGCATCCAGATCGGGGATGCCGTGGTAGTCGGGGGCCGCGTACGTGAGATCCGTCATCTCGAAGGGCTTGGGTGTTCCAAGGTAGCTCCTGGAGATCGCCTTCGGGATGAACAGGGTGCCGGGGCCCTCCGTCCGCCGAAGGCGGGCATCCTCACTGGAGGACGGCAACCGGGGTTCCTCTTTTGCAATGAGGGCGGCGGGGACGAGCAGGGCGGGCAGGATTGAAGGAAATTTCAGCATGAGGACTCCGCTTCAAAGTGAACCGATGCCAGAGTGGTCATGCAAACAAATCGTATGACCACAACAAAATACACTTCTTCCATCCGTGAGCGTCCATCCTCCTCGATAGGTGCATGTGACCAGATAAGCCCCGTCCCTGATGTGGGAAACGGATCTCCTCAACAAGATGCATGTGTGGTTCGTCAAGCAGTGGGAGCAGGCGCATGAGCAGGAACTCAAGCAAACTGGAAGGGCGCCCGAGGCTTTTTGGGGCGTGCAAATAGATATTATAAAACTCAAAATTATGAGTCTATGCATCGCTTCATCCTTTATTGGAATAGAGTGAATGGAGCATCCATTCAGTCTTGATTGGCAATAGATGTTTGAAAAAGCCTTTGGGTTTCATGGTCAAAATTTATTAAATAGGTTAATTTTTTTTAATCATTTTAGTGGTTTATATTTTTGATTAATTGTTTCGACACGTCGCATGGCAACCGTGCGGCCCGGGTGGCCATCGCATACGTCGTCCCGTGGCTTCGGCTCTGGTCGTCCCCTAACAATCTTCGTGTTTAGGGGAGCCTTGCACTGAATTGCGCAGAGCGCGTTGCCGAGCAAAATCCACCGATTTCTTCCGGTATGAGGCGCACTCTCTGGAATCCATGAGCGGCTCCGTGGTCACCGGCACGGCGTGTCCGTAGCCTTTTCCCAGGAGTGCCCGGGCCGATGAACGTCGCCAATCCCATCTACGATGCCGTCTTCAAGTTCCTCCTCGACGACGAGCGGATCGCGCGGATGCTCCTTTCGGCGCTCATGGGACGGGAGGTGGTGGAGCTTTCCTTCGTCCCCACCGAAACCCGGGAGCCCGTGACGGGGCAGGACGGCACCAGCCTCCTGGTCCTGCGCATGGACTTCGCCGCCCGGGTCCGCATGGAGGACGGCGGCTGCAAGCTGGTGCTCATCGAGATCCAGAAGGCGCGGGACACGTCCGATATCCAGCGGTTCCGGCGGTACCTGGGGACCAGCTACGCCGATCCCCGGAACGTGTACCGGGATGCGGACGGCGTGGAGCGGCCCCTGCCGATCTTCACCATCTATTTCCTGGGCGAAGGCCTGAAGGGGCTGGACATGCCCGTCCTGAAGGTGGACCGGCGCTGCTGGGACCCGGCCACGGGGGACGACGTGCGGGTAACCGACCCGTTCGTGGAGGGGCTCACGCACGATTCGGTCATCATCCAGATGAACCGCCTGAAGGACCGCCGCCGCACGGACCTGGAGCGGCTCCTGGAGGTGTTCGACCAGGGCGTCGCCTCCCATACGGATCCGCATTTCCTGGACATCCTGGAGGTGAACTTCCCGGAGCGGTACCGGGACGTGCTTCGAAGGCTCATGCTGGCCTGCGCCGAGCCCGGCCTCAGGGTGAAGATGGACCTGGAGGACGAGATCCTCCACGCCTTCCAGGAGCGGGCGCGGGAGGCCGCGGACCTGCGCCTGTCCCTTTCGCGCAAGGACCGGGAGCTCGAGGCCAGCGCGAAGGCGATCGAAGGGAAGGACCGGGTCATCGAGGACAAGGACCGCGTCATCGACGAAAAGGACCGCCTGATCCTTGAACTGACGCGCCGCCTGGGGGATTCCGTCTCCTAGAGGTCCTTCACCGCCTCCACCAGCTGGTCCAGGGCCTTGCCCCACCCTTCCTGGAAGCCCATGGCGGCGTGGGCCTCCCGGTCGGCGGCGTTGCGGTGCATGGCGACGGCGCGGTACAGGGTGCCCGCGCCGTGGGCCTCCAGGGTGATGGCGGCGGTGATGGTGGGGCCGTGGGGGCCGGGGTCCGCGGGGCGGAAGCCGGGGGCCAGGGCGTTGGTCCACACGAGCCGCTCGTGGGGAACCACGTCAAGCCAGGTGCCGGTCATGGGAAAGTCCTCCCCCTCGGGCGACCGCATCACGACGTGGAGGATGCCGCCGGGGCGGGGTTCGAGCTCGCAGGCCACCGTCTTCCAGGGGGCCGGGGTGAACCACTTCAGGGCCAGGGCGGGGGTGGTCCAGGCCCGCCAGATGAGGGCCCGGTTCAGGGGAACGACCCGTTCGAGGACGAGGTCGAGGTCGGGGTCGGGAGCGTGCGTCATGGCAGGCCTCCT
>DBMS01000074.1 GCA_002297665.1 Holophagaceae bacterium UBA692 | reverse complement strand
GCTGCGGGCGCGACGGGCGCCGCGGGCCCTGCCGGCGTGGCGGGCAGGACCATCCTCAGCGGGGCGGGCACGCCCGTGGCCACCGGAGCCACGGGAAGCGCGGGGGACTTCTACCTCGACACCACCGCCAACGTCCTCTACGGCCCCAAGGCCGGCACGGATTGGACCGGCCTCACCGGCGTCGCCCTGATCGGACCCGCCGGGGCCACCGGACCGGCCGGAGCCCCGGGAGCCACCGGACCCGCCGGGCCCCAGGGGGTTCCGGGGGCCACGGGCCTCATGGGACCCGTCGGCGCCCCGGGAGCTCCCGGCGCCAGCCCCATGACCCTCTCGGGCTCCGACGTGGTCTTCACGACCGGATCCCTCGGCCTGGGAACCAACGCTCCCAACGCCAGCGCCCTCCTGGACCTCACCAGCACCACCAAGGGCTTCCTCATGCCGCGCCAGACGCAGGCCCAGCGCCTGGCCATCGTCACGCCCGCGGCTGGCCTGATGGTCTACCAGACCGACGGCACCCCCGGCATCTACCAGTACAACGGCACGGCCTGGGCCCAGGTGGGCGCGGCCGGCGGCGGCGGCACGGTCACCAGCGTCTCCGCGGGCACGGGGCTCACCGGCGGTCCCATCACCGTCAGCGGTTCCCTGGCCCTGGCCGACACCGCGGTGACCCCCGGCTCCTACACGCGCGCCAACGTCACCGTCGACGCGCAGGGCCGCCTCACCGCCGCCGCCAACGGCGCGGCCGTGAACCTGGCCACCGAGGCCACCGGGACCCTTCCGGTGGCCAACGGAGGCACCGGCGCCACCACGCTGGCCGCGGGCTCGGTCCTGGTGGGCAACGGCACCTCGGCGGTGCAGGCCGTCGCCCCGGGAACCGACGGCAACGTCCTCACCGCCTCCGGAGGCGCCTGGGTGAGCGCGGCGCCGGCGGCGGCAGCGGCGCCTGCGGACTACGGTTACTATTCCATCACCGGCCTCTATCCCGGGACCTACACGACCCTCGCCCAGCGCGGGCTCCTCTCCCAGGCGGGAACCCATGTGCTGCTGGGCACCGGCAAGGTCTACGAGATCACCCTCGCCCTGACCGCCTCGGCTCTGAGCGAGTTTCATTCCTACATTTTCAATCTGGAGGATGTGGCCGGCGGCCTGGGGGCGGTCGGCAATCCGGTCTACTACGGCAGCACGGTGCTCATGGACGCCAGCACGACCCTGCCGGTGGCCAACGGCACCACCCAGACCCTCGTGGCCCTGGTCGTGACGCCCTCCAGCCCCGCCCCCCAGATCACCCTCAACCTCGTTACCACGGGTCCCGCACCCACCCTGGCCGGGAGGATGATCGTCAGGGAGATCCGGTAGGGTTCGACCATCAGCGATGTGATCAAGGCCCGGCACCTTCCCGCCGATAGGCTGGTAAGTTGTCGGCCGGGTCGCCCTGCCCGGATGGTATCTTAATTGCTATCAGTCACTATCCCGTCCGCGGGCCTGACCTTTTTCCAACCCTGGAACCACCCCCTCGAGAGCCCCATGACCCTGTTCCGATCCGGGAACCTCGCCTTCCTGGCCGCTGCCTTCCTTGCCGTCCTGCCGGCCGGCGCCAAGGCGGACCAGCGCCTGGCCCTCCGCAGCGCCTCGGTGCTGGTGCAGGACCAGAAGACGGGGGAACCCATCCTCCAGAAGCACTGCGACGACGTCCTGCCCGTGGCCTCCCTCACCAAGCTCATGACCGCCATGGTCCTCCTGGACAGCAAGGTGGACATGGACGAGCGCCTGACCATCCTGGAGGAGGACAAGGACACGCTGCGCCACAGCCGCTCCCGCCTGCCGGTGGGAACCGTGCTCACCCGCTCCGAGGCGCTGCAACTGGCCCTCATGGCCTCCGAGAACCGCGCCGCCCACGCCCTGGGCCGCACCTTCCCGGGCGGGTTGGGGGCCTTCGTGGCCGAGATGAACGCCAAGGCCCGGGCCCTGGGGCTGGCCACCGCGCATTTCGAGGATCCCACCGGCCTGTCGTCGGGCAACAAGGCTTCGGCCTGGGACATGGCCCGCATCGTGGACCAGGCCTACCGGCACGCCCAGGTGCGGACCTTCTCCACCCGGGCCAGCGCCACGGTCTCCTTCAAGGGCCGTCCCATCGAGTTCCACAACAGCAACATGCTCCTGGCGAGCCCCCGCTGGCGCATCGGGCTTTCCAAGACGGGGTTCATCGAGGAGTCGGGGCAGTGCCTGGTCATGCAGGCGCAGCTGGCCCAGCGGCCCGTGCTCATCGTTCTCCTGGACGCCAACGGCCGGCACTCCCGGTTCGACGACGCCAACCGGATCCGCCAGTGGATGGAGGGGGATCCCCCCCCGCGTCCCCGCCGCCACCGCCGGGCCCGTTTACGGGTTGTCACCCCCAGGAGGTAGTGCTAGGCTTGTTTTTCCCCCGACAGGTAAAAATTTTTCCCTGCACCGGGCATCCCGCGGACCGACGCCGTCCGCCGTTCCGAACTCTTCCGTACGGACTTCCATGGATCCTCAGCGGGTCGAACAGCTTGTCTCCGAAGTGGTGCGGGAGGTCCTCTCCCGGCGGGGAACCCGGATGCGGGTGGCCGTGGGCTCCGATCACGGCGGGTTCGACCTGAAGAAGCGCCTGGCCGGCGTGCTGGAGGCCAAGGGCTTCCAGGCGGTGGACGTGGGTTGCCCGGACAAGACCGCCTGCGACTACCCGGATTACGCCAAGGCCGTGGCCCGGGCGGTGCTGGAAGGCGATTGCGCCATGGGCGTCATGATCGACGGGGCGGGCATCGGCTCCTCCATGGCGTGCAACCGCTTCCCGGGGATCCGGGCCGCGCTGTGCTACGACATGAAGACCATCCTGAACTCTCGCCAGCACAACAATGCCAATGTCCTCACCCTGGGCGCGGGGGCGAACCCGCCCGAGGTGGTGGAGCAGATGGTCCTCACCTGGCTCGCGACCCCCTTCGAGGGCGGGCGCCACCAGAAGCGCGTGGACAAGATCGAACGATGAACGTGGAGTCGAGATGGATGAAAAGAAGCTGGTAGACCTGATCACCAAGGAAGTGCTGAAGGCCCTGGATCCCAAGGCCCCCAAGGCTCCGGAGGCCGCCGGGGCCCCCGGCAACGTCGATTCGGCCCTGGCGGCCATGATCGACCACACCCTGCTCAAGCCCGAGGCCACCGCCGCCGAGGTGGAGACCCTCTGCGCCGAGGCCCGGCAGTACGGCTTCTGGTCCGTGTGCGTGAACACCTCCTGGGTCTCCCGGTGCCGGGACCTCCTCCGCGGCTCCAAGGTCAAGGTCTGCTGCGTGGTGGGCTTCCCCCTGGGCGCCATGGACAGCCGCACCAAGGCGTACGAGACCCGCGAGGCCATCGCCAACGGGGCCGACGAGATCGACATGGTCCTCAACATCGGGGCGCTGAAGTCCGGCGACCTGGCCCTGGTGGAGAAGGACGTGCGCGCGGTGGTCCAGGCCGCCCGCAACAAGACCACCAAGGTGATCCTGGAGACCGGCCTGCTCACCGACGAGGAGAAGGTCACCGCCTGCACCATCTGCAAGAACGCCGGCGCCACCTTCGTGAAGACCTCCACGGGCTTCGCCAAGGGCAGCGTCGCCACCGAGGCCGACATCGCGCTGATGCGCCGCACCGTCGGGCCCCGCATGGGCGTGAAGGCCTCGGGCGGCGTGCGCAGCCTGGCCGACGCGAAGAGGATGATCGCCGCGGGCGCCACGCGCATCGGGGCCAGTTCGGGCGTGGCCATCGTCACCGGCGGCGAAGGGAAGGGATACTGACATGAGCGACGGCGCCCTCACCCTCCGGGCATACTGCTTCATCGATTCGCTCCAGCCCCAGCTGGCGGCCTTCGTGGGCCTGGGCGCCCGGGGCTTCCCGCCCCTCAAGGAGCAGGCTTCGGTCTACATCGAGGTGGCCCCGGGCATCGCCATCAACAAGATGACCGACGTGGCCCTCAAGGCCGCCAACGTGCAGCCCGCGGCCCAGGTGGTGGAACGCACCTTCGGCATGCTCGAGGTGCACGCCTACGACAAGGGCGAGGTGCGCGTGGCGGGCGAGGCCGCCATCGGGAGCTTCGGGCTGGCGGAAGCCGACCGCCTCACCCCCTACGTGGCCACCTGCGAGGTCATCCGCTCCGTGGAACCCATGCACGCCCAGATCATCAACCGCAACCGCTACGGGCACATGATCCTGCCCGGGCAGTCGCTGTTCCTGTTCGAGTGCGACCCGGCCGCCTACGCGGTGCTGGCCGCCAACGAGGCCGAAAAGGCCGCCGACGTCTCCCTCATCGACCTCAAGCCCTACGGGGCGGTGGGGCGCCTGATGATGGCCGGCAGCGAATCCGAGATCGACAGCGCCATGAAGGCGGCCATCGACGCGATCAATTCCATCCACGGCCGTCCGTACCGGACCAAGGCCTGATCCCCCCACCCCAACTCCAGGGAGAGACCCATGAGTGAAGCGCTCGGCATGATCGAAACCAAGGGTTTCGTCGCCATGGTGGAAGCCAGCGACGCGATGCTGAAGGCTGCCCGCGTGCAGCTGGTCGGCTACGAGAAGATCGGCGGCGGCTTCGTCACCGCCATCATCCGCGGCGACGTGGCGGCGGTGAAGGCCGCCGTGGAAGCGGGATCCCTGGCCGCCCAGAAGGTCGGCGAGATCGTCTCCGTCCACGTCATCCCGCGTCCCCACGAGAACGTGGATTCCGTCCTCCCCCTGGGCCGCGCCGAAGCGAACGCCTAGGTTCATCGGAGGCGGGCCATGTTGATCGCCAAGGTGGTGGGCGACGTCGTCGCCAGCCAGAAGGTCGGCGCCCTCGCCGGCCACAAGCTGCTCCTGATCCAGCCGGTGGACCCCAAGGGGCAGCCCAAGGGCAACCCCATCGTCGCCTCGGACGGCGTGGGCGCCGGCTCCGGCGAATGGGTGCTCGTGTGCCAGGGCTCCTCGGCCCGCATGACGCCCGTGAGCGAGGGCAAGCCCGTGGACGCCGTCGTCATCGGAATCGTGGACGCCGTGCAGTTCGAGGGCTCCGAGGTCTACAGGAAACCCTGATCCCCAGAGGCTGAGCCATGGAAATCGATCGCGCCCTGGTCTCGAGAATCGCCGAACGCGTCCTCCGCGAACTGGAGGGCGCCCCGGCGGCGGGACCGCAGATGGGCTGCTTTTCCGACATCCCGTCGGCCATCGGCGCCGCCGAGGCCGCCTTCCAGGCGTTCCGGGCCATCGGCCTGGAGCGCCGGGCGGAGATCATCCAGGAGCTGCGCGTGGGGCTCCGCCGCCACGCCCGGGACCTGGCCGAGCTCGCCGTGGGCGAGACGGGCATGGGCCGCGTGGAGGACAAGGTCAAGAAGAACCTCCTGGTCATCAACAAGACCCCCGGTCCCGAAGTGCTGCGGGCCGACGCGGTCTCGGGCCAGCACGGACTGACCCTGGAGGAGCTGGCCCCCTGGGGCGTCATCGGCTCCATCACGCCCTCCACGAACCCCTCCGAGACCGTCATCAACAACGGCATCGGCATGCTCTCGGCGGGCAACGCGGTGGTCTTCAACGCCCATCCCGGCGCCAGGCGCACCAACGCCTTCACCATCGACCTCATCAACCGGCTCCTGGTGGCCGAGGGCGCCCCGGCCAACCTCCTCACCTGCGTGGCCGAGCCCACCCTGGAGACCGCCGCCGAGCTCATGAAGGCCCCCGGCATCCGGCTCCTGGTGGTCACGGGCGGCCCCGCGGTGGTCAAGGCCGCCTTCGCCTCGGGCAAGAAGGTCATCGCCGGCGGCCCGGGCAACCCCCCCGTGGTGGTGGACGAGACCGCGGACCTGGAGCAGGCCGGGCGGGGCATCGTCGCCGGGGCCTCGTTCGACAACAACGTGGTGTGCATCTGCGAGAAGGAGGTCATCGCGGTGGAGGCCATCGCGGACCGCCTCAAGGCCTGCATGGCGGCCGCGGGCGCCCACGAGCTGCGCGGCGCCGAGATCGCGGCCGTGGAGCGGACCGTGATGGAGGGCCGCTACCCCAACAAGGCCTTCGTGGGCAAGGACGCAACCCACATCCTCAAGGCCGCGGGAATCCCGTATTCCGGCGAGCCCCGGCTGGTGTTCGCGGACGTGCCCTTCGACCACCCCTTCATCCAGTCCGAGCTCCTCATGCCCGTCATCGGCTTCACCCGCGCCCGGGACGTGCACGAGGCCATCGCCCTGGCCCTGAAGGCCGAGCACGGCTTCCGGCACACCGCCAGCATGTATTCCAAGAACATCGACCACCTGGACAAGATGGCCCGCGCCGTGGACTGCTCGATCTTCGTGAAGAACGGTCCCAACTTCAACGGCCTGGGCTTCGAAGGTCCGGGGCCCACCTCGTTCACCATCGCCTCCCCCACGGGGGAGGGCCTCACCAACGCCGCGCATTTCGCCCGGCGCCGCCGCTGCACCCTCAAGGACCATTTCCGAATCGTCTGATCCCGCGACTGGACCCCCCCATGGCCACTCCGAACCCGAACCTGGTCCCCACCCTCGGCATCCTCGAGCTCTCCAGCATCGCCAAAGGCCTGCAGGTGGCCGACCTGATGCTCAAGAAGGCGGAGGTGCGCCTGCTCAAGGCGGGCCCCGTGGGCTCGGGGAAATTCATGATCCACCTCACCGGGGACGAGGCGGACCTGCTGGAGGCCGTGGAGGAGGGCCACCTGCACTCGGATCCCTTCCTGGTGTCCTGGACCTACATCCCCAACCTGCATCCCCAGGTGCTGGCGGCGCTGCAGAAGGAGAAGGGCACGGAGCTCACCACCGACGCCGTGGGCATCGTGGAGGGCCAGGCCCTGGCCGCACTGGTGCAGGCCGCGGACCGCGCCGTGAAGACCACCGCCGTGCGGCTCCTGGAGCTCACCTACAACCTGGACCTGGGCGGCAAGGGCTACTTCACCTTCACCGGGGACCTGTCCGAGGTGGAGGCCGCCCTGGCCTCGGCCGAGGAACTTCTCCGGGAGGAGGCCGCCTTCGTGCACAGCGAGATCCTGGCCCGCCCCCACGACATCATCCAGGGCCTCGTCCTGGAAGGCCTGGAGAGCTCATGCTTCTAGCGCGGGTGAAAGGTCAAGTGGTGGCCACGCGCAAGCTGGAGTCCCTGTCGGGCTACACCTTCCGCATGATCCAGGGCGTGGACGCCGAGGGCCGGCCCATGGGCGAGCCCCTGGCCGCGGTGGACCTGGTGGCCTCCCGGGACGGGGACCTGGTCATGTACATCGACGCCCGGGAGGCCCCCAAGGCCCTCCCCGGCGGCTACGGGGCCATCGACGCCTGCATCGTGGGCCTCGTGGACTCGGCCACCTGAGGAGGGCGCCATGTTCATCGCCGAAGTGCTCGCCCCCGTCGTGGCCACCGAGAAGCTGGCCTTTTTCGCCGGGCGCAAGCTCCTGCTGGTGCGGGAAGTCCTCGAGGACGGCACGGCCGGGGACCGCACCATGGTCGCCCTGGACGGGGTCCAGGCGGGGCCCGGGGACCGGGTCCTGGTGGCCCGGAACGGCGGGGCCGTGGACGACGTGGTGGGCCGGAGGGACTGCCCCGCCAACGTGGTGATCATCGGGCACGTGGACCGGGTGGAACGGCGGTAGCCCCCCATTTGCGGTTCCGGCGGCCAGGCGCCCCGGTCACAATGATCAAGTCAACCAAAGGATGCGTGAACATGCCCAATCGCCGGACGGGGTCTGCAAGGTCGATGCTCCTCAAGGGGTTGGGGGCGGCCGCCCTGGCCGCCATGGCGGTGGTGGGCTCGTATTCGCTCTACCACATCCACATCCGGCATCGCCTGGGCACCGTGACCCTGGGGCAGGTGTACCAGTCGGGGGTGATGCCCCCGGCCGAGCTCCAGCGCCAGGCCCGTCTCCTGGGGCTGAAGTCGGTCATCGACCTGCGCACCTTCCAGCCGGGGGAGGACAGCACCAACACCACGGACCTGGGAACGATCCGCAAGGAGGCCCAGGCCCTGGCCGAAATCGGCGTCCGGCACATCCACCTGCCCACGCCCCAGGTGCCCACGGACGCCACCGTGGACCGCTTCCTCATGGCCATCCGCGACCCCGCCAACCGCCCCGCGCTCATCCACTGCTACCACGGCGTCGGACGCACGGAGCTGTTCGTGGCCATCTACCGCATGGAGTTCGAGCACTGGTCCAACGAGCGCGCCCGGGCCGCGACGCGGCTCCTGCTCGCGGGCAGCAGCTTCTCGGACACGGCGGAGAAGGGCCTCTTCCTGATCCGCTACAAGCCCCGCCTGGCGGGACTGGCCGCCTTCACCCCAGTTCCACGGTGATGTGCACCAGTTCCTCGTGCACGCCCACGGCGGCGCGCACGGCGTCGGGGGTCAGGTCCCCGGGGCTCCCTTCCAGCGCCAGGATGCAGGCGTAGCTGGCCTTGCCCACCCGCCACACGTGGAGGTCGGTGAGGCGGCCCCACTCGGGATGGGCGCCGGCCACCTCGCGGATCTCGTCCACCACCGGGTGGTCCATCTCCGCGTCCAGCAGGACCCGCGTGGTGTCGCGCAGGAGGCCCACGGCCCAGGCGGTCACCAGCGCCGCGCCCGCCAGGCCCATCACCGGGTCCAGCCAGGCCCACCCCAGGGCCAGGCCCCCGGCCAGGGCCACGATGGCCAGCACCGAGGTGGCCGCGTCGGCGATGACGTGGACGTAGGCCGAGCGCAGGTTCAGGTCGTGCCCGTGGTGGCCGTGGTCGTGGCCGTGGTCGTGGGCCTGGCCCAGGATGAGGGCGCACACGACGTTCACCACCAGGCCGGCTCCGGCCACGGCCATGGCCTCGCGGTAGTGGATGGGCGAAGGCTCCAGGAGCCGCTGGGCCGAGCCCAGCACCATCCAGGCCGCCACGCCCAGCAGGAAGAGGGCGCTGGCGAAGCCGCCCAGGATCTCGATCTTCCAGGTGCCGAAGGCGAACCGGCGGTCCCCGGCGTGGCGGCGGGCCAGGGCGTACGCCAGGGCGCTCACCCCGATGGCCACCGCGTGGGAGCTCATGTGCCAGCCGTCGGCCAGGAGGGCCATGGAATTGAAGCGCCAGCCCGCGAGGATCTCCACGGCCATCATGAGGGCCGTGATGACCATGACCAGGCGGGTTCCGCGTTCTCCGGCCCGGTTGCCCTGATCGAAGAGGTGCGAGTGGGTTTTGGGGCTGGGCTGTGCTGCGCCCATCCCTACTTGGCCACCCGCTTGCCCATGCGGGAATCCAGGTACCAGATGCCGCCGCCCTGCTCGCCCACCGCGCGCAGGTGGTCCACGATCTGGCCGACATTCGACTCCTCCTCCACCTGCTCGGTGACGTACCACTGGAGGGTGATCTCGCTGGCGTAGTCCCGCTCGGCCCGTGCCAGTTCGAACAGGGCGTTGATCTTGGCGGTGATGCCCTTCTCGTGCTCCAGGGTCTTCTCGAAGACCTGGATGACGCCGCCGAATTCGGTGGGGGGCGCCGGGATGGGGTGGAGTTCCAGCTTGCCGTTGCGGTCCAGCACGAACTGGATGAGCTTCATGGCGTGGGCCGTCTCCTCTCCCGCCTGGATGCGCAGCCAGTGGGCGAACCCCTTGAAGCTGAGGCCGTCGCAATGGGCGCTCATGGCCAGATAGAGCTGGGCGGAGTACTGCTCCAGGTTGATCTGGGTGTTGAGGGCGGCCTGCATCTTCGGGCTGATCATGGGGTTCTCCTTGAACGTGGAGCCATTGTAGCGGGGTCCCCGGCCTGTGGCATTTCTCCTTCGCGGCCCTTGCGGAGCGGGCGGAATGCAACATGCTGGAAAGGCCCCCGGAGGTCGTCCGGCGGCTTCCATTGAAAATAATCAGGTTGTAAAATTGGAACGATAAATGCACACCTTCGTTCCGCGGGCCCACCGCCCAGATAGGAGATTCCAGTGAGATCCTACGCCCTCCCCATCGCCCTTCTCCTTGGACTCAGCCCCTTCGCGGCCCAGGCCCAGGTGCACATCGGCATCCAGATCGGCCTGCCCGTGGCGCCCCGGCTGGAGGTCATCTCCCCCGGCATTTCGGTTGTGGCCGGCGTCCCGGAGGAGGTCTTCTTCAACGACGGGTGGTACTGGTGCCGGCGCGACGACGGCTGGTACCGCGCCCGCAGCCCCCGGGCCCGCTTCGAGTGGGTCGAGGTGCGCCGCGTGCCCCGCTACATCGTGGAGGTCCCCCGGGGCCACTACCGCAACTGGCGCCGCGAGGATCCCCGGGGCGTATGGATGCCCCCCGGCCAGCGCCGGAAGTTGGAGCGCATGGAGGACCACCGCGAACATCGCCGCGAGGAGCGTCGTGAGGAGCGCCGCGAGGACCGCCGCGAGG
>DBMS01000233.1 GCA_002297665.1 Holophagaceae bacterium UBA692 | reverse complement strand
GGCGCGGCGGGCCTCCGCGATGCCGTCGTCCAGGCCCCGCCACAGGTCGTCCAGGCTCAGGAAGGCGGCCTGCTTCACCAGCAGGTGCGGGGAGACCCAGAGATCCACGCCCCGGGCCGCGCCGCTTTCTCCGCCGAGCCGGGCGGCCGCGGCGCGCACCGCGTCCCGCACCGCGGTCGCATCGCAGAGGAACCGGCAGCCGAAGAAGAAGGCTTCGATGAAGCCCTCAAAGGGAACCGCCTCGCCCCGCCACAGGGCCTCCAGGGGCGCCGGCAGCGCCAGGTTCCGCTCCCGGGCCCGTTCCCGCACCCACCGCGGATCCAGGCCGCCCTCCAGGTGGGCGTGGCGGTCGATCCCAGGGCAGGCGGGCGTTTCGGTCATGCCTATTCGTCGTAGTCGTCCATCTGGAGGTCGCCGGGGTCCACGCCCTCGGCGCGCGCTCCGGAGATGCCCAGGCTTTCTTCCAGCGTGTCCTCGGCTGCGGGATCCACGTCGCCTTCGGGAATGAAGTCGTCATCGATGGCCAGCGCGACCTTCTCCTTCTTGGCGGCCTTGGGCTTGGCCGGGGCCTCCTTCTGGTTCGCGCCGCACTTGGGGCAGAGCGCCTCGGGTTTCGTGAAGTCGTAGAACTTCGCCCCGCATCCGAAGCAGGTCCATTTCTTTCCAAGATTCGCCATGGCTTCCTCAATCCCGTTTAAGGGTCAAGGATTTACCATGATTCCACGCCCGTGTCACCAGGAAGAATGGCCTAGTGCGCGCCCCAGGGAGCGGGCCCGAGCCGCGAGGGGTCTCCTGCGCATAGCTGCTGGACAACCGTCTGGTAGAAAATGCGGTGCTGGTTTTCGAGGTCCAGGCCGTACCTTTCCACGAAGGAGGCGCGGCTGCGGTCCAGTTCGTCCTTCAGGACGGGGTAGAGGCTGCCGTCCTGCTGGCCCTGGGTGACCTTGGCGGGGAAGTAGAGCTCGATGTCGCCCACCAGGACCCGGGCGCTGCGCTCGGCGTTCATGCGCACCCGCGGGTCCAGGGCGGCGCCCTGGGGCTCCGCGATGGCGTCGGGGATGCGCTGGGTGAGCGTGGAGGGGTGGGACTCCACCGGGGCGGAGCGCTCCTCCTCCTTGACGCCGGCCAGGTAGGAAAGGCGCGCCTCGGCGCACAGCGCCAGGGCCCGCACGTGGCTGGGGTGCTCGATGGCCGGCAGCAGGCCGCTGTCCACCAGGAGCAGCGCCACGATCTTCTTGCGCAGGCGCAGGGGGAGGATGAGGATGTCGGGGGCCTGGAAGCGGCTCAGGGGGGCCAGGAGGGCCTGGTAGGCGGGGCCGGGGCCGGCCACGAGGCGGGCGCGGCCGCCCAGCAGGTCCTCCAGGTCCGGAGGAGGAACGACCGGACTACCGGCCTTGGGGGATTCGCCGTCGAAGCCCCGGTGGGCGAAGGCGGTGGCGATGCCCTGCTTGAGGACGAAGAGGGCGCTGCGTTCCACGAAGCGCTGGGTGGCGTCGAGGAGGTGCTTGAGCACCTCACCCTGGGTGTGGGCGTCCTCCAGGAGGTCCAGTCCCGCGCCCAGGTTCCCGTCCGTGGGCGGAGGCGGGGGGGGCGGTTCCGGGGCGGGCTCGGGCGCCGGGAGGGCGGCCAGGATGGACGCCATCAGGGTGTCATCGGGGGCGAGGCGGGGGATGGCTTCGCTCCAGGCGAGCATCACCTGCTCGAGGAGGGCCTGCTGCCGTTTGTCGGCCCACTGCTGCAGCAGATTCTTCAGGGAGGCCTGCGCATTCTCGTCCATGTCATTCCCGATTTGAGGCCATGGTACCCCAAAACCCGCCGGTCCAACCCCCGGCTGGCAATTATTCCGCCGGGGCGATAGCATTCACCCAGGTATCCAGGGCCCTACATGGAGCGAACAGGCATGGCCGATCTTTTGATCCAGGTGCGAGAAGTGGACGGTGTCGCGGTGATGCGGCCCGAGGGCTTCATCAACGCCCACACCGTCCGGATGTTCGAGGACGCCCTCGAGAAGCTGGTGGCCTCGGGGCGCTTCACCATCCTCCTGGACTGCCAGGCCCTCAACTACATCAGCTCGGCGGGCCTCGGGGCGATCATGGGCCTGATCGAGACGGTCCGGGAGAACGGCGGGGACATCCTCCTCTGCAACCTCCACGAGAACGTCTTCGCCATCTTCGACACCCTCGGGTTCACCCAGCTCTACCGGGTCTTCCCGACCGAGGCCGAAGCCTTCCAGGCCATGGCGGGGAAGGGCTGAGTGCGGGCCGCCCCCGATCCCGAGAGCTTCCGGCTGGTCATCCCCAGCCAGACGCGGTACCTGAACCTGGTCACGGGCCTGGCCAAGCGGGCCTCCCTGGCCGCGGGCATGGACGACGCCACCGCCGCCAAGGTGTCCATCGCCGTGGACGAGGCCGTCACCAACGTCATCATCCACGCCTACCGGGGGGAGAGCACCCACCAGGTGGAGATCGAGCTGCGGTTCCGGGAGGAGGCCCTGGAGATCCGCATCTGGAACACCGGCACCGGCCTGCACGACGAGGACGTGGTGCTGCCGGATCCCAAGGAATACGTCAAGCACCCCCGGAAGGGCGGGCTCGGGCTCCTGCTCATGAGCCGGTTCATGGACGAGATCCACTTCAAGGACGCGGATGGCCGCAGCGAGTGCTGCATGATTAAGCGCACTCCCGCCTGATTCGTGGGATTATCAGGGTCTGGAAAGGCAACCGGCGCACGGCCATGCTCACCAGGGAGGCCAGGCAGTGCTCTCAATCGCCCGAAACCTGAAAATCGCCCTTCTGTGCTTCGGGTTCCTCGCCGCCCTCGCCCAGCCGGGGGAGCCTTCGGTCGAATCCCTGAAGGCCGCCCTGGCGGGCCTGGCCGGCCCGCCGCGCATGGCGGCCCTGCTCAACCTGGCCAACCGCATCGAGACGGCCTCCCCCCAGGAGGCCCTGGTCTACGCCACCGAGGGCCTCGCCCTGGCCATCAAGGAGGGTGACCGGGAGATGGAGGCGGCCTTCCTCACGTCCACCTCCTACTGCGCGGGCCAGTCCGGCGATTTCCCCAAGGCCGTGGACTACGGCAAGCGCGCCCTGGCCCTGAGCACCCAGCTGGGCAACAAGGAGCGCATGGCCAAGGCCCACAACGCCCTGGCCATCACCTACACCTTCATCGGCTCGTACAGCCAGGCCCTGGACGAGGCCATCGAATCCCTGCGCCTGCGGGAGGAGCTGGGCCTGGAGAAGGCCGTGACCCAGTCCCTGAACCTCATCGGGGTCGTCTACCACAACAGCGGCCAGTACGCCCAGGCCATCGAGTACTACGAGCAGATCCTCAAGCGCATCGAGCGGCACCCCGACAACAGGCGGCTCATCCTCACCCGGCTCAACATCGGCTTCTCCCAGTACAAGATGGGCAGGCTGGACGAGGCCCTGAAGAACCACCTGGCCGCCCTGGCCCTTTCCCGGGAGACCCGGGACGACAGCTACCTGGCCTACAACCACATGAACCTGGGCATGACCTATTCGGAACTGCGCCGGTTCGACCAGGCCCGGGAGCACCTCCGCCTGGCCCGGGCCCAGTACGGCAAGTTCAACCACCGCCACGGCCTCGTCCAGGTGATGAACGCCACGGCGCGCCTGCATCTGCTCTCGGGCGACTACGCCGGCGGCATCCCCATCGCCCGGGAGGCCGCCGCGCTCGCCGCCGTGATCAACGCCCGCGACGAGCTCAAGCGGAGCTACGAGCTGATCTCCGAACTGCACGAGAAGATGGGCCAGACCGCCGAGGCCTTCCGCGCCTTCAAGCGCGCCATGGAGATCAAGGACTCCATCTACACGATCCAGGAGAGCAACAAGATCGCCGAATCGACCATGAAGATCGTGACGATCAAGAAGGACAACGAGATCGAGGCCCTCAAGCGCGAGCGGGTGATCTCCGCGCTCCAGCTCCAGCGCAACCGCTACTCCCTGGCCGCCCTGGTGATGAGCCTGGGCGCCCTGGCCACCGTCGTCATCGCCATGGCCATCTACAGCAAGAAGATGCGCCGCAACCGCAGGACGCTGCAGGCGTCCAACGCCGAGCTGGCCAAGATGAACGTCGAGCTCCAGGACCGGATGACCGAGATCAAGACCCTCAGCGGCCTGCTTCCCATCTGCGCCCAGTGCAAGAAGATCCGCAACGACCAGGGCTACTGGACCCAGCTGGAGAGCTACGTCGCCGAACACACGTCGGCCACCTTCTCCCACGGCATCTGCCCCAACTGCGCCGAGGACCTCTACCCCGAGGCCATGGACCGCATGCGCAAGAGGACCGAGACCTGCCCATGACCGACCCGTCCGGCATCCCCCCCTTCGAGCGCCTGCGGGAGCTGTGCACGCGCATTCCCGAGGGCACCCAGGAGCTCCTGCCCGTCATCGACTTCCTGGAGACCTTTCCCGCCCAGGCCACCGAGGAGGCCCTGATCCACCTGGTGGGGGTGACGGCCCTGGGCATCGCCAAGGCCTCCCAGGGGGGCATCTGGAACGGGACCCGGTGGATCTTCCTGCGGGGCAACGCCTCGCCGTTCCCCACGCACCCGGGCCCGGGCTGGACCAGCCTGCCCTGGGCCTACGGGGAGGAGCCCTACGGCCACCTGGTGGTGCGCACCCCGGAGGCGCCCGCGGCCCTGACGCTCCTGCTGTCCATCTCGGCGCCCCTTCTGGCCTGGCGGCGCCTGGAGGCCAACCGCAGCGACCAGAACCGGGCCCTGGCCCTGCAGCTGTCCCGCCTGAACACCCTGTTCGACCTCACCCGCAACCTGGGCGAGGTGGAGACCCGCGCCGAGCTCATCCGCCTCATGGCCAACACGCTGGCCGGAGAGTTCCACATCCAGCGCCTCCTGGTGGTGGGGGCCGACGGCACGGTGCTCCACAGCCGGGGCCTGGGCCAGCTGCCCGCGGTCCTGGAGGGCGAGAGCATCAACGGCCTCGTGGAGGAGAAGGGCCTGGTGCACGCGGTGGAGCTGCGCGACACGGACCACAGCCACGGCTTCGCCTACGCCGCCGAGCCCGCCCAGGGCAAGCTCAACGACGACGACGAGCTGTTCTTCCAGACGCTCCTGAACATCACCTCCACCCAGCTGGGCAGCCTGGAATTGCGGGAGACGCGGATCCAGGCCATGAAGCTGGAAAAGGACCTGGAACTGGCCCGCAACATCCAGCGCCGCATCCTACCCAAGCGCCTGCCCGAGCCCGAAGGCTGGCAGTGCGCCGCCGCCAACCTGCCCTACCAGGCCGTGGGCGGCGACCTCTACGACCTCTGGATGGCCTCGGACCTGGACCGCAGCCCCCGCCTGCACCTGGCCCTGGCCGACATCTCCGGCAAGGGCCTGCCGGCCTCGCTGATGATGACCCAGCTCTCGGCCTTCCTGCGGGCCATGGCCGACCGCCGCGTGGCGGACTGGGGCGCCCTGGCGCTGCGCCTGAACGAGCGCATGAACGAGGTGCGGGACCGGAACCGCTTCGCCACCCTCTTCATGGGCAGCCTCAACCCCGCCACCGGCGACCTGCGGTACGTGAACGCCGGGCACAACCCGCCCCTGCTGGTGCCCGGGGACGGACGCCCCCTGGAGCACCTGGAGCCCACCGGCCCCATGGTGGGCCTGCTTCCCGGGGCGGTGTTCCGGGAAGGGCGCGCGCAGATGCATCCCGGGGACGCGCTGGTCATCTTCACCGACGGCGTCTCCGAAGCCGAGAACCTGGCCGGGGAGGACCTGGGCGAGGGCCCGCTGGTGGAAACGGTCCTGGAGAGCCCCGGCGCCAGCGCCGACGACCTCTTCGAGCGGCTCCTGACCCGGACCTTCAAGCACCTGGACGGGGCCGGGTTCAAGGACGACGTCACGCTGGTGGTGATCAAGCGCCTGTGAGGCATAATGTGGGCACAGGGAGTGGCGCATGAATAGCGTTAAAACATTCATACTCATCATGGTCATGACGGGAATCCTGGTGTGGGCCGGCGGCCTCCTCTACGGGGACATGGGCATCGTGCTGGCCCTGGGCTTCGCCATCCTCATGAACGGCGTCAGCTACTTCTTCTCCGACAAGATCGTCCTGGCCGCCTACCGCGCCCAGATCGTCGGTCCCGGCGACGCGCCCGAGCTGTACGCCATCGTCGCCAACCTCGCCCAGCGGGCCGGCCTGCCCATGCCCCGGGTGGCCATCATCCCCGACGAGACCCCCAACGCCTTCGCCACCGGACGCAACCCGGACCACGCGGTGGTGGCCGTCACCGAGGGCATCCTCCGGGCCCTGTCCCGCCCCGAGCTGGAGGGGGTCATCGCCCACGAGCTGGGCCACGTCAAGCACCGGGACATCCTCATCGGCAGCCTCGCCGCCGTGCTGGCCCAGGCCATCATGCTCCTGAGCCGCATGGCCTTCTGGTTCTCGCCCCGCCGGGACGACGAATCCGGCAGCCCCCTGGTGGCCATCCTGGTGATGATCCTGGGACCCGTGGCCGCCCTCCTCCTGCAGATGGCCGTGAGCCGGTCCCGGGAGTACGAGGCCGACGACTATTCCGCCCACATCACCGGGCGTCCCGACCAGCTGGCCTCGGCCCTGGGGCGGCTGTCCGCGTACAACCAGCAGGTGCCCATGCGGGACGCCCAGCCCGCCACGGCGCACATGATGATCGTCAACCCCCTGCGGGGAGGCGGGATCCTGTCCCTCTTCTCGACGCACCCGCCCATGGAGAAGCGCATCGAACGGCTCAACGCCATGGCGATCCAGATGAGGTAGGCTAGGGGCCCATGCGCGAGCGGATCGGGAAGTTCGAGGTCGTCCGGATGATCGGGCACGGCTCGATGGGGGAGGTGTACCTCGCCAAGGATCCGCTCCTCAACCGCGAGGTGGCCGTCAAGACCATCCGCCTGAACGCGAGCTTCGCCCCGGAGGCCAACGCGCGCTTCGAGCGGGAGGCCCGCAGCGCCGGTTCCCTCAACCATCCCAACATCGTGACGGTCTTCGAGTTCGGCGAGGACGAGGGCACCCACTACCTGGCCATGGAGTACGTGGACGGCGAGGACCTGGGGGCGGCCATGCGCTCCGGGGCCCACACCCGCGAGGACCTGCTCGAGCTGCTGGCCCAGGCCTGCGACGGGCTGGCCTTCGCCCACGAGCACGGCATCATCCACCGCGACATCAAGCCCGGCAACATCCTGGTGAGCCGCCGGGGAAGGAAGGCCCAGGCCAAGCTCATGGACTTCGGCGTGGCCGCGGTGGAGCAGTCCGAACTCACCCAGAAGGGCAACTGGATGGGCACCGCCAACTACATGGCCCCCGAATACCTGGACACCGGGAAGGCCCTGCCCGCCTCGGACGTGTTCGCCATGGGCGTGGTGCTCTACGAGATCCTCACCGGCGGGCGCAAGCCGTTCGCGGGCGAGACCCCCGCCTCCATCCTGGGCGCCATCCTGGGCCGGCCCCCGGTGCCCTTCACGCCCGAGGAACGGGCCGCCCTGAACCCGGCCCTCCTGGCCCTGGCGGAACGGGCCCTGGCCAAGGATCCCGCCGAGCGGATCCCCTCGGCCGAGGCCCTGGCCGAGGCCATCCGGGAGGCCGGCGCGGCCCCGAGGCCCGCCGAGGTCCCCGGCGTGCGCACCCTGACGGTGGGCAAGGGCGGGAAGGCGCAGTGCATGAGCCTGCGCGTGGCCCTGCGCCAGGCCGAACCCAAGCTCTCCATCTGGCTGGGCATCCTGCTGCAGGGCGTGAGCACGGCCGGTCCGGACCTGTGGCAGCGCCTGCGCTTTCTCTTCCAGTGCCTTGAAGCCCCGGCCGCCGAAGCCGACGAGTTCGTGGCCGCCTTCGANNGGCCCTGCGCCAGGCCGAACCCGGCACCCGCATCGTCATCCTGCCCGGGCTGTACCGGGAGTCCCTGGTGGTGGACAAGGACGTGACGCTCGTGGGCCAGGGGGAGGCCGGGGAGGTGGTGATCGAAAGCCCGGCGGGGCCCTGCCTGGCCCTGAACGCCGCCGACGTCCGGCTTGCCGGGCTCACCCTGCGCAGCGCGGACGCCGACGCGGCGCTCCTGGCGCTGCGGGGCCGGATCGTGGTGGAGGGCTGCGGGTTCGAGGTGGCCGCGGGTCCCGCCATCCGGGTTTCGGGCGACTCGGCGGATCCGTCCTTCCTGGACTGCGGCTTCCGCGGCGCGG
>DBMS01000281.1 GCA_002297665.1 Holophagaceae bacterium UBA692 | reverse complement strand
CGGGGTTGGGCAGCGCCACCGCTTCGGATTCCACCGTGGCGCCCGCCGCCGGGGACGCGGCCGCCTCCCCTTCCCGCAGCGTGAGCTCCAGGGCCGGATCCCGCCCCGCCTCCACCACGCCCGAGGCCGCGCGCAGCGAGACGATGCGCGCGCGGTCGGGGATGACCATCAGGGTGAGCAGGCTCCGCGCCCTGCGCCCCACCAGGACGGGGTCGAAGGCGACCAGGGGCTGCCCCGCGGCCACCCGGTCCCCCAGGGCCACCCGGGGCCGGAAGCCCTCGCCCTTGAGCTCCACCGTGTCCAGCCCGACGTGGAGGAGCACCTCCAGGCCCTGGTCCGAGGTGACGGCCAGGGCGTGGTGCGCGGGGTGCAGCTGGGTGACGGTGCCCCCCAGCGGCGCCACGATGACCGAAGACGTGGGATCGATGGCGACCCCGTCCCCCGCCAGCCTTCCGGCGAAGACGGGATCGGGCACCTCGTCCAGGGGGACCAGGACGCCTGAAACGGGAGCGCGCAGCTCCAGCAGGACGGCCGCGGGCGTGGATACGACCATGGGGGCTCCTTCCGGGGTTTGTGCCGACAGTGTGGCACCTCGGCCCTGGAATAGGAAAAAACAATTAATAGTGAACGATCGGCCGACTCAGGCCCGGGGCATGAGCCAGTGACCCCGCGTGGCCGCCACGGGCCGCTGGGGGTCCTCCTGCCAGAGGTTGGCCTGGACCAGGGAGACGCGGTTGCCCAGGCGGATCGTGATGCCCTGGCCGTAGGTGTCCACCGGGCGGGCCGGGCGCAGGTAGTCGATGGCGAAATCCACGGCCTTGGGGATGGCCGGGCCCATGGGCGCGTTGGTCGCCACCAGGTGCATGAACATCACGGTCTCCGCGAACCCGGCGAGCACGCCGCCGTGGATGGCCGGCAGCAGGGGGTTGCCGATGAGCACGTCCCGGAAGGGAAGCCGGAAGATGGGGCCGGCCTGGGCCTGGGGGTGCATCACCACGCCCAGGAGGTCCACGTAGGGCGACCTGCCCTCGGGGATGGCGGGGTGGGTGGCCTGGGAGGCGGCCTCGTGGGCCTCGGGCGACACCCGGTGCAGGCCGGGATCCGGGATGAGCGCCCGGCGCGGCCCGCCGCCGGAAGTCCCCGCCGTGCGCATGAAGGTGGCGTTCACAAGCGCGACCGCGTCCTCGCTTCCCGGCTGGCGGACCTCCCCGGTGACGAAGGCCACGCTGCGGGACACGCGGTGGCAGCGCGCGCGGGCCGTGAGGTCCCCGCCCGCGTCCGCGGAGCGCAGGTAGTCCATGCGCAGGTCCAGCGTGGCGAAGTTCCCGGCCTCGCCCACGGCCGCCCCCACCGCGAACCCGCACGCCGTGTCCGCCAGCGCGCAGATGCACCCCGTGTGGATGCGGTTGCGGGTCACGTCCCCGCTCCATTCGGGGCGCGCCGGCTGGTGGAGGGTCACGCCGTCCCCGTCCACCGTGGCGATGGTCATGCCGGCCATGCGGGAATAGGGGATGAGGGCCATGCGCTGGTCGAACCGCTGGCGGAGCTCGAGGGAGGGATCGGGGGTGGTCATCGGGTTCTCCTGGCCATCACTCCCCTTTGGCGACGATCCCCAACCCGTCGCCCTTGCGCTCCACCCTCGCCGTGCCCCCGTCCTTCAGCGCCCCGAACAGGATCTCGCCGGCCAGGGGCTTCTTCAGGTGCTCCTCCACCACCCGCGCCATGGGCCGGGCGCCGAAGGCGGGGTCGTAGCCCTTCTCCGCCAGCCACTCCTTGGCGGGCTTCGAGACCTCCAGGACCACGTTCTTCTCGTCCAGCAGGGCCTGCAGCTCCTTCAGGTTCTTGTCGACGACCTTCAGGATCTCGGGCCTGCCCAGGGGGCCGAAGGTGACGATGGCGTCCAGGCGGTTGCGGAACTCGGGGCTGAAGGCCTTTTCCAGCGCCCCCCGGGCGCTGCCGCCGGCTGCGGCGTCGGCGAAGCCCACCTTGCGCTGGCTGAGGTTCCTCGCGCCGGCGTTGGTGGTCATGATGAGCGCCGCGTGGCGGAAGTCGGCCTTGCGGCCGTGGTTGTCGGTGAGGGTGGCGTGGTCCATGACCTGGAGGAGGATGGCGTAGATGTCGGGGTGGGCCTTCTCGATCTCGTCCAGGAGGACCACGGCGTGGGGGTTCCTCCGCACGGCGTCCACGAGGAGGCCGCCGTCCTCGAAGCCCACATAACCGGGAGGGGCTCCGATGAGGCGGCTCACGGCGTGCTTTTCCATGTACTCGGACATGTCGAAGCGGATGAACTCCACGTCCAGGATCTTCGCCAGCTGCCGGGCCAGTTCGGTCTTGCCCACGCCGGTGGGCCCCGCGAAGAGGAACGAGCCCACGGGCCGATCGAAGCCCCGCAGGCCGGATCGGGAGAGGCGGATGGCGCCGCACACCCTGGCGATGGCCTCGTCCTGGCCGAAGAGCACGGCCTTCAGGCCGTCCTCGAGGCCGGCCAGCTTCTCGCGGTCGTCGGCGTTCACGGCCTGGATGGGCATGCGGGCCATGCGGGCCACCACCGCCTCCACGTCGGCCCCGGAGACGGTCCTGCGGCGCTTGCGGCCGGGCTGGAGCTTCAAGGCCGCGCCGGCCTCGTCGAGCACGTCGATGGCCTTGTCGGGCAGGGCCAGGTCCCGCAGGTAGCGGCTGGAAAGGCGCACCGCGGCCTCCAGGGCGGCGTCGGAGAACTTCACTCCGTGATGCTCCTCGTACTTCGGGCGCAGGCCCTTGAGGATGGCCACGCTGTCGGCCTCGGTGGGCTCGTTGATCTCCACCTTCTGGAAGCGCCGGGAAAGGGGACGGTCCCGGTCCAGGGAGCTCTTGGCCTCCTGGAACGTGGTGGCGCCGATGCAGCGCAGCTCGCCGCTGGCCAGCACGGGCTTGAGGAGGTTGGACGCGTCCATGGCGCCGCCGCTCACGGCGCCCGCGCCCACCAGGGTGTGGATCTCGTCGATGAAGAGCAGGCTGCCGGGATGGGCCGCCAGCGCCGCCAGCACCGCCTTGACGCGCTCCTCGAAGTCGCCCCGGTAGCGGGTGCCGGCCAGGAGCGAGCCCATGTCCAGGGAGAAGAACCGCGCGCCCTTGAGGGCGTCGGGCACCTTGCCCTCGTGGATGCGCAGGGCCAGCCCCTCGGCCACGGCCGTCTTGCCCACGCCGGCCTCGCCCACGAGCAGGGGGTTGTTCTTCCGGCGCCGGCTCAGCACGTGGATGATGCGGTCCATCTCCTCCTCGCGCCCGATGAGGGGGTCGATGCGCCCCTCCGCCGCGCGCGCCACCAGGTCGGTGGCGTAGGCCTTGAGGGGATCCTTGGCCGGGGCCTCCTCGTCGCCCTCGGGCGTTTCGGCCGGGGCGGCCCCGGTCCCGGCCTTGGCGCCCCCATGGGAGAGGTGCTTCAGGAGGGGCAGGCGGTTGACGCCATGGCGCTTCAGAAGGTAGGCGGCCTGGGATTCCTTCTCGGCGAGGATGGCCACCAGCACCGCCCCGCTGTCCACGGTGGAGCGCTCGGACGAGATGGTGTGCAGGATGGCCTGCTCCATGACCCGGTTGAAGCCCAGGGTGGGAATCGGGTTGAACGCGGCCCCCGGGGGCAGGACCTCGAGGTTCGCCTCCATCCACACCCGCAGCTCCGTGCCCAGTTTCCCGGCGTCCCCGCCGCAGGCCGCCACGGCGCCCGCCACCTGGGGGTCGGCCTGGAGGGCCAGGAGCAGGTGCTCCAGGGTCAGGTACTCGTGCCGGGCCTCCCGGGCCGCGGCAAAGGCCGCCTGGATGCACTGGTTCAACGCGGGCGCGAGGGTGGGGGTGGGCACGGCCACGTCAGGCCTCCGGCTCGAGGGTGCACAGCAGCGGGAACTCCTTCTCCTCGGCCAGGGTGCGCACCTGCGCCACCTTGGTGTCGGCCACGTCGAAGGGGTAGACGCCCGCCACGCCCGTGCCCCGGCGGTGCACGTCCAGCATGATCCGCACCGCCTCGGCTTCGGGTTTCCGGAAGACGGTCTCGAGGATCGACACCACGAACTCCCGGGTGGTGAAGTCGTCGTTGTGGAGGATGACCTTCCACAGGGCCGGGGGGCTGAGCCTGAGCCGGGTGCGGGGGGCGGTGCGGGTGCCCGCCCCGGCCTGATTGTCCCTGGAATCGTCTGAGAAAGGTTTGGCCATGGTGCGGAGGTTTCCCAGAGCCATTCTAGGGCAGAACCCGCTCCTTGTCCCATGAACCGGGCGGCTGGGCGTGGAGCTCCCAGAAGCATTCCGCGACCGCCTCGGGACTCAGGGCCGTCCCCGCCTGGACGAAGCCGCGCACCGTGACGATGGCGGCGTGGATGCCCTCGGGCTCGAGCTCTTCGGCGAAGCTGAGCGCCAGGCTGCGCAGGGCGGCCTTGCCCAGGGACGCGGAGGCCAGGCCCGCCTGCGGCTTGAGGCCGATGCCGCCGCCCGTGAAGAGCAGGGTGCCCTCGCCCGCGGCCCGCATGGAGGGCAGGGCCCAGCGGGCCCCCGCCAGGGCCGCGGCCACGTTCACCCGC
>DBMS01000045.1 GCA_002297665.1 Holophagaceae bacterium UBA692 | reverse complement strand
GGCGGGGCCGGGGCGGGCAGGGGCGGGGGCAGCTCCCGGATCCATTGGGGAACCACCACCGGCGCGGTGTCATCCAGCCGCGATGGGGGCGCGGCGGTCGCTTCGGGGGGCCGGGGGCCCCTCAGCCGGGCCAGTTCGCCCTTCACCTGGTCGAGGTCGGATTCCAGCTGCGAAACCCGGGATCTCCGCTGGAGGGTCTCCAGGAGGAGCCACAGGAACGCGACGAAGATGAAGAAGTCTTCCACGCACCACCTCTCGCTGATCGACNNGAAAACCCACTATAACCGCCGAGCCGTGTCGCCGGAAATTGCCTATAGTTGTTCAACCCGGCCTCCGGGTTCCCCTCCTTGGAGATTCCATGAACGCCCATCCCGTCAAGGACCCCCTCACCTGGCTGTATCNNTACGCCACGGGCCGGCTCAAGGTTTCCGCCACGCACGACCTCTACTACGAGGAGAGCGGCAACCCCGCGGGCAAGCCCGTGGTGTTCCTCCACGGCGGCCCCGGGGGCGGCAGCGACCCCAAGCAGCGGCGCTTCTTCCACCCGGAGAAGTACCGCATCATCCTCTTCGACCAGCGGGGCTGCGGCAAGAGCACGCCCTACGCCAGCCTGGAGGACAACACCACCTGGGACCTGGTGGCCGACACCGAGAAGCTGCGCGTCCACCTGGGCATCGCGAAGTGGCAGGTGTTCGGCGGGTCCTGGGGCTCCACATTGGCCCTGGCCTACGCGGAAAAGCACCCCGAGGCCTGCACCGAGCTGGTGCTCAGGGGCATCTTCCTGCTGCGCAAGCAGGAGATCGACTGGTTCTACCAGCGCGGCGCCTCCATCCTCTACCCCGACGCCTGGGAGCCCTACCTGGCCCACATCCCCGAGGCCGAGCGGGGCGACCTGCTCACCGCCTACCACAAGCGCCTCACCAGCCCCGACCCCGCCGTGCGCCTCGCGGCCGCCAAGACCTGGAGCGGGTGGGAGGGCGGCACCAGCAAGCTCGTGCCCGACGCCGACTTCACCGGCCACTACGAGGAGGACGAGTTCGCCCTGGCCTTCGCCCGCATCGAGTGCCACTACTTCGTGAACAAGGGCTGGTTCGACCCCGAGGACCAGCTCCTGCGCGACGCCTCGAAGATCCGCCACATCCCGGGCGTCATCGTCCAGGGCCGCTACGACGTGGTGTGCCCCATGGAAAGCGCCTGGGCCCTTCACCGCGCCTGGCCCGAGGCCGACCTGGTGATCACCCCCGACTGCGGCCACAGCGCCTTCGACGCCCCCAACTGCCGGGCCCTGGTGGCGGCGACGGACAGGTTCGCCGGACTCTAGAAAAGGCAGAGGATCGCCGGGTAAAAGACCATTCAAGGCCAGGCATGCCGCAAGTCATGGATGGTTTCCCGCGGGTCCCCGGCCATCCACAGTCCCCGGATGAGGGCCACTCCCGCCAACCTGGGATGCCGGAGGGATGCCGCGTTACCCGGAGTGATCCCCCCCAAGGCCAAGGCCCGGAACGCCCCTTCCGGCATCCCGTCCAGCACGTCCTTGAGGTGGCGGGCGCCCCAGGCGGGCCCCTTCCCCGGCACCGCGAAGATGGGCGAAAGGATCAGCTGGGCCGCCCCGGCCCTCCCGGGGATCTGGGCGGGGCCGTGGATGGGCCGCGACAGGGGGAGAAGGCCCGGAGGAACCTCCGGATGGGCCTCGCCGGCGTGGAGGCCGCAGCCCGCGGCCAGGGCCACGTCCAGGCGCCCGTTGACCCACAGCTCGAGGCCGGGGGCGCGTTCCCGCACCCAGCGCGCGGCGCGCAGGAGCGGAGCGGCCTCCATCCCGGGCTCGCGGATCATGAAGGCGTCCACCCCCGAGGCCAGCACCCGCTCCCAGCGGGGCGGGTCGAAGCCTTCACCGGGGGAGATGGCGAGCACGAACATGGGGACATCATCCCACGAGGGCGCGCAGATCCTCCTCCCTCGCCCTGGGCAGGGCCAGGACGGGCAGGTTCTCGGCCACGTGGGCCGTCCGGCCCATGCCGCAGAGCGCCGTAGTCACGCCGGGGCAGGAGCTGGCGAACTGCAGGGCCCCCTGGGAGGCGGTGGCGCAGCCGGGAAAGAGGGTCGCGGGCAGCCGGGGCAGGATCCGGGCCTGCATGAGGCTGGCGGACACCTGCACCCTGAGCCCCGCGGCCCGGGCGGCCTCCAGGGGCGTGAGCAGCCTGCCCCCGAAGGGCTGGGTGGCGGCGGTGAAGGCTTCGGGCATGGCCAGGTTGAGGGGCAGCTGGACCCAGCGGAACCGGTGGCCGGGGCCGGCCACGGCCTCGGCGTCCTCCAGGAGCTCCTCCAGGCTGAGATGGTCCGGCGCGCCGGGGGCGGCGCGCAGGCCGTTCCAGGTGGCGCAGCCGTACTCGGCCAGGAGCCCCCGGGCCGCCAGGTCCTCGCAGGCGCCGAAGGCCTTCCGGATGGTCTCCCGGAAGGCGGGGCGGCCCAGGGCGGGCAGCTGCTGCTCGGGGTTGTGCAGGTGGAACAGGTCCACCCGGGCCACGCCCAGGGCCTCCAGGGAGACCCCCAGCTGATGCGCGAGGTACCGGGGCGTCAGGGCGTGGCAGCCGTCGACCACCTCGGCGGCGTCGAGGATCCCGGGGCCCGCCAGCACCCGCTGGAACCAGTTCCGGGGCGACTCTCCGCCGTCGCCCATGGGCAGGTAGCCGGCCTTGGTGCTCACGAAGAAGCCCTCCCGGGCCCGGCCCGCGAAGGCCCGGCCCAGGGCCCGTTCCGAACGCCCCCCCCGGTAGTTGGCGGCGGTGTCGAAGACGTTGCCGCCGCCTTCGGCGAAGGCGCGGGCCGAGGCTTCGTAGCCCGCGTCCGCGGCCGCGTCGGGCGCGCCCAGATAGGTGCCGAGGCCGATCCTTGTCAATTCCACGTTTCCCCCCTCTGGGGGTTGGATGCCGCGGATCCCGTCAGGGTTGCTGGGCGAGAACCCGTTCCCGGTCCAGGGCCGGGATGATCCGCCAGTTGTCCGAGGTGCCCGGGGCCAGGGAAGGCTGCGCCAGCACGTGGGCCAGCAGGAGGTTGCGCAGGGAGGAGGGGGTGACGAGATCCGGGGCGCCCTTCCAGCCCATGGCCTCCAGGTAGCCCCCCTCCCCCGCCAGGCGCCGCGCGGGAAGGCCCAGGGTGAAGACCTGGTCGTCCGTGACGGGCTGGCCCTGGAAGGCGAGCTTGACCACCCGGGAGCCCGGAGCCCGGGAGATGTCCAGGGCGTAGGCGCACCCGTCCAGGGTGTCGAAGGCGTCCGGCGCGGCACCCCGCATGAACAGGTCGGGCTGGTGGCTGAAGTTGAAGGTTCGGGCGGCCTGTTCCAGGTAGGCCTTCAGCTGGCGCCCGTCGACGCGGATCCGGGCCACGGGCTCCTCGGTGGGGGCCAGGGCGTAGAACTGGCGCACGGACGTGGGTCCCTTGGGGATGAAGAGCCGGGACGCCGGCGCGGGCACGGCGGTGATCTGCGCGCCGGTGGCCTGGCGCACCACGGTGTGCAGGAGGTGGGCCAGGGGCGTGTCCTCCATGCGGCACCAGCGCCCGTCCAGGTCCGTGGCCAGGTTCGTGGCCAGGGTGTTCAGGTAGGTGTCGGTGAAGGCCCGCAGGTCCGCGGTGGCCAGCAGGACCGCGGGATCCGGCTCCAGGTCGGCGCCGGGGGTCGCCAGGCGGGCTTCGCAGGCCGCCACTTCCCACCGGGACCGCGCCCGGCGCAGGACCACCTCCGCCACGCCGAGGGCCTGGCCCCCGGTTCCCGCCTGGAGGATGGGGACCCCGTTGCGCCGGATGGACACCTGCTGGCGGGTATGCCCGGCCAGGATCAGGTCGATGCCCTTCACCTGATCGGCCAAGCAGGCGGCCTGGTTCTCCAGGTCCGTCCCGCAGGGCGCGTCCCCCGCGCCCCCGTGGAGGGCCACCACCACCAGGTCCACCTTCTCGTGCTCGCGCAGGCGGGGGATGAGGTCCCGGGCCGCCTGCACGGGGTCCTGGAAGCTCAGGCCCTCGGTGGTTTCCCGGCCCACCAGGCTTGGAAGGGCCTGGGTCACCAGGCCCAGGATGGCCACCTGGACCCCGCCCACCTCCAGCTTGAGGTAGGGGGTGAAGGCGCGCTTGTCCGTGCCGGAGAAGAAGACGTTGGCCGCCAGCCACGGGAACTGGGCCTGCTCCTCCATGGCCCGCAGGACCTTGAACCCGTTGTCGAACTCCTGGTGCCCCACCACCATGGCGTTGTAGCCCAGGGCGTTCATGACGGCCATGGTGGGTTCCGGGCTGGCGGGTTTGAGCCGGCTCCACACGTAGTTGATGGGCTCCCCCTGGGTGCCGTCGCCGCAGTCCACCAGGATCGTGTTGGGATTGGCGGCCCGCAGGGTCCGGATCAGGCTGCCCAGCCGCCCCCATCCGCCCGGCGCCGGCTGGAGGGTGAAGGTGTCCTGGGGCAAAACGTGCCCACGGACGTCCGTGGTGCCCAGGATCTGCAACCGGACCTCCTGGGCATGCAGGAAGGCGGCGCACAGCAGTAATCCGACGGCACGAAGCACCTTTCCCCCCATGAATCTTGGTCTCCCTAAGATAACCGGAGGAGGCTTCCGGCGCACTTTGCTTGGAGCGGCGGCACACTGGAGGTAGACTTGCAGTTCAACCAGGAGATCCCATGCAAGAAGTTCAGATCAAGGCGCCCAAGCACGAATTCACCCTCCTTTGCGACGACATCCGGCAGGAAATGGGCGGCAAGACCTCCCTCATGGGCCTCTACGACCACCACATCGTGGTGCCCCAGGTTCCCTTCGTCCTTCCCAAGGTGTGCTTCTACACCCGCTTCTCCCGCATGGACGGCATCTTCAAGTTCAGCTTCTCCATCGTCTCCCCCGGCGGCGAGCGCAAGGACATCATCCGCGACAGCGACGTCCAGATCCCCGACGGCGCCAAGGAAGGCACCTTCAACGTCATCGCCTCCCCCTTCGAAGTGGGCGGCGAGGGCGTCTACGAAGTGATCATCGGCCTCACCAAGGGCGCCGACCGCTTCGAGTACATCTACAAGTTCGCCATCTCCGACGGCCAGCGCCTCCAGAGCGACTACGAGAAGGCCATGGCCGAGGCCCAGAACGGCTCCGGCAACTGATCAGGCAGACTTACAGCCGATAGGAACCAAGGGACGGATGCCCATCCGTCCCTTGGCGCGTCTGGGGGCGAACTCCCGGAGGATTCCGTGCGCCATGCCTTATGATGGTGGAATGTCCGACCGGTACGCCAAGCAGCGCATCTTCCTGGGGGCCCCGGCCGACGCCCGGCTTCGCACGCGGCGCGTGGCGGTGGTGGGCGTGGGCGCCACCGGTTCGGTCATCGCGGGGTGGCTGGCCCGGGCCGGGGTGGGACTCCTGACCCTCATCGACCGGGATATCGTCGAGACCTCCAACCTCCAGCGCCAGGTTCTCTTCCAGGAGGGCGACCTCTTCAGGCCCAAGGCCGAGGTGGCGGCCCAGAGGCTCCGGGAGGCCAACTCGGAAATCCAGGTGGAGGCGGCCGTCACGGACCTCACCAGCGGCAACGCCCGGGAGCTCCTGGCCGGCTACGACCTCATCATGGACGGCACGGACAACTTCGAGGCCCGGTACCTCATCAACGACTACGCCATCCTCACCGGCACCCCCTGGATCTACAGCGGCGCCATCGGCGGCGAGGGCCTGGTGTGGCCCATCGACCCGCCCCGGACCCCCTGCCTGCGCTGCCTCATGGAGGAGCCGCCCCCCAGCGGGGACATCGACACCTGCGACACGGCCGGCGTCCTGGGCCCCACGGTGGGCATCGTGGGCAGCTGGGCCGCCCTGGAGGCCATCAAGCTCCTCACCGGGACCGAGCCCCACAGGGAGCTGGCGCGGTTCGATTTCTGGCAGAACGAGCGCCAGTTCCTGAGCCTGCCGGCCACCCGCTGCCGCTTCTGCACGGACAAGGTCACCGAATTCCTCAACGCCCGCTGGACCGTGAAGGCCTCCCGCCTCTGCGGCCTGGACGGCGTCCAGATCCGGGTGAACCCCCCGGGCGCCCTGGACCTGGAGTCCCTGCGGGCCCGGGTCGAGCAGCGCACCGGCAACGCCTGGAAGCTCAACCCCCTCTCCCTCTCGGGCAAGGAGGGCGAACTGAACATCATCCTCTTCCGGGACGGGCGAGCCCTGCTCCACGGGGACATCAGCCCCGAACGGGCCCGTGGCTGGTACACCGAGGTTGTGGGATGCTAGGGGCATGATCACCCTGACCCACGTGGGCAAGCAGTACGGCCGGATCCATACGGCCCTGGCGGACGTGAGCTTCCACATCGACTCCGGGGAGTTCATCTTCCTCACCGGCCCCAGCGGCGCGGGGAAGTCCACCCTGCTCAAGCTGCTGTTCCGGGAGCAGGTTCCCTCCACCGGCGAGATCCGCGTGGCCGGGCACCGCCTGGCCTCCATGCCCCCCAAGGAGATCGCCGTGCTCCGCCGCAAGATGGGCGTGGTGTTCCAGGACTTCAAGCTCATCCGCACCATGACGGTGTTCGAGAACGTCGCCTTCGTGCTCAAGATCCTGGGCGTGAGCCACGCCGAGCAGAAGCAGCGCACCTTCCGCGCCCTCAAGATGGTCGGGCTCCAGCACAAGCTGGCCAGCTATCCCATGCAGCTCTCCGGCGGCGAGCAGCAGCGCGTGGCCATCGCCCGGGCCCTCGTGAACGACCCCCTGGTGCTGGTGGCCGACGAACCCACCGGAAACCTGGACCCCGACCTGGCCCAGGAGATCATGACCCTGTTCGAGCGCATCAACGGCCAGGGCACCACCGTGCTGGTGGCCACCCACGACCGGAACCTCATCCAGCGCATGCGCAAGCGCCTCATCGGCCTGGACCACGGCCGGGTGGCCTTCGACTATCCGGCCCCGGCCAGCACGGTGGTGCTGGGTCCGCCGCCCGAGGCGGCGCGTCCCCTGAACGCCCCCCCCTTGACATAGCGTCAACGGGCGGCACGGTTTTTCCGGGGGCCCCGGCCCCGGAGACGGGTCCGCCCATGGACCGGCTGGACGATTGGTAAAGCCGGCGTTGCACATGCGAAGGCCCCTGGCCCAAACCCCTTTTCAAATGCAAAACATTGGGGGAAATGGTTATCAATTTGTGCCATGATTTTCATTGAAACCAGCTTTCCCGCAGCCGGCAGGAGCCGGACGGTCTGAACGGTTGAATGCATTTGAATCAGGAAAAGCCTTCGAAGAGGTGGTCTGGTGTGCATCGTAGCCAAAGGAACCTGGGTTGAAGTGGAGCGGGTCCTCTCCCGCCCCGGGGAGCGGCTGCCCGCCCTTCCCAGGGACGGCGCGCGGACGCAGCAGGTGGTGAGGGTTTCGGGCTTCCTCCTGGAGGACGCCGAGCTGGGCCAATTGGTGCGCATCCGGACCATCATCGGCAACGAGCACGCCGGCAAGCTGCGCATCGAGAACCCCGGCTACGGGCACAGCTTCGTGAACACCTTCCCCGAACTGCTGCGGTCCACCGCGGGCGGAGCCGCCTGAACCGGTTCCGGTAGCGCCTCCGGTTGTGCCAAGCTGGACCTGGAAACGAGAGAGAACCCATGGCCCAGCCCCTTCGAGATGCGCGCTTCGTGACTTCCGCCGCCACCGTGCGGACCCTGGGGGTCTGCCACGCCGAGGTGGCCTTCGTGGGCCGGTCCAACGTGGGCAAGAGTTCGCTGCTCAACGCCCTGTGCATGCAGAAGGGCCTGGCCAAGACCTCCAAGACCCCCGGCCGCACCCGGCTGATCAACGTCTTCCTCACCGGCCCCGACCGGTGGATCGTGGACCTTCCCGGCTACGGCTTCGCCACCGGCCCGGCCAAGGAACGCGCCGCCTGGCAGGAGATGATCGAGTCCTACCTCACGGGCCGCCGGACCCTGCGCATGGTCTACGTCCTGGTGGACGCCGAGGTGGGCCCCACGAAGCTGGACCACCAGATGCTGGAGTGGCTCCATTCCGTGGACCTGCCCTACCGCATCGTGGCCACCAAGTGCGACCAGGTGAAGCCCTCCCGCCAGCTGGCCCAGCGCCGGGACGTGGCGGCGGACCTGCACCTGGAGACCGGCGACATCGCCTGGGTGAGCGCCGAGAAGGGCACGGGCATCCCTGACCTGCGGATGGAAGTGGCGGGACTATTGGATCTGCTTTGATTTTTGTTCATATGAATTGATTCGCTCATTTAATAATGCCGATTTTATGGAAATTTAGGCCTGTTTTTGGGGCCCGGGTTCCATCTACAATCTCGTTTTCAGCACCAAGGAGCTATCATGAACCTTATTAAATCGCTTTTCCCCGCCCTGGCCCTGGCCTGCCTTCCTTTGGCGGCCCGGACCTCCGAGGGCCCTGGCCACCGCCGCATCCCCACCCAGGATCCCGCCCCCGAACCGGTTCCCGCGCCGGACGGCGTGGCGCAAGGCTGCGTGGCCACGGGATGCCCCAAGGCGGACCAGCACGGTCACGCGCCCGTGAAGTGCGAGTTCAAGTCCAGCCTGGCCACCGGCTTCCGCTGCATCCTCTTCTGCAGCTACCCGGATTCCCAGTGGGGGAGCCTCGTCGATTCCGCCCAGTGCAAGTGACGGCCGGGGCCCCATGGCGATGTTCCCCGTTTCTCACGCATGGCTGGTCCTGAGCCTCCTGCCCGGGACCTGGCTGACGGGCCAGGAACCCCCGGCCAACCTCCTCACGGGCCGCTGCGCGGTGGACCTTCCCCTGGACGCCGGCCAGGACTTCGGCCACCGCCGCTTCCTGGTGCTGGGCGACCGCACCTGCCTCATCGACCCCGCCTGGACCTCGCCGGAAGCCCCGTGGCGCCTCGCCTCCCGGTGGCACGAGCCCGGGCCCGCCACCGCGGCGGGACTCCTGCGCACCCGCCGGAAGTGGAGGGACGGGGCCCTGTGGATGCAGTCGGACCGCAGGATCCTCCGCCGGGACCCCGACCTGGGCCGCTGGGTGGTCAAGGCCGAACCCGCCCTGGAGTTCATGGACTTCGAGGTGGACATGACCGGGCGGGTCCTCCTGGTGGCCACCGCCGACCCCCGGACCCGCACGTACCGGGCCCTCCTGGAGGCCGTGGCCCCCAACGGCCGCGACACCTCCATCCTGGCCCCCTACCCCGACCCGGGCTGCCTGGAGTGGGGCCGGAAGGTGCCCCCCGTGGCCGCCGCCACCCTCCAGGCCGGCTACGAGTCCGTGCAGATCCTCGAATTCATGGTGCTCTTCAACCCCCTGGCCCGAAGGCTGTTCGTGTTCAGGCCCCTGGAGGACCGCCTCCGGGAGGTGAAGCTGGGGTTCCCCCCCCGCGACTATCCGGACCTGGCCAAGGCCGGCCCCCTGGAGGGCCTCTGCTGGCAGGTGCTCCCCAAGGACGCCACCGAGGCCTGGCTGGTCATGAACCGCCACGGCCCCGGCCTCACGGCCCTGCCCCTGGACCTCTTCGAGGCCACCGCCGGCGAACCCGCGGACCTGCCGGACCTGAGCCTGCCCGTCTTCCCCGACGCCACCGGCCGGCTCGCGGGCCTGGAAGCGGCCCTGGCCTCCTTCGCCCGGAAGCCTAAAGGGCCCTCAGGAACGCCTCCACCTGCGCCCAGTCCCGACTGAGCGGAAAGGGAGGCAGCGCCGCCCGCACCTGGGCGGCGTAGCGCTTGCCGCTGGGATCCTCGTGGGGAAGCATCATCCGCGGATCCAGGATGCACACGGCCCCCTTGTCCGTTCGGGTGCGGATGAGGCGGCCGATGCCCTGCTTGAGCTTGAGCGTCATCTGGGGCACCTGGATGCCCACGAAGCCCAGGCCCTGCTTGAGGTTGTCCGCCTCCCGCACCCGGGCCTGAAGGACCGGGTCGTCGGGGGGCGTGAAGGGCAGCGCGGTGACGATCACGAGGCTGAGGGCCTCCCCCGGCATGTCCACCCCCTGCCAGAAGCTGGCCAGGCCGAGCAGGGCGGCCTGGGGGGTCTTCTTGAAGCGCTCCATCATGGCCGACCGGGTCATTCCCTCGCCCTGCACGAAGAAGGTGATGCCCGGCAGGGCGGCTTCCAGGCGGGGGCGGAACGCGGCCAGCATCTTGCGGCTCGTGAAGAGCACCAGGGCCCGGCCCCGGCTGGCGGTCATGAGCCGGGCCATGGCGTCCAGGCTGGCCTCGACCCAGGCGGGGTCGCCGACCGCGTCCCGGCCGGGGCGCCGCGCTGGGAGATCCGGGGGAATGAAGAGAAGGCCCTGGTTGGGGAAATCGAAGGGGCTCTCCACGTGGCGGCTCTGGTCGGCCTCCTCGTCCGTGAAGCCCAGGCGCAGCTTCAGGCCCTTGAACCCCTTGCCGTCACGAAGGGTGGCCGAGGTGAGGATGACCGTCTCGAAGCCCCTGCGCAGGTGCTGGTGGAAGAAGGGCCGCACGTCCACGGGGTTCGCCTTGAAGAGCACCATGTGCGGGCCCTCCCGGGTGATGGTGGAAACCCACCCCGCGGGCTGGGCGAAGATCCGCTCCATGCGGTCGAAGGCGACGCCGATGCGCTCGGCCACCTTCCGCCAGGCCATGTCCTCGGGGTTGCCGTCCACGCGCCGCGCGGCGAGGCGCTTGGCCTCCTTCCAGGCGGCCTGGCCCGCTTCCACCCAGGCCCCCACGGCGTCCGCCAGGGGCTTCAGGTCGAGCCGGTCGTCCTCGAAGCCGAAGGTGCCGCTGTCCAGGGGCACCGCCGCCATCAGGGCCGACCACGCGTCCTCCCAGGGCGCCAGGTGGGCGTCCATCATGGCGCCCTCGGGCTCCTTGGAGGCCTCGTCCGCGATGTCCCGGAAGAGCATCGTCATGGCGCGGTTGCTCCACTGCTCCGAGCAGCTGTCGGTGAGCTGCTCCTCGATCTCGTGGGCCTCGTCCAGGATCAGCACCGGCGCGTCGGGCAGCACCTGCCCGAAGGCCGACTCCCGCAGGACCCGGTCGGCCAGCAGCAGGGCATGGTTGGCCACCACCAGGTCGGCCTCCAGGATCTCCTGGCGCAGGGCCGTGAGGTGGCAGTCCTCGTAGTGGGGGCACTGGCGGCCCGTGCACCGCTCGGCCCGGGCGTTCACGCGGTCCCAAAGCTCGGACTCGCCCTCCCCGTACCGCCCCAGCTCCTCCCGGTCCCCCGCGACGGTCTCCTTGGCCCACCGGGCCATGGCCAGCCAGAGGCCGTGGTCGGCCAGGGCGAACTCCGCCGGGGGATGGGCCTCCAGGGCCTCCCAGGCGCTCTTGCACAGGTAGTTGCTGCGCCCCTTGGCGAGCACCGCCTTGACCTCCCGGCCCAGGATGCCCCGCGCCCGGGGCAGGTCCTCGTCCAGCAGCTGCCGCTGGAGCTGCTTGGTGCGCGTGGCCACCACCACCGGGCGCCGCCCCGAGGCCAGGGCCGGCACCAGGTAGCCCAGGGACTTCCCGGTGCCCGTGCCCGCCTCGATGGCCTGCACCAGCGCGTCGGGGCGCGTGTCCTTGGCGCCGCCGCCGTTGCGCCAGGCATCGAACCGCGCCGCCCCCTCCCGGATGGCGTCGTCCACGAGTTCCGCCATCTCCTTCTGTCCCTCCCGGGCCTCCGCCCCGGGAAAACAGCTGAATATGCGGCCTTCCGGCGGCGCGAAGTAGGGATCCATCGGGTGCTGCATGGTTCCAGGATGGCGGAAATTGGGCGAAACCGGAAGCCCTCCCCTTCCGGCTCCATGGACAGTCAAATTAAAATAATTTACTTGATTTTTATGCTTAATAGATCTAATTTTATTTCAAGCAAGCCGACTTTAAGGCTTTGCGCCGGAGAATGCGCCATGGCCAACGACAGCCTCAGGACCTTCCTGGAGATTCCCTACGACACCCTGGAGGAAATGAACCTCCACGCCAAGCAGCAGCGCCTGGACCGGGTGCCCCTGGACCAGATCCGCGAGGAGCGCATGGCGTACCTGGCCGGCGAGAAGCGCATCAAGGCCGTGACCGTGGCCTTCACCGACATCGAAGGCCGGCTCCACATGCTGGACTACGACAAGAAGTTCCTGCTCAAGTCGTACGACAACCTCACCTTCGACGGCTCCTCCATCCGCGGCTTTTCCGCCCAGGCCGAGTCCGACCTGCGCCTGGCCATCGACTGGCCCGCGTTCTACTGGCTGCCCTCGGACATCTTCGGGGCCGGAAAGGTCCTGGTGTTCGGCTTCGTCATGGAGAAGGACGGCACCCCCTACGCCTCCGACTTCCGGGCGCGGCTGCGCGACGTCACCGAGGCCCTCTACGCCAAGGAGGGCATCGTCATGAACGCCGCCAACGAGATCGAGGGGTTCCTCTTCAAGGGCCGCGACGCCGAGCGCCACTACCACGAGACCAACGCCTTCGAGTTCATCTCCACGGGCGGCTACTACCACTCGCTGCCCGGCGACAGCCTGCGCGCGTTCATCGACACCTCGGCGGAAGCCCAGCGGGCCATGGGCTTCTCCAACGAGAAGGACCACCCCGAGGTGGCCCCCTCCCAGTTCGAGATGAACTACAAGTACGCCGAACTGAACATCGCCGCCGACCAGGTGCAGCTCTACAAGCTCCTGGCCCGCCAGGTGGCGGCCCAGATGGGCCTCACCGCCTCCTTCCTGCCCAAGCCCGTGGCCGGCGTGAACGGCAACGGCATGCACACGAACATCTCCGCGAACAAGGACGGGAAGAACCTCTACTTCGACGCCGCGGGCCGCGACGGCCTCTCATCCACCGCCTGGGACTTCGTGAACCGCATCCTCGCCAACGCCGCCGAACTCTGCCTGGTGCTCAATCCCAGCGTCAACGCCTACCGCCGCCTGGATCCGCACTTCGAGGCGCCCAACCAGATCAAGGTCTCCCCCACGGACCGCGGCTCCATGATCCGCATCCCCCTGGGCAACGAACAGTCCGCGCGCATCGAGGTGCGCTCCGTGGGCCCCGACGCGAACCCCTACATGCTCTACTACGCCCTCCTGAAGACGGGCCTGGAGGGTCCCGCCGGCGAGCCCGAGGACGGCACCAAGCGCCCCCGCACCCGGTTCCTGCCCGACAACATCTTCGACGCCATCCGGCTCTTCAAGAGCTCCCGGTTCCTGGCCGAGGCGCTGGGCGAGGACATCCACGCCAAGTTCGCCGAGGTCAAGCTCCTCCAGGCCGAGCGCTGCCCCAAGGCCCTGGGCTCCATCGTCAAGGCCTGCGAGATCCAGTTCCACCACGAGGTGACCAACCAGCTCCTCTGGAACCAGTTCTAGCCATCATGCATCGGCCCCGCACCGAGTGC
>DBMS01000321.1 GCA_002297665.1 Holophagaceae bacterium UBA692 | reverse complement strand
GCCCAGCGCCTTGACCACGAGGTGCAGGGCGGCGGTGCCCGAACTCACGGCCACGGCGTGCGCCACGCCCGCGTAGGCGGCCACGGCCTCCTCGAAGGCGGCGGCCGCGGGGCCCAGGGCCAGGCGCCCGCCGCGCAGGACCTCCACGACCGAGCGGATGTCGCTCTCGTCGAGGTCCGCGCTGGACATGGTGATTTCGGAAGTTCGAAGCATGGGTTCCTCCCCGTCAGTCGACGGTGCGAATGGTGACGAAGGCCTCGGCCGCGGCCAGGCCCACGGTGGCGCCCCTCAGGACCGCCAGGGCACGCAGCGCCTCCAGGGAACGCTCGTGGGGCGGCTGCCTCACCTGGGACCGGAAAAGGGCGAAGGCGTCAAGCTTGTCCTCCAGGGTTTCGCCGATGTCCACGAAATGGTGGGGGATGAAACCCGGGGTCAGGGACGGCGCGTTCCAGTTGGTTTCGGAAAGGGTCTCGTAGGCGTGGATCCGGCGCGGATAGCCAGGATTGCCCGGGCGCGCGGCCACCAGGGCCGAATGGAACACCAGCTGGTGGTCCCGGTGCAGGTCGCCCGGGAAGGGCAGGTACAGCTCCTCGGGGGCCAGGCGCCGCACCGCGTCCAGGAGGTGGCGGTTCAGCTCCCGGTGCATGAGGGTGTCCAGCTCCGCGGCGGGCAGGTCCAGGAACCGGGCCGAGGCCACCCCCAGGCGGGCATGGGCCTGGAGGGCCTCCGCGCGGCAGGCGTTCTCCTCGTCGGGGGACCACGCGGGGGGGTATCCCCGGGTGGCCACCACCACGTGCACGGCGTGGCCCTCCCGGGCCCACCGGGCGATGGAGCCCCCCAGCCCCAGGACCTCGTCGTCGGCATGGGGCGCCAGCACGAGCTTGGTGACGGGTCTCATGGGCGCTCCCGCGGGGCCCCGTCGGGGATGCCGCTGCGCTGGGAGCCGTCGGGGGCGTAGGCGGTGTCGGCGCGAAGGACCACGCCCGCGGTGAGCGCCAGGATCCGCAGGTCCAGCCAGAAGCTTTGGTGGTCCACGTACCACACGTCCAGGTCCACCCGCTCATGCCAGCCGTGGCGCGCGGCGCCGTGGACCTGCTGCCACCCCGTCATGCCGGGCGGAACCTCCAGGCGCCGCCGGTCCAGGGGAGAATAGTAGGGAAGGTAGCGCTCCAGCAGCGGGCGCGGCCCCACCAGGCTCATCTCCCCCCGCAGCACGTTCACCAGCTGGGGCAGTTCGTCGATGCGCCAGGCCCGCAGCACGGCCCCCACCCGGGTGATGCGCGGGTCGTCCCGGCGGGTCTCGGCCTCCGGGTCCCCCTCGGTCATGGTGCGGAACTTCAGGATGGTGAAGGGGCGGCCCCCCAGGCCCAGGCGCCGCTGGCGGAAGAGGACCGGGCCCGGGCCGTCCAGGGCCACGGCCAGGGCCGCGGCGGCGAGGATCGGGGCCAGGGCCGCCAGCAGGGCCAGGCTCCCGGCCACGTCGAACGCGCGCTTGAGCCGGCTCACAGGAGGCCTCCCAGGTCCCCGAGCCCCGCCACGACCCGCTCGGGAGGATGGCCCGGCGGCGACGGCCGCCCCGCGAAGGGCCCGGTGGGCACACCGATGGTGAGCATCCCCAGGCGCATGGGCCCCTCGAAGTCGCACAGGGGGTTGTCCCCCACGTAGGCGCACTGCCGGGGCCTCACGCCCAGCCTCCGGCAGGCCAGGAGGAACGGGAAGGGGCTGGGCTTGTGGAGGATCCGGGGAAAATCGCCGGTGAACACCAGCTCGTCGAAAAAGGGCCGCAGGCCCAGCGCCTCGACCTTGTAGCGCTGGGTGTCGCTCATGCCGTCGGTGACGAGGAACGTGCGGTAGCCGCGGTTCCGTATCCGCCGCAATTCGTCCAGGGCGCCGGGGTAGGGCTTCAGGGAGGGCCGGTGGCGGTGGTAGCGCTCCACCAGTTCCGCCACCAGGCCGGGGTCTTCCACGCCCATGCGGAGCAGGGCCTCGTCGAACAGGCGGGGATGGCCCAGGGTGAGCCGGGCCAGGGTGTCCGACAGGACCCGCTCCACCCGGCGCCCGCTGCAGCCCAGGCGCCCCCCCAGTTCGCAGGCTATGGCCCCGAAGAAGGAGGCCGCGAAGTCTCCGTGGTCCCAGAGGGTGTAGTCCAGGTCGAAGCCCACCGCCAGCAGGGTCGTGCTCATTGCCCGCCCCCGGGGGCCAGGAAGGATTCCTCCCAGTACCGGAACATCACCAGCGGCTCGGCGGGCTTGAGCCAGGGTTCCGGGGCCCGGCCCCGGCAGAGGTCCAGGATCCCCTGGAAGTAGGGCACCCCCGCGGCCTGGGTGAGGATGGCGGTGCCCGCGATGCGGGCGTTGATCTCCGTGAAGCGGGTGGCGCCGTCCACGAAGCACTGCACGTTCACCGGCCCCACCAGCCCCAGGGCCTTGACCATGCGGCGCACCGGGGGCAGGAGGTCGTCCCTCCAGCACGTCGCGCCCTTGGAGGAGATGCCCGAATCCACGGCCAGGCGCCTTCGGGGCGAGAGGATCACCACCTCGCTGTCCAGGTCCGCCAGCACGTCCAGGGTCAGCTCCTCGCCCGGGCAGTGCTCCTGGACCACCGGGTCCGGCACGTAGGAGGCGAAGAAGGCAGCCTCCGCGTGGGAGCGCGCCACGTGCACCCCGGCGCCGCCGCGGCCGGCCCGGGGCTTGACCACCACGGGGTAGGACGGGAAGGCGCCCTCCCGGTACTCGGACGCGGGCACCGTGCGGGGCGTGGGGATCCCCAGGTCCCGGAACGCCTCGAAGGTCCGGAGCTTGTCCGTGCAAACCGCCAGGGCCTCGGGGCCGGAGACCAGCACCCGCGTGCCGGCCCGGGCGAAGCGGTCGCGGTGGGCCGAACACAGCGCCAGCTCCTCGTCCAGGGCCGGCAGGAAGAGATCCACCCCCTCCAGCCCGCAGATCTCGACCATGCGGTCCAGGTAGGCGGGATCTCCCACCCTCGGGACGACGTAGGCGGCGTCCGCGAAGGCGAAGCCCACGCTCCGGCCGTCGCAGTCGGCGGCCACGATGCGGCAGCCCAGCTCGCGGAAGCGGCGGTACTGGGTCACCGCGGGGGGGGAGCCCGCGGCGGTGCGGAGCAGGGTGAAGGGGCGGGGATTCAAGGGGTCCATGGATTCCTCAGGGATGGCGGTAGGCGGGGAAGAAGTCGCCGGCGGGGTCCGCGGCCAGCTCCCGGTAGATGCGGGGCAGGAGGACCATCCGGTAGGTGGAGAAGCGGGCCCGGAGCCGCGAGAAGCCCTGCTTGAAAAAGGCCAGGGAGTCCTCCGCGCAGCCCACGCCGCCGCCCAGGTGGAGCCGCCGGGCGCCCCAGTCCCGGGCCCGGTCCCGCATGTGCAGGAGCATGAGCTTGGCCGGCCCGGCCCTGCGGAACGCGGGGGCGGTGCCCGCCAGGTGGAACTGCATCAGGCCGCCCATGTCCGTGAAAAGGCCCCCGGCCGCCGCCTCCCCTCCGGGGGCCACCACCATGCACAGGTGGAGGCGGTCCCCCAGGCATTCGCGCAGGTCGCGGAAGTAGGCGGCGTCGAAGCGGTAGGCGGCGTCCGAGCCGCGGTAGGCCATGGTCGCCTCGTAGATGTCCACGAAGGCGTCCAGCCGGTCCCAGCCGTCCACCTCCACCCGGTACCCCTCGGCCAGGAGCTTGCGGGCGTCGGCGCGGTGGTTCACGCGGGTCTGGCGCTCCAGTTCCTCCGGAAGCAGTTCCAGGTCCAGGTACACGGTCTGCCCGTGGTCCACCAGGGTGCCGAACCGCTCGAAGGGTCCCTCGGGGACCGGCAGGAGGGGGTGGAGCCGGAAGAAGGCGCTCACGAGGCCCTCGCCCGCGCCGGCTGCGGCGAAGGCGGCCAGGAAGGCCCCCACCTGGTCCGGGGCGGGCCCGCCGCGGAAGAGGGGACAGGGATACCCGTAGGGCGCGCACGCGTCCCGCCACGGCGCTCCGGGCACCGGGCGCAGCACCAGGGGCATGAGCATGGCCCCCCCGCCCTCCTCGGCCAGGAAGGCCGCGGCCTCGCCCGCGTCCCGGCGGGCGCAGAGCTCCACATAGCCCGGCAGGTGGTAGAAGTCATGGGGGGCCGCCTCCAGGAACGCGGCCCAGGCGGGGTCCCGGGGTCCGATGAATTCACGACGCATGGGCGCCTCCGCGGCCGGGGCCCAGGGTTTCCAGGAGGGCCGATTCGAAGGCCTCCGCCAGCCTGCGCATGTCGAAGTTGGCCTCCACGAAGTTCCGGGCCTTCGCGCCCATGGCCAGCCGGCGCCCATGGCCCGCGGCCAGGAGCCGTTCGATCCCTTCGGCCATGGCCTGGGCGCTCCCGGGAAGCACCGTCAGGCCCCCGCCGGAGAGCAGGATCGGGTTGGTGGAGCAGCGCACGCCGATGACCGTGGGCCGCCCCATGGCCATGAAATCGTAGAGCTTGTTGAAGCTGATGCCGTGCTCCCAGAGGCCCGCGTCCGCCGAGCTGACCCAGAACGCGTCGGCCTGGGCCAGCAGGGCGTACACGTCCCGCTTGGGCACGGGGGGCCGGAAGGCCAGGTTGGCCAGGCCCAGGCTCCGGGCCCGGGCCTCCAGGCGCGGCTTCTCGGGACCGGTGCCCACCATCACCAGGGCCAGGCGCTTGGGCAGGCGCGGCGCGCGCGCCTGCAGGATGGCCGCGGCGTCCACCAGCACGTCCAGGGCGTTGGTGACCCCGTGGGAGCCCGCGTACATGACGGTGAAGGTGTCCCCGTCCCGGGGCTCGGCCACCGGCGGGACCATGGCCAGGTCGATGCCGTTGGGCACCCAGGTGATGGCGCCGGGATCCCCGCCCCGTTCGGCGACCCGCCCCGCCACCCTGGGCAGGAGGGTGACGATGTGGTCCGCCCCCCGGTACAGCTCCCGCTCGATGCGCTCCAGGACCCAGACGACGGGATGCCGGGGCGACACGCCCATCACGTCCGTGAGGGACTGGGGCCACACGTCCCGGATCTCCAGCACGAACGGAACCCCCAGGCGCCGGGCCAGGTGAAGGGCGGCCCGGGCGCCGAAGGGGTGGGGGCTGCTGCCCACCACCACGTCCGGCCGGGCCCCCAGGTACCGCGGAAGCACCGTCCCCACACTCCGCGCGAAGGCCAGCATGTTCCACAGCCGCCCGGCCCCGTTGCCCCGGTAGGGGGGGGTGCGCAGCCGCACGAAGGCCACGCCCTCCCGCGCCTCGCGCCGGGCCGGCTCCCCCGGAGGCACCGAGGCGGTGCGGGTGAGGTGGTCGAAGCCGGAGGCCGCGATGACCACCGAGTGCCCCATGCGCGCGAGGGCCCGGGCCAGGGAGAAGTGGCGGGTGCCTCCGGGCTGGTCCGGGGCCAGGGCATAGGGATTGACGAGGAGGATGTTCATGGGGTCTCCTTCGCGGGGATCCGCTCCAGGGCGCCGGCCCGTTCCAGGTGCCACCGCAGGTTGGGGGCCTCGGCCTCCCACCGGTACCGCTCCCGGTAGGCGGCCCGGCCCCGCAGGGCGTGGGTCCGGAGCGCCTCGGGGTCCAGGGCCATCTCCACCAGCACGTAGCGGAAGGGGATGTCGCGGATGTCGTGGTATTTGTTGAACACGAACCGGATGCGCTCCACCGAGCCGATCTTCACGCCCTTGAACTTGAGGGGCGAGCCGATGTCCAGGCCCTGCACGGATTCGTTGAAGTAGGTCTCCAGCATGATCTTGTCCTTGCGCAGGGACCCCAGGCCGAAGAATATCAGGGCCAGGATCACCAGGGACGCGGAGCAGATGATGAACAGGCCGAGCTTGAAGTAGTTGGTGTGCATGCTCATGGCCGGGCTTAGGCCTCCCGTTTGAAGAATTTGCGGACCCTGGGGTCGGCTCTGTGGTCGCGCAGTTCGGCGGGCGCCCCTTCGGCGATGATGCCTTTTTCCTCGCCATCGAGCATGATGATCCTGTGGGCGATGGCATAGATGCTGGCCAGCTCGTGGCTGACGATGACGAAGGTGATGCCAAGGCTTCGGGACAGGGTCAAGATGAGCTCGTCGAGCCCGGCCGAGGTGACGGGATCGAGCCCGGCCTGGGGTTCGTCGAGAAAGAGGATGGCCGGGTCCAGGGCCATGGCCCGGGCGATGGCCGCCCGTTTCTGCATGCCCCCGGAGAGCTCCGAGGGCAGCTTCATTTCCGCTCCCGCCAGGCCCACCAGCTTGAGCTTCAAGCGGGCCACGGCCTCGCGGGCGTCGCGGGGCAGGCTGCTGAACTCCTCCAGCGGCAGGCAGATGTTCTCGAGAAGCGTCAGCGATCCGAAGAGCGCGCCGGACTGGTACATCACCCCGAACAGCCGC
>DBMS01000095.1:3970-4103 GCA_002297665.1 Holophagaceae bacterium UBA692 | reverse complement strand
TGGCCCTGGCCGGGGTGAGCGCGTTCTCGGGCAAACTGGGCCAGAAGGTGGCCTCCGACGCCGTCACGATCATCGACGACGGCACCCTGCCCCACAAGCGCGGGTCCTCGGCCTGCGACGACGAGGGCCGCGC
>DBMS01000095.1:2275-3858 GCA_002297665.1 Holophagaceae bacterium UBA692 | reverse complement strand
CAGGAGGATCCCGGCGACATCCTCCGGGACCTGGACCGGGGCCTCCTCGTCAAGCACATGGGCGGGGGCCAGGTGGACACCGTCACCGGCAACTTCGTCTTCCAGGTAACCGAGGGCTACTGGGTGGAAGGCGGCGTCGTCAAGCACCCCGTGCGCAACGCCACCCTCACGGGCTGCGGGCCCGCGGTGCTCAAGGAGATCACCCGCATCGGCCGGGACCTGGACCACTTCGACATCGGCACCTGCGGCAAGGACGGCCAGGGCGTTCCCGTTTCCGACGCCCTGCCCACCATCCTCTGCCCCGCCCTGGTGGTGGGCGGGACCGCGGAACCCCTTCCCAGCGTCATCTAGGAGGCTGTCCATGGTCTCGCGTCTCAAGCTCCAGCTGGGCGACATCACCGCCATGGAAACGGAGGCGGTGGTGAACTCCACCGACGAGACGCTCGCCGCCGGGGGGCCCGTGCACGTGGCCATCCACCGCGCCGCGGGCCCGGGCCTGGAGGAGGAATGCCTGGGCGTGGGCGACTGCCCTCCGGGCGAGGCGCGCCTCACCGGCGGCCACAACCTGGCGTCCCCCTTCGTCATCCACACCGTCGCCCCCACCTGGCAGGGCGGCGGCCATTCCGAGGCGGGCGTGCTCGCCTCCTGCTACGTGAGCGCCCTCGAGCTGGCCAGGTCCAGGGGCATCCGCTCCGTGGCCTTCCCCAGCATCGGTTCGGGCATCGAACCCCAGATCCCCCTGGACGTCGCCGCCCCGGTGGCCGTGCGGGCCATCCTGGCGTTCCTGGACGCCAACGCGGTTCCCGAGCAGGTCTTCCTGGTGTGCTTCAACGCGAAGACATACCAGGCCCACCAGAAAGCCCTCAAAGAGGCCCTACCCTGATGTCCGACGCGACCCTGTTCCAGACCTACATTTCCGAAACCCTCGAGGAGCGGCTCCAGGCCGGGATCCGTTCGGCCCTGGCGCTGGGCGCCGAAGGCGCCGAGGCCTTCGTGAGCGTTTCCCGCTCCCGCCGCGCCAAGGTCCAGAACGGCGCCCTGGAGGACCTCACCACCAGCAAGCGCGGCGGCCTGGGGGTGCGCGTCCTGCGGCCCGGGGCCAAGGGCATGCGCACCGGCATCGCCACCACCACCGACCTGGGCCGGGCCGACTTCACCGAGCTGTTCGCCCAGGCCTGGGAGCTCTCCGCCCTGGGCGACGAGGACCCCTGGATCCGCCAGGCCTGCCCCTCGGGCGTGGACGACCTGCCCTCCCGCCACGACCCCCGCGGCTCGGCGCTGACCCCCGAGGAGCGCATCCGCCGGGCCCTGGAACTTGAAGCCCACGCCCGCAGGGCCTCCTCCAAGGTCGTCGCCGTGCGCGACGCCTCCTGGGCCGACGGCGACGGCGCCTCCCTGCTCCTCACCCAGCGCGGGGTGCGGGCCTTCGACCTGGGCTCGTCCTGCTCGGCGGCCATCGAACTGGCCGTGGAGGAGCGCGGCGACCGCCAGGCCTCGTGGCACTGGGACATGGGCCGGCACCCCGGCGCCGTGGACCTGGCCGCCATCGGCGCCGAAGCCGCCCGCAAGGGCGAGCGCAAGCT
>DBMS01000095.1:1434-2205 GCA_002297665.1 Holophagaceae bacterium UBA692 | reverse complement strand
TCAAGGGCCGCAGCCTGTTCGCGGGCAAGCTCGGGGAGGCCATCGCCTCCCCCCTGCTCACCCTGGTGGACGACGGCAGGCTGCCCCAGGGGCTGGGGTCCGAGCCCTGGGACGGGGAGGGCCTGCCCACCCGGCGCAACGTCCTCATCCAAGAGGGCGTCCTGGGCACCTACCTCCACACCCTCAGGACCGCCGCCGAGATGGGCGTGGCCCCCACCGGCACCGCCGGCCGTGGCACGGGCAGCAACCCCGGCGTCTCCACCTTCAACCTGTTCCCGGAAGCCGGGGACACGACGCCCGGCGAACTCCACCGCATGGCCGGCGAGGGGGTGCTCATCACCGAGCTCATGGGCCTGCACACCGTGGACCCCGTCTCGGGCGACCTCAGCGTGGGCGCCTCGGGCATCCGCATCCGCGGGGGGCAGCTGGCCGAGAGCGTGGACCGCATGACCTTCGCGGGCAACCTGCGGGACTTCCTCACCCGCATCGCCGCGGTGGGCAACGATCTCCACTGGTACGGCAGCAGCGCCGGCGTGTCCCTCCTGCTCTCGGACATGAGCCTTGGCGGGGCGTGATAAGGTAGTCGGAGCCTAACGAGAGGATTCGATGTCCACAGCAGCCGCACGCCAGTACCTTGCCTTTCCCCACCTGGAGCCCGAACTCAGGGCCGAGCTCGAACCCCTGGTCCAGGCCGCCGAGAAGGGCGACGCCGCGGCCCAGGTGGAAGTGAACGACCGGTTCTTCGAGCCCCTGGCCTTCGGCACCGGCGGC
>DBMS01000095.1:1226-1429 GCA_002297665.1 Holophagaceae bacterium UBA692 | reverse complement strand
CCCAACGTCCGCCGCACCACCCTGGCCCTCGCCCAGGTGGCCAAGGCCCGGGCCCCCCAGGCCCGCACCGCCCTGGTGGGTTTCGACACCCGCCTGCAGTCCGACGTCTTCGCGCGGGAAGCCGCGCGGGTGCTGGCCGCGGCCGGGTACCAGGTGTACCTGGGCAGCCGCCCCCTGCCCACCCCCTTCCTCTGCTACGCCAT
>DBMS01000095.1:359-1216 GCA_002297665.1 Holophagaceae bacterium UBA692 | reverse complement strand
CCCAAGGAATACAACGGCTACAAGGCCTATGACGAGAAGGGCGCCCAGGTCGTGAGCCCCTGGGACACCGAGGTGGAAGCCGCCATGGCCCGGTTCCCCCTGGTGCCCGAGCCGCCCCCCGCCGAGGGCGACGCCCGCATCGTGCCCATCCCCGCCGAGCTGGAGGAGGGCTACCTCGCGCTGGGGCTCGAGCTCATGACCCGCCCCGCCGGGTTCAAGCCCGCCAAGGTCCTGTACACCCCCTTCCACGGCACCGGCATCGCCTTCGTGCCCGAGCTCTTCAAGCGCGCCGGGCTCCCCCTGGACATCTGCGCCTCCCAGGCCGTGCAGGACGGCACCTTCCCCACCGCCCCCCGGCCCAACCCCGAGGAGATCGCCGCCTACAAGGCCCCCCTGGCCGACGCCGCCAAGGTGGGCGCCGACGTCATCCTCGCCAACGACCCCGACGCCGACCGCATCGGCCTCGTGGCGCCCCGCGACGGCGCCTGGGAGCTCATGAGCGGCAACGACCTGGCCGCCCTCACCCTGGACTACCTGTGCACCCAGAAGGGCCTCAAGGGCGTCATGGTCACCACGGTCGTCACCTCCGACCTCCTGGCCGAGGTGGCCCGGCACCACGGCCTCGAGGTCATGTGGACCCTCACCGGCTTCAAGAACATCGCCCTGTGCATGGACATCCTCGGGCGCAACGGCGAGACCTACGCCTACAGCGCCGAGGAGTCCTTCGGCATGCAGCTCAGCGACCAGATGCGCGACAAGGACGGCGTCCTGGCCGCCCTGGTGGTGGCCGAGATGGTGGGCCACTACAAGACGCTGGGCATGGGCCCCTTTGACGCCGTGGAGGCCCTCAAGGCCCG
>DBMS01000095.1:0-343 GCA_002297665.1 Holophagaceae bacterium UBA692 | reverse complement strand
CGCTTCGCCGAGGCCATGACCCGCATCCGCCAGGCCGGCCTCACGGTCTTCGGCGGCGAGAAGGTCGTCTCCTGGGAGGACCTCCAGGCCGGCCAATGGCACGCCGGGGACAAGGTCGAACCCATCCTCGACCGCCCCGACAACCGCGCCAAGGCCCGCCCCATGGACCCCTCCAACGTCCTCAAGTTCCGCCTGGAATCCGGCGCCTTCGCCGCCTTCCGCCCCAGCGGCACGGAACCCAAGCTCAAGGTCTACCTCCAGAGCCGCACCGACGCGGCCCTGCTGGACCGCATGGAGACCGAGGCCCGGGCCCTGCTGGGCCTCTAGGAGCCTGACCACGTAA
>DBMS01000113.1 GCA_002297665.1 Holophagaceae bacterium UBA692 | reverse complement strand
CCGAGGACGCGATGCCGCTCGTCGGCGGCGACGGCGTGCCCGGCGACTGGGTCACCGGGGGCCGGGGCGGCGCGGGGGGGGCCATGGGCGGCGCCGTCTTCCTCCGGTGGGGCGACCTGGACCTCCGGGGGTGCACCTTCCAGGGCAACCGCGCCCTGGGCGGCGAAGGGGGGGATCCCGGCATGGGCAAGGGCGGGGCCGTGTTCATCTACGCCTACGACTACGCGGCCCCCAGGACCGCCTTCTACGAGGAGATGCTGCGGTCCCAGACCTACGCGGGGAACCTGGCCTCCGACCTGGTGGAGGAACCCTCCTTCGACAACAACGACTTCTACGTGGCCCAGACCCTCCTGGCCTTCCGGAAGGTGGGCTCGCTCCTGGACCTCAAGTACAGGATCTACAAGCTGGACCTGAAGATGGGCCTGAAGGTGCGCGCCGCGGCCCCCTGAAGGCTATTCGGGCTCGACCGCCGCGGCGGGGGCGGGGGCGCACTTCTCCCCGAGCCACACCACCACCCCCAGCAGGATGGCCACCACCGTGGCCAGGGCCATGCCCTGGAGCGCCACGTGGCCCAGGGTGATCTTCGCGCCGCTGATGCCCACCACGAAGGTCACGGCGGTGAGGATCAGGTTGGAGGGGCGGGTGTAGTCCACCTTCTTCTCGATGATCATGCGGATGCCGGCGGCGGCGATGACGCCGAAGAGCAGGAGGCACACGCCGCCCATGACGGGGCCGGGGATGCTGCGGATGACCGCGCCGATCTTGCCCACGAACGAAACGGCTATGGCGATGCACGCCGCGCCGCCGATGACCCACACGCTGAACACCCGCGTGATGGCCATGACGCCGATGTTCTCGCCGTAGGTGGTGTTGGGGGTTGCGCCCGTGAGGCCGGAAAGGACGTTGGACAGGCCGTCGCCCAGCAGCGAGCGGTGGAGCCCGGGGTCCTTCATGAGGTCGCGGTCCACGATGTTGCCCGTGACGATCAGGTGGCCGATGTGCTCGGCCAGCACCACGAAGCAGGCCGGGAAGATCATCATGATGGCCTGGAGGTTGTAGACGGGCCTGTAGAGGTGGGGCACGGCGAACCAGGGCGCGGTGCGGATGGCGGCCAGGTCCACCAGGCCCAGGTAGAGGGAGAGGCCGTAGCCGGCCACGACGCCCACCAGGACGGGGATGATGCTGAAGAAGCCCCGCGCGAAGAGCGAGACCAGGATCACCACGCCCAGGGTGGAGAGCGAGACCGCCAGGCTCAGCCCGTGGGGCAGGGGCGAGGTGGCCGGGCCCTGCACGAGGCCGGCCATCTGCGCGGCGGTGGGGGCCAGCTCCAGGCCGATGATGGCCACCACGGCCCCCATGGCCGCGGGCGGGAACACCACCTCCAGCCACCGCGTGCCCACCTGGCGCACGATGAGCGAGATGGCCATGAAGAAGAGCCCGAAGACGATGAAGCCTCCCTGCGCGGCCGCGTAGCCGCCCAGGGCCGGCACCGCCAGCACCGCCAGCACCGGTGCGATGAACGCGAAGCTCGAACCCAGGTAGGCCGGGATCTTCCCCCGGGTCACGATCAGGTACACCAGGGTGCCCACGCCGTTCATGAGCAGCGAGGTGGCGGGGTCCACGTGGAGCAGGAAGGGGACCAGCACCGTCGCGCCGAACATGGCGAAGAGGTGCTGGAGGCTGAGTGGGATCGTTTCGAGGAAGGGGAGCTTCTCCTCCACCTGGATGATGCGCGGTCCCGTGCCTGTGGCCATGAGGTCTCCTTCTGGGTTTGGATTCCCCCATCTTCGCATCGGAACCTTCCCGGGTCCCTCAGAAAAGGCGGCCGGTGAGCGCGGCCACGGCGGTCTCCACCCGCAGGATCCGCTCCCCGAGGTTCACGGGCCTGCATCCGCTCCGGGCGAGGAGGTCCACCTCGGCGGGGATGAAGCCGCCTTCGGGGCCGATCACCAGCGTCACGGGGCCGCCGGGGGCCCGCGGGCAGGGCTCGGGCACGCCCGGATGCGCCAGGATCGGGAGGGTGCCCTGGAGGATCCCGGGGAGCTCGTCCTCCGCGAAGGGCCGCAGGAGGCGGCGCAGGTGCAGTTCCGGAAGCACGGTGTCCCGGGCCTGCTCCAGGCCCAGGATCCGCTGTTCCAGGAGGTTCTCCTCCGAGAGGCGGGGGCTCTTCCAGTAGCTTTTTTCCACCTTCCAGGCGTTGACCAGGAAGATGCGGGCCGCGCCGAGGCTCGTGGCCGCCGCCAGGGTGCGGTTGAGCACCTTGGGCCGGGGCAGGGCCAGCACCAGGGTCAGGGGCAGCTTGGGGGGCGGGGGCCGGTCCAGCGTCACGTCCAGGTGCAGCCCGCCCTCCAGGGACGTCACCCGGCCCCGGCCCACGGCCCCCCCCAGGAGGCCCACCACCAGCTCGTCGCCCACGCCCGCCCGGTGAACCTCCAGGACGTGGCGCAGCCTGCGTCCCTGGATCCGGACCCGTCCCGGGGCCGTGAAATCCTCCTCCCGGAGGAGCACGAGGTTCATGACCGGCCCAGGGCGACCTGATAGACTGGACTGTTTTTGTGAACGGAGCTCATCGTGAAAATCCTCATCCTCGGCGTGAACGGATTCATCGGGTCGCATCTGGTGGGCCGCATCCTGCGCGACACCACCTGGGAAGTCTATGGCATGGATCTCGGCAACCACAAGGTGGCCGAATACCTGGGCAACCCCCGCTTCCACTACCGCGAGGGCGACATCAGCATCAGCAAGGAGTGGATCGAGTACCACGTGAAGAACTGCGACGTGGTGCTGCCCCTGGTGGCCATCGCCACCCCCAAGGTCTACGTCACCGACCCCCTGCGCGTGTTCGAGCTGGATTTCGAGGAGAACCTCCGCGTCGTCCGCCAGTGCGTCAAGTACAAGAAGCGGGTGGTCTTCCCCAGCACCTCGGAAGTCTACGGCATGTGCCCGGATGCCGAGTTCGACGAGGAGACCTCGGCCCTGGTCACCGGCCCCATCCCCATGCAGCGGTGGATCTACTCCACCTCCAAGCAGCTCCTGGACCGCGTCATCTGGGGCTACGGGTTCCGGGACAACCTCCAGTTCACCCTGTTCCGCCCCTTCAACTGGATGGGCCCCAAGCTCGACAGCCTCAACACCGCCAAGGAGGGCTCCAGCCGCCTGGTGACCCAGTTCGCCTGGAACCTGTTCAACGGCGAGCCCCTGAAGCTGGTGGACGGCGGCGAGCAGCGCCGCTGCTTCTGCGACGTGGAGGACGCCATGGACGGGCTCATGGCCGTCCTGCGCAACGAGGGCGGCAAGGCCGACGGCCGCATCTTCAACATCGGTAACCCCGCCAACGACCATAGCGTCAAGGACATCGCCGAGCGGATGCTGGAGATCTGGAAGGACCATCCCTTCCGCCTCGAGCGCAACATCCCCATGTCCCACATCGTGCAGGAGACCAGCGGCGCCTTCTACGGCAAGGGCTACCAGGACGTCCTGGTGCGCACCCCCAGCATCCGCCGCATGCGCGAGACCTTCGGCTTCGAGCCGAAGATCGGCATCAAGGAGGCCCTTCGCAAGGCCATCGACTTCTTCGTGGAAGAGCACAAGGCCATGGAGAAGATCGTGGAGACCGAGGGTTGACGAAAAAGGAACGGGGCACCCTCCTCTGGATCTGGTTCTTCCTGGGCCTGGTCCCGCTGTTCATGCGGCCCCTGTGGGAACCTGACGAGGCCCGCTACGCCGAGATCCCCCGGGAGATGCTGGCGAGCGCGGACTGGCTCACGCCCCGGCTCAACCAGGTCCTCTATTTCGAGAAGCCGCCCCTGCAGTACTGGCTTTCCGCGATTTCCATGAAGACCTTCGGCCTGCACGCCTTCGCGGCGCGCCTGCCCCTGGCCCTGGCCACGCTCATCACCCTCTGGTGCGCCTGGAAGCTGGCGTCGCGGCTGGGGGCGCGCCAGGCCACCTGGGCGGGCTTCATGGCCGGCACCGCCATCCTGGCCTACGTCTGCGCCCAGGTGCTCACCCTGGACGCGCTGTTCTCCGCCTTCCAGGTGCTGGCCCTGGTGGCCGGCATCGAGGCGGTGGCGGCGCGGTTCGAGGACCGGCCCGCCACCGGCTGGAGCCTCCTGGCCTTCGGGGCCCTGGCGCTGGCCATGCTCACCAAGGGCCTGGCGGCGCCGGTGCTGGTGGGCTGCGTCCTGATCGCCTCCCTCCCCTTCGCCTGGTCCTCGCCGCGCATGCGCTCGGCCCTGCTGCGGACCCTCCTGGACCCCCTGGGCTGGCTCCTCTTCGCCGCCGTCGCTGCGCCATGGTTCATCCTGGTGGAGCGGGCCAACCCCGGGCACGCCAACTTCTTCTTCATCCACGAGCACTTC
>DBMS01000172.1 GCA_002297665.1 Holophagaceae bacterium UBA692 | reverse complement strand
TACATGGACAGCCTCCTAGAAAACCCGCAGCCAGAGCCCCTTCAAATAGAACCCCTCGGGATGGTTCAGGGCATAGGGGTGGTCCATGGGCTGCCCCAGGTGGGCCAGCACCTGGGCCTCCCGGCCCGCCTCCAGCAGCGCGGTCCACGCCGCCTCCTGGAACCGGCCCCGCTCCAGGTGCTGGGAGCAGGAGAAGAGCCCCAGCACGCCCCCCGGCGCCGTGGCGCGGGCCCCGAGGCGGAAGACGTCCTTGTAGGCCTTGAAGGCCTTGTCCACGTCCTTGCGCTGCTTGGCGAAGGCGGGGGGATCCACCACCACCCGGTCGAAGCTCGCGGGCTCCAGGGCGCGCATGAGCTCGAACGCGTCTCCTTCCATCCGTTCGTGCAGGTCGGGGTCCAGGCCGTTGGCGGCCCAGTCCCGTTCGGCCTGGTCCAGGGCCTGGGCGGAGATGTCCAGGGTGGCCACCCGCGAAGCCCCCCCCAGCCCGGCATGGATGGAGAAGCCGCCGGTGTAGCCGAAGGCGTTGAGCACCGACGCGCCCCGGGAGATCCCGCCGAGGAAAAGGCGATGCTCCCGCTGGTCCAGGAAGAAGCCGGTCTTCTGGCCCCGGAGCAGGTCCACCGCCAGGCGCGCATCGCCCTCCCGGACCGTGACCGGACCCGCCAGGGAACCCTTGAGGAGGCGGTTCACGGGGGCCAGGCCCTCCTCCTTGCGTCCGCCCTGGCTGCGCTCCACGAAGACGGTGATGCCTTCGGCCCTGGCGAGCTCCACCAGCACGGGCCACCAGATGTCGCGCAGGGCCTCCAGGCCGGCGGTGCCCACCTGGATGACCAGGGCCTGGGCATAGCGGTCCACCACGAGCCCGGGCAGCAGGTCGCCCTCCCCGAACACCCACCGGCACCCGGATTCCGGGCCGTCCAGCCCCAGCATCCGCCGGCCCTCCAGGGCCCGCCCCAGGCGCTCCCGGAAGAAGGCCGCGTCCAGGGGCCCGTCGTCGAAGCGGAAGATCCGCACGGCCAGAGGATTCGTGGCGGAGGCTGTGCCCACGGCCAGCACGTTGCCCGAGGCGTCGGCCAGGCGCACCAGGGGCGAGGCGGGCGGCTCGGCCAGGGCGCCGGAATACACCCAGGGATGCAGCTTGGAGAGGAGGGCTTCCTTGCCGGGCTTCAGACGGAGAAGGGAATATTTTTCCATGCCTCCAGCTTACTTCGCCCGGGGGGTTTTGCAGGCGGCCCCAGGCATGAGAACCTGGACCCAACCGATCCAAGGAGAAAATCCATGCGCAAGACGGCCCTCCTGCTGTTTATTCCCGCCCTCGTCTCGCCCCTCCAGGGCGCGAAGTGGCCTTCCATTCCCAAGGAGCTGTGGGCGATGAGCGCGAATCCCGCCCTCGTGGCCAAGGGCGCCGTGATCCTGGAACGCAAGCTGGACTTCCAGCCGGACTGGTTCGAGCAGACCCTGCGCGTGCGAATCCTGGGCGAGGCGGGGCTCGCCGCCGCCGAGCTCAACGACCTGCCCGAGACCCTCGTCTCCCTGGAGGGCCAGGTGACCTTCCCGGATGGCCGGGTCGTGCCCATCGGCAAGCGGGAGACCTTCACCGCCCGCAAGGCGGCCTCCCCCGATGACGGCGCGATGGTCGAAACGGGCCTGCTCCCGCCCGGCCTCACCGCCGACTGCGTCGTGGAGCTGCGCTGGCGCGAACTCACCGAGGTGGGCGCCGCGCTGTTCCGGCGCATGCCCACCACCGGAAAGGGGAACCTTCCCGAGCGGTTCGGCCCCTTCAAGGTCTGGACGCTGGGTTCTGCGTTCCCCACGCAGTCGGTGGTGGTGCAGCGGGCCAAGGAGATGTACTGGCCCCTGATCTTCTCCTCCACGGCCGGCTACAACGTGGTGGAAGGCTCCACCTCCATGGGCACCACCTTCACGATCCGCGACATCCCCGGCCTCCCCCGCGCCCCCTTCTCCAACGACCTGGTGCGGCCCGTCCCCAAGGTGGTGGTCTTCAAGCCCATCGCTTCGGTGGGCAACCTGCTCTCCAAGGTCCCGGCCCTGGACTACTGGCAGAAGGTGGTCGACCTCTTCTACAAGGACTGGTACACGAAGTTCGTGGCCAAGGGCGAGGCCTACCGCGCCTTCTCCGCCGCCATCCGGAAGGACCTGACCGGCGGTCCCCGGGACAAGGCCCGGACGATCGCGGAACGCCTGGCGGCGAAGACCGTGAACATCGACCACCTGCTGTTCGGCGAGAAGCCCGATCCCCTGGCCCGCTGGGCCGTGGACGAGGGCGCCGTGAAGGAGGGCTCGGCCCACTTCATGGAATCGGGGGGCAACTTTAGTTCCAGCACCGGCCTCGGGGAGCTGAGCTCAACGGCCTGGACCGACGCCAGGGCCTACAACGTGGACGTGGCCAAGGTATCCTCCCTCAACTACATGGCCAGGTCCGGGTACGTGGACAACAAGGGCGCCGTGCGGCTCCTGTTCAACCTCCTCGCCGACGAGGGCATCCCGGCGAAGATCGGGCTCGTCGCCGACCGCAGGTTCTGGATGGTGAATCCCGAGGTGCGCACGCCCTTCCAGTTCACCCACAACCTGCTGGGCGTGGACGAACCCGGCCAGTCCACCTTGTGGCTGGATCCCACCGACCGGCTCCTGCCCGTCGGCCAGATGCCCGTGGCCTATCAGTCCACCAAGGCCGTGACCATCGACAGCGCCACCTGGAAGGCCGGGGTCCAGGACATCCGGGTGGAGCCCGCCTCCGGCAACACCCGCATCTTCACCTTCGAGGTGGACGCCACCGGCGGCCCGGGCAAGGCCACCCTGCAGGCCAACTTCCAGGGCGCGCCGGCCCTGGCGGCCCGCGGCGCCCTGGCCGCGAAGTCCCCCGCGGACCGCGAGGCATGGTACCGGGAGACCCTGGCCAAGGGCGGGTTCACGGCCTCCAAGGTGGAGGTGGCCAATGCCACGGACCCCTCGCAGCCGCTGGGGTTCAACGCCTCGGGCACCCTGGCGCTGGTCCCCGGCGCCACCCTGAAGCTCAATCCCTTCCCAGGCATGGACGCGCCGCTGTACGTTCCCGCCGCAATGTCCGCGGAACGCGAGGAGCCCATCCTGCTGCCTTGCACGGGGGTCCAGGAGGCCACCAGCACCGTGAAGGTGCCCGCGGGCTACGTCCTGCCCAAACCGGTGGTCTCCACCCGCTCCACCCAGTGGGGCACGGTGATCCTCGACGTGCGCCAGGACCCCGGCACCGGGGACCTGACCGCCCGAATGAAGGTGAGCACCCTGGGCGTATACAACCACGCGGCCTCGTACCCGGCCCTGAAGGACTACCTGAACCTGATGAGGCAGGCCGTGGCTCCCGAGGTCACCCTGGAAAAGGCGCCCTGAACCTCCGGCGGTAGCCTAACGCTTCAGCACCCGCTTCAGGGCCGCCGCCAGGGCCTCCACGGAGGTCTGCGGCGTGCCGGGAAGCATCGAGATGCGGATCACGCTGCGCGCCTCCGCTTCGGTATAACCCAGGGAGGTGATGGCGTGGCTGGGCCGGGTCGCGCCGCTGTGGCAGGCCGAACCGGTGCTCACGGCGAATCCGGCCAGGTCCAGGGCGATCTGCACCGACTCCCCGTTGTGGCCCCGGAGCATGAGGGCGCTGGTGTTGGGCAGGCGGGGCAGGCCCCGGCCCAGGGCCTCGTAGTCCGGGGACCACCCCAGCACTTCCTCCTCCAGGGCGTCGCGCAGGGCCGCCAGGGCTGCGTTGGCCTCCACCCGGGCGGGAACGGCCCGGGCGGCCTCGGCCAGCCCCGCGATGGCCCCCAGGTCCTCCGTGCCCCCCCGCCGGCGGCGCTCCTGGGGACCTTCCATGACCGAGGTCCAGGGCAGGTCAGGGCGCATCCAGAGCACCGCGGCGCCCCTGGGGCCCCCGGCCTTGTGCCCGGAGAAGACGGCGGCGTCGCAGGACCCCAGGTCCACGGGCACCTTGCCCCAGGCCTGGGCGGCGTCCATGATCCGCACCGCCCCCGGCTCCTTGGGCATCGCGTAGCGGATCCCCGTCTCGTTGCTGGCGGCCATCTGCACCAGGGTGGCCGCGCCCGCGGTGTCGCAGGGCAGCCAGCGCACCTGCGTCCAGTCCTTGAGGGGGTTCAGGCAGGCGCTGTGCTCGCCCGGGAATACGCAGGCGGGGCTATCCCCCAGCCGGGGCCGCAGGCCCCGCAGGAGGAGGTGGAGGGCCTCGGTGGCGCTGGAGCAGAACACCAGCTCACCCGGCGCGGCGCCCAGCACGCCGGCCACCCCGCGCCGGGCCTCCTCCAGGAGGTGCCTGGCCCGCTGGCCCTCCCGGTGCGTGCTGGTGGGGTTCGCCCAAGCCTGGGCCGAAGCCCTCGCCTGGGCGGCGAGGGCTTCGGGCAGGGGGGGCGCGGTGGCGTTGGCGTCGAAGTAGAACCGTTCCATCCCGTCATTGTCGCCGGGTTGCGGGCATCGAAGGTAGTATCGAAGAGACAGCCCCCGGGAGCGCCGTGTCCACACCCCTCCATCCCCAGAACGTCATCGCCATGGTCTGGGATTTCGACAAGACCCTGATTCCCGGCTATATGCAGGAGCCGATCTTCCGCGCGTTCGGGGTGGACGAAGCGTCCTTCTGGCGGGAGGTGAACGCCCTGCCGGCCTTTTTCGCGCGCCTGGACGTGACGCTCCATCCCGATACGGCCTACCTGAACCACCTGCTGACGTACGTGCACCACGGCCGCATGCCCGGGCTCACCAACGCGCGGCTTCGCGAGCTGGGCGGGGAGATCGTCTTCCACCCGGGGCTGCCAGACTTCTTCGAACGGATCCAGAGGCGCCTGGAGGAGGACCCCGAGGCCCGGCGGTTCGAACTGCGCCTGGAGCACTACGTGGTCTCCACGGGCCTGAAGGCCATGATCGAAGGTTCGGCCATCCGGCCCTACGTGAAGGGCATCTGGGCCTCGGAGTTCCTGGAGTCCCCGGCCCCCCCGGGCTTCGACCCCGACGCCACCGTGGACCTGGACCTTCCCACCTACGAGGCCCTCCTGCCCGAGACCCAGGGCATCTCCCAGATCGCCGCGGCCTACGACAACACCAGCAAGACCCGCGCCCTCTTCGAGATCAACAAGGGCAGCAACGTGAACGCCACCATCGAGGTGAACGCCACCATGCGCCCCGAGGACCGCCGGGTGCCCTTCCACCACATGATCTACATCGCCGACGGCCCCTCGGACGTGCCGGCGTTCTCCGTCATGCGCCAGAACCGCGGCACCGGCTACGCGGTGTACGACCCCGCCAACCCCCTGAGCCTCAGGCAGGTGGACCGCCTGCGCCGGGACGGGCGCATCGACCACTACGGCCCCGCCGACTACCGCGAGGGCAGCCCCACTTCGGACTGGCTGATGATGCAGGTGGAACGCATCGCCGCCCAGATCGTCGAGGAGCGCAAGTCCGCCCTGAAGGCGCGGGTGGGCGAGGCGCCCCACCACCTTCCGCACTAGCCATGGAGAACCTCCTGCGCACGCTGCACCAGGCCCTGGGGCCCGATTCCGGGCTCGTTCTGGTGGGCGGCGCGGTGCGGGACCTGCTCCTGGACCGCCCCAGCCCCGACTGGGACCTGGCCACCGCGCTCCTGCCAGGAGAGGTCACCTCCCGGGCCCGGGCCGCGGGCCTGCGCGTGATCCCCACCGGGCTCCAGCACGGCACCGTCACGGTCATGGTCGGCGCGCGGGGGTTCGAGGTCACCACCTTCCGGGGCGACGAGGTCTACCTGGACGGGCGGCGCCCCGAATCCGTGAAGCTGGGCGTGGGACTGGAGGAGGACCTGGCCCGCCGGGACTTCACCATCAACGCCATGGCCCTGCCCGCCGGCGCCCTGGAGGGGGGCGACTGGGAAGCCTCCCTCGTGGACCCCTTCGGGGGCCGGGAGGACCTGGCCTCGGGAACCCTCCGCGCCGTGGGCGATCCCCTGGACCGCTTCGGCGAGGACGGGCTGCGGTGCCTGCGGGCCTGCCGCTTCGCATCACAGCTGGACTTCGAGATCGAGCCCGCCACCCTCGAGGCCATCCCGGAGCGCCTGGAGGTGGCGGGGAAGGTCTCGGTGGAGCGGGTCATGGCCGAGCTGACCAAGCTCCTGTGCGGCCTCCAGCCCGGCAAGGGCCTCTCGGCCCTGGCCTCCACGGGCCTCCTGCGGCTGTGGCTGCCCGAACTCCTGCCCATGATCGGGTGCCCCCAGAACCGCTACCACGCCTACCCGGTCTGGGAACACACCCTGGAGGTGGTGCGCCGCACCCCCCCCGACCCGGGCCTGCGGTGGGCCGCGCTCCTCCACGACTGTGGCAAGCCCTCGCGCAAGACCGAGGACGCCCAGGGGCACATCCACTTCTACGGCCACGAGCCGGTTTCCGTGGGCATCGCCACGGACATCCTGGCCCGCCTGCGGGCCTCGGGCGCCCTGGCCCGGGACGTGGTGGCCCTGGTGGCCCACCACGGCACCCACCCCGGCCCCGACTGGGGCGACCCCGCCTGCCGCCGCTTCCTCAAGCGCCTCCAGGACGACGGCCTTTCCCTGGAGCGCTGGGGCGTCTTCCGCCTGGCGGACCAGTCCGGAAAGGGCCTCGGGGACGAGACCTGCTTCGGGGAGCACCGGGCTTTGATGTCGCGCCTGGAAGCCCTGGCCCAGGCCGCCCCGCCCCTGCACGTCAGGGCCCTGGCCGTGGACGGCCGCGCCCTCATGGCCCTTTCCGGCCGCAAGGGCGGCCCGTGGCTGGGAGAGCTCCAGTCCCACCTGCTGGAGCGGGTCATGGACGATCCCGGCCTGAACGAACCCGACGCGCTGGCCGCCCTGGCCAGGGCCTGGCTCGGGGAGCGCGCCTAGGCCGGATCCGCGCCCGGCGTGACCAGGGGCAGGGACACCTTGAACGTGGAGCCCTTTCCCGCTTCGCTGGCCACCTCGATGGTGCCCTGGTGGGCCTCCACCAGGGTCCGGCAGATGCTCAGGCCCAGCCCCCAGCCCAGGGTCGCGTCGGCCTCCCGGGCCTGGCTGAAGGGCTTGAAGAGGTCCGCGGCCTGGGCGGGGTCGATGCCGCGGCCCGTGTCCCACACCTCCAGCACCCAGCAGGGCGGCTCCAGGCGCGAGCGGATGCCCACCTCGCCGGGGGCGGGGGTGAACTTCAGGGCGTTCTCGATGAGGTTGAAGAGCACCTGCTGCATGGACTCGGCGTCGGCCAGGATCCACGTGCGGTCCCCCATGGGGTCCAGGGCGATGCGGGCCGTGAGGTCCCTCGCCTCGGCCTTCATGCGCAGGGTCTCGGCCAGGCCCTCCATGACCTCGCCGGGGTGGCACACCCGGAAGTTCAGCCCATCGGTGAGGCTTTCGGCCCTGCTGCTGTCCAGGAGGTGCTTGAGGAGCCGCTCCACGCGCTGGGCCTCCCGGGCCACCACCTTGAGGGCGGACCTGCCCGGGCCCCCGATGTCCTCGTTGCCCTCCAGGCGCTCCACGGAGATCAGGATGCTCGTGAGCGGCGAACGCAGGTCGTGGGTGATGGTGTTCATGAGCTGGACGCGGCCCTCCAGGCTGCGCTTGAGCTGGTGGTGGAGCCGCTCCAGGGAGCGGTTTCGCAGGGTGAGCTCCTCGGTGCGCTCCTGCACCTTGATCTCCAGCATGCGGGCCCGCCTGCGGACCTGCTTGATGCGCACGTCCACCAGGAGGAGGAACGCCAGCACCCCGGCCGCCACGAACCCCGCGCGGGCCCAGGGCGTCTGGTACCAGGCCGCCCGCACCCGGATGCGCACCGTGTCCGATTCCGTCCAGGAAAGGCCGTCTCCGGCCCGCACCCGCACGGGCAGGACGCCCGGGCCCAGCTGGGCGATCTGGAAGAGGTTGCTGGACTGCTCCACGCTGCGCCAGGCGCCGTCGATCCACACCTGGTACGAGGGGTTCTCGGGCAGGAGGGGCTTGGCCGCGTCGAACCGCAGCGTGAGGGTGCCCGGCGTGGGCGGCAGGACGATGTTGACCGGCAGCCCGAAGGCGAGGGAGCCCACCGTGGCGTCCAGGATCCTCGGCTTGGGCAGGCCGGGGTCCGGCAGGTCCGCTGCGGCGTCCAGGATGCACAGGCCCCCCGTCATGCCGATCCAGAGGCGGCCCAGGCGGTCCCGGTAGACGGCCGAATCCGAGGTCTCGTTCGAGAGGAGCCCCAGGTTGCGCGTGATCTGCATGACCCGCTGACCGGCGGAGGCCGCGCGCAGGATGGAGAGTCCCCGGGCGTGGCCCGCCACCAGGTCGCCGTTGCCCAGCCGCGAGACCCAGCCCACGCGCCCGTGGATCCGGGCGTTGGCCTCGGCGTAGATCTCGCAGGGCCCGTTCTCGCCCTGGGGGAAGCCGAAGACGCCGTCGCTCCCGGTCCCAACCCAGAGGTCGCCCGCGGGGCCCTGGTAGAGGCATGAGATGGAGCGCGTGCCCAGGGGCGTTCCCCGCAGCGCGGGCCGGTAGGCGCCGTCCTCGAAGGCGTAGACGCCGTACCGGGTGGCGGCCAGGAGCCCCCTGCCCCGGGGGACGATGGCGAGGATGGTGGGTTCCCCCACTTCCGCGGGCGCCGGGTGGCGGGCGATGAACCTTCCGTCCAGGTCCAACTCCACGAGCCCCTGCTCGAAGGTGCACGCCCACAGGCGGCCCCCGTGGACCAGAAGGGAGGAGACGAACACGTTCTGAAGTTCCGGGGGCCCCTTGCGGATCCGGCCCCCTTCCCAGACCACCATGCCCTTGTGGGTGCAGATCCAGGCGCCGCCCTTGCGGCGCGGGGCGATGCCCCACACCACGTTGCTGGGCAGGCCCGAAGCCTGGTCCCAGGCGCCGGTGATGCCCCTGCCCCGCTCCCACCTGCGAAGGCCCGAGGTTCCGCCGATGAGCATCCCGTCCGGGCCGGACTCGGCGAAGGAGAGCACGGTGCCAAGGCCCAGGCCGATTCCGGTGCGCGGGTCCCGGTCCAGGCACAGCAGGCCGGGCACCGCCTCGGCCAGCAGGCCCGCGCCGTCCGTGCCCAGCCACAGGTCGCCCCGGCTGTCCCTGAGGACGGAGGCCACCCCCTCCCGGGGCAGGCCGTCCAGGTAGGAAAGGACGCGGCCCTTGCCGGAAGGGCTGCGCAGGTAGGCCCCGTCCGCGTCCATGGCCAGCAGCAGCTCGCCCTGGGGCGTGACCTGCACGCTGCGGAACCGCACCTTCCGGTCCAGCCCGGGCAGGGGATCCACATGCCAGGCCAGGCCCTGGCCCAGGCGATAGAGGGTGTCGGCGCAAAGGGCCCACACGTGCCCCGAGGCGTCGGTGCGAAGGCGGCGGAACCGCGAGGACATGGGCCCGGGCAGCTCCCCGGCGGCCAGGGTCTTCCCGTCCCACCGGGCGATGCGGTCCCGGAGCGATCCCAGCCAGATGCGCCCCTGGGCGTCCATGGCCATCGAGAAGATGGGCTGCTGGTTCCAGCCGCCGGGAAGGTCCACCGCCTCGAAGCGTCCGCCCCGCAGGCGGTAGAGGCCCAGCCGGGTTCCCGCCAGGATTTCGCCGGAGGCGCTTTCCAGCAGGCAGTTGACGTTGGCGACGGCCAGCCCCTGGGCCTCCCCGTAATGGGTGATGCGGCCGCCCAGGATGCGGTCGACCCCGCCCTCCTGGCCGGCCACCCAGATGGCCCCGGCGCGGTCCTGCATCAGGTCGGTGACGTCCAGCGCGATGAGCCCCTGCTTGGCGCCGAAGGACTGGAACCCCGAGGCCCCCAGCCGGGCCACGCCCTCGGCCGTGCCGGCCCACAGGAAGCCGTCGCGGTCCTCCAGCAGCGCGGTCACCTGGCTTTGGGGAAGGCCGTCCCGGTCATCGAAATGGCGATAGGTCTGCACCTGGGCACCAAGGTACCCGGCCAGGGCCAGGACCAGCAGGACACATCTGGCCAACCAACGACGACCTTCGGGCATGCATTCCCCACGGGAGGTGAACCCTGACCCAATTTAGCCCACCCGTTCCGCCGGTTTGTCATGAAAAAAACATGCGACCCGTTTCGGGGACAGAAAAAAGAAGAGGGGGGTCTTGACACGTTAGTCGTTAACACGCATATTTTCTTCGCCGCTGGAATCCATACCCGGAACCCGGGCCGGCCGTGGTTTCCAGGCGCAACCCAAGGAGATTCCCATGATCCTCAACCGCCGCGACACCCGCACCTCCCCCGCCACCCTCTCCCCCGCCTTCGAACCCGCCGGCCTCATGAGGAACTTCCTCCGGTGGGACCCCTTCCGGGACCTGGACTTCAACCTGGACCTCCAGACGGCCTTCACGCCGTCCTTCGACATCCGGGAGACGCCCGAGGCCTACGTGTTCGAGGCCGACCTGCCCGGCATCCGCCGCGAGGACGTGGAGATCAACCTCACCGGCAACCGCATCACCATCACCGGCAAGCGGGAGGCCCGCGCGCGCAGGGACAACGAGAACGTCTTCATCCTCGAGCGCAGCAACGGGTCCTTCACGCGCAGCTTCAACCTCCCCGACGGGGTGGACGCCGGCAAGGTGGCCGCGGACCTCAAGGACGGCGTGCTCACCCTGACGCTGCCCAAGGTGCCCGAGGTCCAGCCCAAGAAGATCGAGATCAGTCTCGGCCGATGAGCACCACGGCCTGGGCGGCCAGGCCTTCGCCCCGCCCCGTGAAGCCCAGCTTCTCGGTGGTGGTGGCCTTGACATTGAGGTCCTGGGGCGCGAGCCCCAGGACGGGCGCGATGCGGGCCCGCATGGCCTCCCGATGCGGGGCGAGCTTGGGCCGCTCCCCGATCAGGCACACGTCGGCGTTCTCGACGCGCCACCCTCCGGCCTTGAGGGCGTCCATCACCGCGGCCAGCAGCACGACGGAATCGGCGCCGCGGTAGGCGGGATCCGTGTCGGGGAAGTGCTGGCCGATGTCGCCCAGGCCGGCTGCGCCCAGCAAGGCGTCCATGAGGGCGTGGACCATTACGTCGGCGTCGCTGTGCCCCAGCAGGCCGCGGTCATGGTCCACCCTGCAGCCCATGAGGACGAGGGGCCTCCCCGCATCGGGCTCCGCGAAGCGGTGCACGTCGAAGCCCTGGCCGACCCGGATCACAGGCCACCGTGGATGCGGAACTCGTCGGTGGAGTCCTCCGCCGGCCCCTGGGCCGGCCTCGCCGAGGCGTCGGGCAGCGTGATGGTCACCACCGTGCCCTGGCCCTCCTCGCTGACCACCTCCACGGCGCCCCCGTGCTCCTCCACGATCTTCTTCACCGTGGCCATGCCCAGGCCCGTGCCCTTGCGCTTGCCGTGGCTGAAGAAGGGCTCGAAGATCCGCTTCAGAACCTTTTTCGGGATGCCCTTGCCGTTGTCCTGCACCACGATGCGGGCGCCTTCGGGAACGCGCTTCCAGGAAAGGCCCACCACGCCGCCCTCCTGGCCCTCCAGGGCATCGATGGCGTTGGCCACCAGGTTCTCCACGACCCGCGCGAAGCGGTGCTTGTCCAGGTTCACCGGGCACGCCTCGCCCTCGCAGCGAAGGGCCGCCCCCGCCTCGGCGGCGCGGGGCTGCAGGGGCTCCAGCATGGCGCCCAGGTAGGCGCCCAGCTCCACGGCCTCGCGCTTGGGCTCGCGCACCTTGGCGTAGTCCAGGATGTCGGCGCTGAGCCGGCCCAGCCGGTCCACGGCGGAAAGGATCTGGTTCAGGTGGTGCCTGCAGTAGTCGTCCTTGACGGTGGTGCCCAGCAGCTGGGCGTGGCCGCCCACCACGAACAGGCCGTTCTTGAAGTCGTGGACGATGCTGGAGGCCACCTGGCCCACGGTGGCCAGCACCTGGTTGCGCAGGTTCGCCTCCGCCAGCCGCGTGCGCTCGATGGCGATGGCGCAGAGCGCGACGATGGCCTCGAAGGTGGGCCGGTCCACGGGCTCGCTGACGATCTTCCGGCTGTCCAGGTACACCACCCCGATGCGCTCGCCCTGCACCTGCAGGGGCAGGCAGAGGATCGTCTTGAGCTGGAGGTTGATGACGGACTTCTGGGCCATGAGGGCCTCGTCCGTGGCCACGTTGTGGATCCACACCGCGTCGCCCTGCTCGAAGACCTTGTGCACGCTGCTCATGGAGAGGTGGATGTTCTTCTCCATCTCGGCGCCGAGGTTGCGCTGGACCTTGACCACCAGGTCCCCCCCCTCGGGCAGCATGAGGAAGCCCCGGTCGGTGCCGGAGATCGCCAGGAGGCGGTCCAGGGTCTGCTCCAGCAGGTCGTCCAGTTCCGTGTCCCCCGCCAGGAGGCCGGCGGTCTTCAGGATGGCCTGGAGGTTCACCTCGGAGGCGAAGGCGGATTCCGAGCGCAGGGTCAGGTAGTAGGCCCCGTCCGCCACCCGCACGGTGCTGCCGGGCTCCCAGGCCATGCGCGTGACCCGCTGGTCCTTGAAGTAGGTGCCGTGGGAGGACCCCAGGTCCTCCACCCACCAGGCCTCGCCGGCGAACTCGATCTTCAGGTGGTTGCGGCTGACCATGCTGTCGGAGAGCACCACGTCGCACTGGCTCTGGCGGCCGAGGACCATGACGTTCTGCGCGGGCACGGCCCGTTCGAAGCCGTGCCGGTCCCTGATGGAAATGGACGTCCGTTCAGGCACGAGGCCCCCCTGAAGGACAAAGTATAGGGGATACGTCTCGACGACACTAGGCGGGACCGAAGATTACGTGGACAACGTCCTAGACAAGGTTCTCCGGCCGTGAGGCAATCTACCCATGGATCACGCAAGGAACCCGGACCTCGACCCCTCGCTGCCCGAGGAGCCCTTCGAATACTCGCTGCGGCCGCAGCGGCTGCCGGAATATATCGGCCAGGAGAAGGTGAAGGCGCGTCTCGAAATCGCCCTCCAGGCCGCGCAGAAGCGCCGCGAAGTGCTGGACCACGTGCTGCTCTTCGGCCCCCCGGGCCTGGGCAAGACGACCCTCGCCCACGTGCTGGCCAACGAGATGGGCTCCGCATGCAAGGTGATCCAGGCTCCCGCGCTGGAAAAAAAGGGCGACCTCGCCGCCATCCTCACCAACCTGGAGGAAGGTGAGTTCCTCTTCATCGACGAGATCCACCGCCTNNAGGACGGCAAGCTCGACATCCTCATCGGCCAGGGCCCGTCGGCCCAGACCCTCAAGGTGGACCTGCGCCCCTTCACCCTCGTGGGCGCCACCACCCGGGCGGGGCTCATCAGCAAGCCGCTCCACGACCGCTTCGGCATGGTGCACCGCCTGGACTACTACACCCGCGGGGAGCTCTCCGTCATCGCCCGGCGCAGCGCCCAGGTGCTGGGGGTGGACCTGGCCCCCGAGGGCGCCGAGAGCATCGCCCGCCGCAGCCGCGG
>DBMS01000174.1:2893-4964 GCA_002297665.1 Holophagaceae bacterium UBA692 | reverse complement strand
CGTAGCCCAGCTCGGCCAGGGACGCGGCGGCGGCCGCGCCCGCGAGGCCCGAGCCCACGATGATGATCTTGTACTTGCGCTTGTTGGTGGGGTTGACCAGCTTCAGGTCGAAGCGGTGCTTGTCCCACTGGTCGGCGATGGGTCCGGTCGGGCAGTTCGATTTCAGTTCCATGGTCATGCCTTCTACAGGTGGATGATGCCGGCGAGGACGGCGATGGGGAACGAAATGTTGACGGCGGCCACCAGGATGGCCATCACGTAGGCGAATCCGCGGCGCAGGCGGTCGTAGCGCGGATGGGACCAGCCCAGGGTCTGGGTGAGGCTCCAGACGCCGTGCCACATGTGGAAGCCCAGGCAGACCTGGGCCACGATGTAGAACGCCGAGGCCAGCGGCACCTTGAATCCGTTGACGAAGTTCTTGTAGGGGTTGGCGGGGTCGAAATCGGGGTGCACCGTGCCGGTGGTGAGGTGCAGCAGGTGGTAGATGATGAACAGGCCCAGGATCACGCCCGTCCAGCGCATGGTGCGCGAGGCGAAGGTGGCGGCCTGGTGCTGGGTGGCGCGGTAGCCCACGGGCCGCGCGGCCATGTTGGAAAGGGTGAGGCTCAGGGCGGCCCATCCGTGGAGGACCACGGCCACGAGCATCACCCCCCGGAACACCCAGATGCCCATGCCGTGGATCATGGTGTGCAGGAACTCCGCATAGTGGTTCATGGGAGCTTCGCCCATGTAGGCCTGCAGGTTCCCGAGCATGTGGACCGTGACGAAGCCGAAGAGCATGATGCCGGTCACGGCCATCACCACCTTCTTCCCCACGGATGAGTCCAGGAAGCCTGGACTGGTCTTGGCGGCACCGGCCAGGCTGGGTTCAGCGACGGACATGGGTACTCCTTCCTTNNGCGCCGCATCCGGCGATCGTTGGGTTGTGTTCAGTCGTACAGCGTGGCATGGCCAAGTGGATCGGCTCATTATGCGCCGAGCGATTCGATTATCAACTTCATTCCAGAGCGTGAGCTCCTCAACCTCCCGATGGCTTTATTTATCAATAGCAATTCGATATTAATTAGTCGAATCGGTGGACACCCGGCGCGTGCGGCCGGCTCGGGGAACCTTGCCCGTCCCGGCACCACGGAATCACGTGACGGCCAGCTGAGCGGCCACGCTTGAGCCGGCCGTCCATCGGGGTCCCCATCATGTCTCTGTTCCGCGCCACCCTTTACGGCCTGCTCACGGCCTTCGCCCTTCCCCTGGCGGCGGGCAGCCTGAGCCTGCACGTCACGAATCCGACGCCCTCCCCCTGGCGCATCTGGGCCACGGCTTCCCTTCATCTGACCGAGGAAGGCGCGCTGGCCGCGCCGGCGGACGGGGCCGGGCTCCAGGTCCCGGCCCGGGGAACCCTCCAGGTCCACCTCGCGTGGGAGGACGATCCCGGCCGGGCCCGGCCCCTTTTCCACGCCGAGAGCGTCGAAGCAGCGGACGCCCTGGTGTGGACCCTGGCACCGGACCGTATACCCGGTGGATCGGTCCAATGGACCCTCCGCCTCCAGGCGCCCTCGCCCGAGCTGCTTCTCCGTTCCGTGGCCGATCCCGTCTTCCTGCCCTCGCCTGCGCCTCGTCTCGCGATTCCCCGCGAAGGACCGGACGCGGTTTCAGATCACCCGGGAGACCACCCTTCGCCCTCGCCGCACGGCGCGCCCACCGAACCCGCCCATCCCGGCGGGGAGGGGCCGGCATCCACCGGGAAGGACGGCTCCGTGCACGTCTATGCGACGCTGGAAGTGGAGACCCGCGGCAGTTCGCGCAGGATCACCCTCCTGGACGTGGTTCGCCCTCCCGCGGTGACCCGCGTGCCCATCCAGTCCCAGGGAACCCCGGATGCCACCGAGGAGCGGTGTCCCTGGACCCGGGAAGGGAGACGCCGGCACCTCACGTTGGTCCCCGGGTACCGGTATGCCATCAGGGTCAACGAAAACACCCATTTCGCCCGTGACCCCTTGATCGCCTACTCGAGGGTCATGGTCCTTTCGGGGCCCGGCGGATTGCCCTGGGACGCCGCCAGCCTGGTGGGCTC
>DBMS01000174.1:1627-2825 GCA_002297665.1 Holophagaceae bacterium UBA692 | reverse complement strand
TCGTTTTCGGCCCGGTGGAAGCGGGCGTCGTCCATGGCTTGACCTCCTTTCCCATCCCTGAACGGGCGGGGAACCCGGAGCGGAAGTCCGTTTCCGGGAAGGGCGTCCGGCCCCAGGGGGACGGAGACGAAGGGCCCAAATCGACCGGGCGGCGGGAGGGAGTCCTGGCGGAAATCACGGTTCGCAACCACCTGGGGAGTTCCTGTTACCTTCGGGCCGATGGGGTAAGGAGGATGCGGGGCCGCGGGAACCTCCAGGACTTGGACGGAAACCGCCTGCTGGGGAGCGTTCGCTGGGGCGAGCGCACCGACCGCCCGGATACCTCCCTGTTCCTGGAGGTCCCCGCGGGCCAGGCCGTGCATCTGGCCGTGGACCGCAATAGCCGGTGGGGAGCCGAGAAGCGGCAACGCGTTCTCCACCTTGAAGTGCCCGGCGGAACCACCGGAGCGACCCTCCTCGCCGTGCAGGGGAACCATCCGATGACCACGGCGATCCCATGGCGGTGGTTTCTCCGGGACACCTCCGGCCGGGAAGCGGCCCTGCTGCCCGGTCTGGAGCTGGTCGACGGGAGCCTCCTGGAGATCCGCCCCATGGAGGGCCCGAAGGACGGGACCGCCACCCGCGGCGAAAGCAAGCAACCCCTCGAGGACGAGTGGGAAGAAGTGGTGGAGGGTTCCGGCGTCGCGCCCTTGGCCGGGAACGGCCTGCCGCAGGATTCCGGCCCCGGCCTCCTGCCCATGCCCACCGCCGTGATCCCGCTCCGGAAGCCCGATGCCGGTTCTGAAAACCGGGGAAACACCCCTTCGCCCTCCCCGCAGGACCCGCCCTCGGTTTCCTCGAGCTCCGGCGACGGTCCGTCTCCCTCCGGGAAAGCCACCTCCTCGAACGTCTATGCGAACCTGGAATTCGAAACCCGCGACAGTTCGCGCATGATCACCCTCCTGGACGTGTTGACCCCTCCCATGCTGACCCGCATGCCCATCAAGGCGCAGGGAGCCCCGGATGTCGCCGAGGAGCGTTGCCGCTGGGTCCGGGAAGGGAAACGACGGTCCATCCTGGTGGTCCCCGGATACCGGTATTTCGTCAAGGTCAAGGAGACGGCCTATTTCGGCCGCGACCCCCTGATCCCGTATTCAAGGGTCCTGGTTCTTTCGGGACCGGACGGAACGCCCTGGAACGCCGCCAGCCTGGTGGGCTC
>DBMS01000174.1:0-1579 GCA_002297665.1 Holophagaceae bacterium UBA692 | reverse complement strand
GCGGAACAGCTTCGTTTTCGGCGAGGGGGAAGCGGGCGTCGTCCACGGCGTGACCTCCTTGCCCATGCCTCCCCAGGATGGCGAGGAGCGGCCAGCCGCCCCCAGGAAGCGCGTCCGGTCCTCGGAGGAAGGGGAGGAGGAGGCGTCTCAAACGAACAAGCGCAAGAAGGGCGTCCTGACGGAAATCACCGTTCGCAACCACGCCGGGCGTGCCTGTTTCCTCCGGGCCGACGACGTTAAAAGGATGCGGAGCCGCCAGCACCTCATGGACTTGAGTGGGAATTCCCTTACCACGCCCGTTCGCTGGGTCAGGCGCGCCAACGGCCCTGAAACATCCCGGTTCCTGTGCATCCCCGCGGGCAAGGCCGCGCATCTGGTGTTCAGCCCGCAAAGCCGGTGGGGAAACGTGAAGCAGCAACGCGTGCTTGCCCTCGAAGTGCCCGGCGGAACCACCGGAGCGACCCTTCTCGCCATACAGGGGCATCCGCCCATGAACGGGCCGGCGGTCCCGTGGAAGTGGTATCTCCGCGACACCTCTGGCCGGGAAGCGGCCCGGGTGCCTGGATTGGAGCTGGTGCGCGGAAGCGTGCTGGAGATCAGCCCCTCGGAGGGCCAGGGCGAGGCGGATGCCATCCCCGGCGAAAGCAAGGAACCTCGCAGGGACGGGCCGGAAGAGGCGGCGGATTCCGGCGCCGCGCCCCTGGCCGGCGACGGCCCGTCGTCGGGATCCCCGGGCGGCGGGGGCCGGGCTTCCGTCCGCAAAGCCTCAGGCCAGCCCTACGCGATCCTGGAGTTCGAGACCCGCGGAGCTTCGCGCAGGATCACCCTCCTGGAGGTGGATCGTTCCCCCAAGCTGGCCCGCAGGCGCATCCCGGAGCAGGGAACCCCGGAGGAAACGACAGGTTCGTGCCGCTGGGTCGCGGAAGGGCGGCGGCGCCACCTGGACCTGGCTCCCGGTTACGTGTATTCCATCACCATCACGGGGAATTCGTATTTCGCCCGGGACCCCTTGATTCCCTTCTCGAGGGCCCTGGTCCTTTCGGGACCGGGCGGAGAGCCCTGGAACGCCGCCACCCTCGTGGGCTGGTCGAACCGGGTCGCCGGTGGCGACGATGGCTGGCACTTCCGCCTCCGGGACACGGACGCCTTGCCGGGGTTCCAGGAGGACGCCGGGGGCGGACAGAATCGCTTCGTTTTCGGCCCGGTGGAAGCAGGTGCCGTCCATGGCGTGACCTCGTTTCCCATCGGGGGCCGGGATGGGGCCGTGGACCGGCAGCCCTCCCCCGGGAAGCGTGCCCGGGCCGAGGAAGGCGCGGGTGAGGCCTCCAAGCCAAGCAAGCAGAGGAACAAGGTCCCGGCCGAAACCACCATGCCCAACCCCCTTGGGGTTCCCCGCATCCTTCGGGCCGAGGACGTCAGCCGAACGCCACCTGCCGGAACCCTCATGGATCTGGCCCTGGCGGCCACCGCCAGCCGGCCGGCCACGGACGATCGGCGGGGAGAACGGGAATAGGGGGCCCGAAACGATCCCTCGGCCGCACGATCAGGTCTCGAACGGAAAACGCCGCCCGGAGGCGGC
>DBMS01000020.1 GCA_002297665.1 Holophagaceae bacterium UBA692 | reverse complement strand
TTTTTGGTTGGCGCGAGTGGAATCGAACCACCGACCCCTACCGTGTCAAGGTAGTGAAAACGTAGAATATGGAACATTCTGGAATCGTTAGGAAATGTCATAACATCCAATAAAATCAATTCTAGCGCAAAATGGAACGGATCGGAACGGGTTTGATTCCGGGCGATTCCAGGGGTATCATTTTACCGTAGATTTACCGTGGAGGTCTCCAATGGGTCGAACCCTGACGGCGAAGGAAGTGGGGTCCAAGTCCGCACGGCAGGATGTCGCACCCGACACGGAACCCTATTGGATCCACGTTGCGCCGGGGCAGGCCCTCGGCTACCACAAGCCGTTGAAGGGCGGGGCGGGGACCTGGCGGGCCCGGTTGTATCTCCCGGGATCCAAGGCCACGAAGAAAGCGGCGCTCGGCACGGCCGACGACGGCGCCGAACCTGCGGATGGCGAACGGATCTTGACCTATGGCCAGGCGCTGAAGAAAGCGGCGGCGTGGGTTGAAGACACCTTGAAGGCTGTTCGCCTGGAGGCCTCCGGCCAATTGGTTCAGACTGGCCCCTACTCGGTCCAGGATGCATGGAACGACTACCTAGCGGCGGCCGTGGCCCGTGGCGTCAAGGGCTTCAAGATCATGACTCAGACCGCCGAGGCCCACATCCTGCCGGCGCTAGGCCACGTGGAAGTGGCCAAGCTGAACCGCCACCAAATCAAGGCGTGGCACGAGGCCCTAGCCGCGGCGCCGCGGAGGACCAACCGGAAGAATGTGGACGACAAAGAACCCGAGGAACCGAAGGAACTAAGCCAGGATCAGGTTCGGGCCAGAAAAGACACGGCAAACCGGATTCTTACTGTGCTGAAGGCCATGTTGAACCACGCGGCGGAGTGGAACAGGACCGGTGAATCCTTGCTGCCTTGGCGCTTGGTCAAGCCCTTCCCGGGCACAGCCTCACAGCGCGTCCGTTGCCTAACGCCGGCTGAACAAAAGAAATTGGTCGCGGCATGTGACCCGGAATTTCAGCCGCTTGTGATTGGCGCCCTGTTCACCGGGGCCCGATATCAGGAACTGGCACAAGTGAAAGTGAGGGACTTTGATCCCACATCCAAGACCTTGTTTATTCAGTGGGGGAAAGGGAAGGGGGCATCGCATCCTCGGCACGTCTCCCTCGCTGCCGAGGCCGTGTCGTGGTTCAAGGCCTTTACGAAGGGGAGGGAACCGGACGAATTGATGTGGCGCCGCGATGCCGTGGCCAGGACGAAGCGGGCCGGGACATTGGCGGATCCGAACGGATGGGCCAGCTACGATCAAGACTTCCCGATGGAGAAGGCCGTGGCCGCTGCGGGGATCGACCGCGTTACCTTTCACGAATTGCGCCACACCTATGCCTCCAGTCTCCTGAATGCTGGGTGCCCCCTCGTGTTCGTTGCCCAGCAGCTCGGCCACAAAGACACGCGGATGTGTGAACGGCATTATGGCCACATCGCCCGGCAGGCCCTGGCCAAGTCCATTGAAAAACTTAGCCCGAAACTAGGGATATTGCGGAACAAGAAGTGATTTGATTCCTATACATGATGCCGAAATCTCATCACTAATTTTTGTTGAATCCGTTCCAGGCAATTCCCATACTTCCCTATGTAGGTTGCTTTCGTTCGTCCGAGCAAGTATGGACAAGCCTCGGCCCCTGGTTGGTCTTGCAACCGCCAACTGACAGGACAAGCGCAGGCCCCGGAACGCTCCAATCCCACCCCAACCAGGTGGTGCATTGGAGCGTTCCTGCATGGCCGCCCATTGGACCACCAAAGTAAAACCCCTTTGGAGGTCCTATGACCAAGCGCGTCCCCGAGGTCCCCAACCTCGCTATCCCCGATGACGAGCGCCTCGTCACCCGGGCGGAAGTGCTTTCTGAATTCCGAACCAGTACCAGCACCCTGTACGGGATGATGGCCGCTGGAAAGTTCCCGCGTCCGGTCACGTTCGGCGGCTGCGTCCGCTGGGTCCGGAAGGACCTTAACGCCTACAAGGCCCAGTTGATCGCGGCGAGGGACAACGCCCCCGTCCAGAAGGGGGCCTAGTATGGCGAATCTCGATGCCGATATCTTCGGGCGCCCTGAATCCGGCAACGCCTGGGTTGCCGAGGCCTTTCCGTCGTGGAGGCCGGCGGATCTCCAGGCCACGGTTCGGTTCCTGCAGGAACAGATTCGATGCGCCGGCCCGGAAACGGGATACGTCGCTGCCCTCTTGCCGGAGGCCGGGTTCATCACCATCGATATCTTGGGCGAAGGGTCCGCCCGGCTGGACCTGGCGAACACGACCCATTGCAAGGCCATGCTTGAGCTTGCGACGGCCTTGAAAGTCGCCATGGGTGCCAGCTTCACGGCCGGGCATGAACAGGGGGCCGAATGATGGCAGCTCCATCTGAAATCATCGCGCCTCTGGACTTCGCGGTGGACTTTGCAAGGCGCGGGTTCTGGGTCTTTCCCTGTCGTCCTGCGGGAAAGGTCCCTATTTTCAAAGGCTGGCAGGCCCGCGCCACCCGCGACGAAGCGACCCTTCGGAGGTGGTGGCGGGATCATCCGAATGCAAACGTGGGCATTTTCACGGGTCGGTTCGGGGAGAACGGGGCCCTCGTGGTTGTTGACGTTGACGTTAAGTCCGAGAAAAAGGGAATCGAAACCCTGCGCGGGCTGCGCCATGAGGGCTTTGAATTCCCCCCAACGCTCGAGCACCAGACCGCGAGCGGTGGATTTCATCTTATCTATGCCAACCCGGTGGCCCTCCAAGGAGGGACTGACAAACTGGGCAACGGGGTGGACATCAAAAGCCACGGCGGGCTCATCGTGGCGCCCGGTAGCCGGTTCGATGGGAAACCCTATACAGCCGACCTGGAAGGCCCCCAGCACCCCGCGCAGGCCCCCGCGTGGCTGATTGAAAGGCTCGGCGAGGCTCGGGAGTCGGAACCCCGCGCTGCGGAAGTCCTGGAGGGTATCGACTCCAACCGGGCGGAAGACAGGGCCCGGGCATTCTTGGAGACGGCGCCCCCCGCCATCGAAGGGCAGGGAGGGGACCAGGCCACTTTCAAAACGGCTGCCCGCCTCAAAGACTTGGGCGTCGCGAAGGACGTGGCCTTGGATCTCATGTTGGACTGGAACGAAACCTGTCAGCCCCCGTGGGAATGGACGGCTCTACAGCAGAAAATCGAGAATGCGTATTCCTATGGGAAGGAACCCCAGGGCGCCGCGGCGCCTGAGGCCGTGTTCACCGTGGTGGAGGATGAGCAGACCCCCAAGCATGATCGCCCCCGGCGTCTGAAGGCCTTCGACCCCGCCGCGTTCCTAGACAGTGAGCCTCCCCCGGTTTCCTGGCTCTGTGAGCCCTTCTTTCCCAAGGTGGACTTCGGGATGATCGCGGGCCGGCCGGGCCATGGGAAATCGTTCCTTTCTCTTCAGCTCTGCGTGGCGGTTGCTACCGGCCTGCCGTTCCTTGGCCAGCCCGTGGCCACGGTGGGGGGCGCCGTATACCTTTCCATGGAGGATGGGGAAGGGACCATCCATCGGCGCATCAAGGCTATTAGGTCCGCCTATGGCTTCACCTGGACGGAAGATCATGATCGGATGTTCAGGGCCAACTTCCGATGCCTTGGCCGGGGTGAATCTAGCGGGGCCCTCGGCTTGAATGACCTAGCATGGGAAATCAGAGAAGCAATGTCTTCCGCAGAGGGGGCGCCCGCGGTGCTCATTCTCGACACCTTGAACGCGGTCAATGATGAGGATGAGCAGTCGAACACGGCGGCCCGCGCCCTCGTGGCTGAGGCCTTTGGCCTTCGCCGGTCCCTCGGGTGCTCCGTCTGGGTCGTGCATCACATCCGCAAGGCCGGAGTGGGTCGGTCGGCGCTCGCCGTTCGTGATCGGCTTGACCCGGAACTTGTGCGCGGTGCGTCGGCCTATGTCGGGTCCATCCGCGCCCTTGTCCAGCTGGCTTGGATTTATCCCGGTGAAGCGACCAAGGCGGGGCTGAGTGATTTGGACGCACTGAATCGTTACGGCGTCGTGGGTCTGACCAAGGCCAACGACGCGCCCAGGAGCCCTTGGAAGTTCCTGGAGCACGGGGAACCCGGCGGCGTGTGGGCAGTGCATCCCAGGGGAGAAGAAATCATGGCCAGCATCAAGGGCGGCTCGGCCACCGCCAATTTGAACCAGGCCGAAAAGATTCTTCTGGAGGTCCACAAGGGAGTTAGCCGGGAAATCCTAGTCGAGAAGTTCTGGCCCGGAGACGGCAAAGGACCGCGCCATCTCACGGATACCCTGCGTGACCTTCGGCACCGTTACAAGTGGCTCGTGCCCAAGGAAATGAATCTGACCCCGAAGGGCCAGGCGAAGGTCCTGGAACTGACGAAGGGGATTCAGGCGGTCGACGCCGACGAAATCTTTGAGGACCACGGGTAGCAGGACGACGTTTGAAGGCGGGCCAGGGTGGGCAAAGCTGCGAGGCTGCCCACCCTGTTTTGTTGTTTGCTTTATTTTTCAATGTCTTTCGATGGTGGGCAGCTTGCCCACATCCGCCGACTTTCCCCGGTTCCAGGCGTTGGAAACCGCCCCCCAAAGGGCG
>DBMS01000016.1:4897-5063 GCA_002297665.1 Holophagaceae bacterium UBA692 | reverse complement strand
GCCCCTCCACGGGCCTGCCCACCAAGAACGAGCAGGCCGACCTGTTCGCGGCCTGCTTTTCCGCCCACGGCGACGTGATCCGCCCCGTGCTGGCCCCCACCTGCGTGGCCGACACCTTCCGCATCACCGTCGAGGCCTTCAACGTCGCCGAGCACTACCAGACGCC
>DBMS01000016.1:4173-4888 GCA_002297665.1 Holophagaceae bacterium UBA692 | reverse complement strand
GGAGACCCTCGATCCCATCGACGTGAGCGGGTTCGAGGTCATCGAGCGCCTGAAGCCTTCCGCCACCGACCTGAAGGACTACAAGCGCTTCGCCCAGACCGACAACTTCATCAGCCCCATCAGCCACCCCGGGATGCTGGGCGGCACCTACCTGGCCTCGGGCATCGAGCACACCGAGGGCGGCGCGCCCACCAACAGCGGCACCGTGCACGCCCGCATGAACGAGAAGCGCACCCGGAAGTTCGACCCCCTCAAGGACCGCAAGGACCTCTTCGAGGTGCTGGGCGATCCCTCCGCCCCGCTGGCCATGGTGGCCTGGGGCAGCGTCGCGGGCGTCTGCCGGGAGGCGCTCCAGATGGCCCTGGACGAGGGCCTGAACGTCAAGCTCATGGTGCCCTACCTCCTCTACCCCGTGGCCGAGGGCGCCTACCGGGACTTCTTCGCCTCCGTGCGCAAGGGTCTGATCATCGAGCAGACCCATCTGGCCCAGTTCCACAAGCTCCTGCGCATGCACCTGGACCTGCCTTCGGGCGTGCGGCCCCTGGCGCGCAGCGGCGCGAACCCATTCCTGCCCGGCGAGATCGTCGCGGCCCTCCACAATCTCCTCTCGGAACTGCAGCGCAGGCACGAGGGCAAACTTCAGCCCCAGGAGTGAGGTCGACCATGAACGGTACCGCCACCTGCGAATTCCAGCCCAAGGACTACAAGAGCGACC
>DBMS01000016.1:4028-4165 GCA_002297665.1 Holophagaceae bacterium UBA692 | reverse complement strand
TGGTGCCCCGGATGCGGCGACTTCGGCGTGCTGCAGGGCATCTACCGGGCCCTGGCGGCCATCGGCAGGCCCCCCCACGAGATCGCCTTCGTCTCAGGCATCGGCTGCTCCAGCCGCATCCCCGGCTACACCACGGC
>DBMS01000016.1:3634-3831 GCA_002297665.1 Holophagaceae bacterium UBA692 | reverse complement strand
ACCTCGCACAAGGGCCTCTCCACCTGCACCTCCCGTCACGGAAGCCTCGAGGAGCCCGTCAATCCGCTCCTGTACATGCTGGCCTACGGCGCGGGGTTCGTGGCCCAGGCCGCCCCCACGGACCTCCCGGGCATGGCCGCCATCATCGAGGCGGCCATCCGCTACCCCGGCTTCGCCTTCGTCAACATCCAGTCCCC
>DBMS01000016.1:3282-3490 GCA_002297665.1 Holophagaceae bacterium UBA692 | reverse complement strand
CTGTCGAAGAACGCCCTCCCGGTGGAGCGCATCCTGGACCTCTTCATCAAGAAGTGAACGGGAGCAACCATGACGATCCACGGCATTGACCTGGCCGCCCTGTCCCTGATGGACGCCCTGGACCTCGCCATCCTGGTGGAGGACGAGGCCATGGAGCGCTACCAGGAATTCGCGTTCCAGATGGAACAGCACCGCACCCCCGGGGCCG
>DBMS01000016.1:0-3250 GCA_002297665.1 Holophagaceae bacterium UBA692 | reverse complement strand
CCCTCCAGGATCACCCCCGCCATGATCTGGGACGTGGAGGCGCCCGACTACGACGCCGCCCGCGCCTTCATGACCCCCCGGCGCGCCATGGAGGCCGCCCTGGCCTCGGAGATCAAGGCCCACGCCTTTTTCGAAGAGGCCCTGGCCTCCATCCAGGACCCGGCGGTGGCCGCCCTGTTCCTGGAACTGCGGGACGAGGAACTCCAGCACCAGGCCCTGGTCCGCGCGGAAATCGCGAAGCTGCCTTTGAGCGACGGCCTGGACGACGAGGATTTCGTCGATCCCCCGGCGGCAGTTGATTAGTAATTGACTTCGACCAAAATTGACGCAGCACGAAATAGAAATACACTGTATGTATGATTCGGTTCGATTGGGACCCGGCCAAGGCAACCGGGAATCTTCGGAAACACAGGGTCTCCTTTGAGGAGGCACAATCCGTTTTCTACGACGAATTTGCCATTCAGTTCTTTGACGATGACCATTCGAAAACCGAGGACCGGTTCCTGATGCTTGGCCTTAGCGCGCAAGCCAGACTCCTCCTCGTATGCCACTGTGAAAGAGAATCAGGGAACGTCATTCGGATCATTTCTGCACGTCGAGNNCACCAAACGCGAGAGCACCTTCTATGGAGGTGAGGAATCATGAAAACCGAATACGATCTCTCCAAACTGAAATCCCGTAAGAACCCCTACGCCTCCAAACTGAAGAAGCCTGTCACCATGAGGCTCTCNNGAGGATGTCGTCCTGTATTTCAAGAACATGGCAACTGAGGCGGGGGTCCCGTACCAGAGCCTGATCAACTTGTATCTTCGTGATTGTGTTGCCCAGCACCGCAAGGTCCAAATCGGTTGGCCGGCACAACCGTAGCCTCGGGCCGACTCAACTTCGGCGTCAGGGCTTTTCGTTGGATCTTCCGACCGGCCTGGATCAGGCAATGAAATGAAAAAACAATCTCGTTTGTCGCACTAAAAACCNNGACCGTCCTTGCCTCAACCCGCCATCACCTGCCGGGCGAATTTCTGGATGCCCGACAGCAGCATCTCCACCGCCATGGCCGTGAGCACGAGGCCCATGAGCCGCTCGAAGGCCATGGTCACCTGCTCGCCCAGGAAGGCGGCGATGCGTTCGGCGAACACCAGCACCACGGCCGAGATGGCCATGGCCACCCCGATGGCGGCGAGCCACTCCCATAGCCGGGCCGGGTCGCCGGAGACCAGCAGCAGGACGGTGGCGATGGCGCTGGGGCCCGCGATGAGGGGGATGGCCAGGGGCACCAGGAAGGGCTCCCCCTTGCGGGCGGATTCCGCGTGGCCCTCGGGGTGGGGAAAGACCATCTTCAGGGCGATGAGNNAAGAGGATCACGCCGCCGGCGATGCCCAGGGACGTGTCCGACAGGTGCATGAGCCGCAGGACGCCCTGGCCGAACAGCGCGAAGAACACGAGGATCACGCAGGCCAGGAGCACTTCCCGGATGATGACCCGGCGCCGGCGGGCCGGATCCACCTGGCGCAGGATGCCGATGAAGGGCGGGATGTTGCCCAGGGGATCGGTGACCAGGACCAGCAGGATGAGGGCGGAGGCGAAGGAGTTCGGGGAAGGCATCATGGCCTCCCAGTCTACCTGATCTTCCCAGGGCGGATTTCCGTCCGGGTTTCCGTCCGGGNNCCCGCCGATGGGGCCCTGGGCTACGTTGGCGTTAATTGCCGGACGAATGCGCGGGAATTCCGCCAGGTCCCCCGCGGGCCCGGGTCACGCCCCTTCCGGTCCCTGCACGCGGCGGCTTTCCCTGAGAATGGCCTGGAAGACCCCTTCCACCACGTCCGGATCCAGTCCGCCGGCCTGGGCCCAGGCCCGGCGGTCCCGCAGGAGCGCGGCCTCCCGGCCGGGATCCAGCACCGGCGCGCCCAGCACCGCCTTGGCCCTGCCGGCTCGGCGGCTGAGTTCGGCCCGGCGGGCCAGGAGCTCCACCAACTCGCAGTCCAGGGCGTCGATCATGGCCCGGGCCTCCACCAGGGCCGGGGACCGCTGGCCCAGGTCGGGCATCTCGGAGAGGGCCGGCAGTTCGTCCCCGCCCCCGGGGGCGGCCAGGCCCGCGTCGATGGCCTGGAGGGCCTGGAGCAGCCTGGCCCGGGCGTCCGCGGCGAAGGGGTTGAGGTTCTGGATGGCGGTGAAGAGGTGGCTGGCGTCCTCCCGCACCGCGTCCAGCGTGCGCTGGATGGCGTGGAAGGAGGGCGGCGCGAAGGGAAGGTCCGCCCCCGCGCCTACCTCCAGCAGGCCCCTGGCCAGGAAGAAGGTGAGGGCGTGGGTGCTGGCCATGAGGCGGTCGTGGTCCGCGGCGCTCTGCTCCAGCACCTCGCACCCCAGGTCCCGGAAGAGCGCGGTCACGCGGTCCGCGGCGCCCTGGAACCCGGGGGCCGCGCACACCACCGTGCGCAGGGGCCGCTCGGCCCGGGCCAGGCTCACGGGCCCGAAGAGGGGATGGACGCCCACGTGGGGCCCCCGCAGGCGCTCGGCCATCCATTTCGCCGGGAGCACCTTGACGCTGGCCACGTCGAAGACGATCTGCCCGGGCCCCGCCAGGGGCGCCACCCGGTCCAGGGCCCCGGGCAGGGCGCCCACGGGCACGGCCAGCGCCAGGAAATCCGACCCCTCGACCAGCGCCTCCAGGCCCGGGGCGCGCACCTCCTCGGGAACCGGGGCGACGGGGTCCAGGGCCCGGTAGGCGCAGCCTCCCCGCTCGAGAAGCCCCCCCAGGGCCTGACCGAACTTCCCGAAGCCCAGAATCCCCACGCGCACGACACCCCTCCAGACCCCATTGTGACCTGGACGGGCGCCGCCGTGGGGCGGCACGCGGGGTACCCGCGCGCCGCGCCGCGACCCGGGCCCTACTGGACCTTGGTTTCCTGCTTGCGCACCTCGACCTTGGCGTCGGCCACCTGCACGTCGATCTCCACGCGCCGGTTCCGGGCCTGGCCCTCCTTCGTCCTGTTGTCGGCGATGGGCTTGTCCGGGCCCACGCCCACGGTGGTGATCCGGGCGGCGGGAATCCCGCCGGCCACGAGGATCTTGGCCACCGCGTCGGCCCGGCGCTTGCCCAGGGAGGTGTTCAGGGCCTTGCTGCCCACCGAGGAGGTGTGCCCGCTCACCACCAGCGTGTAGTCGCCGGCGTAGCCCTTGAGGCCCGCGGCGACCTTGGCCACCGCCGCGGCGCCCTCCGCGTCGATGTCCGCCTTGCCGTTGGCGAAGTGCA
>DBMS01000108.1:2289-10599 GCA_002297665.1 Holophagaceae bacterium UBA692 | reverse complement strand
GCGGATGGGCGACGCGGCCGCATCGTGATCCCCCCCGGCGGGCCCGGGGCGCGGCTGGAGGCCCCGGCCGGATTCACGGACGTGGAGGGCGGCGCCGGCACCCTCCTCCTGCGCGACCCCAGGACCGGCGCCGAACGCCGCTGGCGGTTCGTGCAGGGAGCCTGGTCCCCGGTGGAGGCCTCCGCGGGCCGCCACGAGGTGCAGGTCACCGCCCGGGACACCTACGACGTGGGCGCGCTCCTGGCGCGGGTCCGGGCCGAGCGGCTGCGGGAGGCTCTGGCCGTCCGCACCCTGGAGGCCGACCTGGCCGTGGATCTCCACGTCCAGGCCTCCCAGGGGCCGGGCTCGGACCTGGGCTTCCGGTTCCGTTCCTTCCAGGCCGCGGGCGAGCCCGAGGAGACGCTCCAGGAGGAGGTGCTCCTCAACGGCGTTCGGGCCATGCTCAAGGGCGGGCTCCAGCTGCCGATCGTGGAGAGCCGCACGAGCCTCGCGCCCCCGGCGGCGCTCACCCTCACGGAGCGGTACCGGTACAAGGACGGCGGCGACGCGGGCCCCGGGCTGCGGCTCATCCGCTTCGAGCCCGCGGACGACGACGCCACGCTGCACACCGGCACGCTCCTGGTGGAGGAGGCTTCGGGACGCATCCTGGAGGAGCGCTCCTCCCGTTCGGGCCTGCCGGGCATGGTGAAGTCGGAGACCCGGACCCTCACCTACGGCGAGGCGGCCCCGGGCATCTGGCGCCTTTCCAAGGCGGTCGTCTTCGAGCGCTGGGTCACCGGCGGGGCCGTCATCCAGGCCCGGCGCACCCTGGCCTACTCGGGCTTCACCGTGAACGGCCCGGACTTCGAGGCACGGCGGCTGGAGGCGCGCCGTTCCGACGGGACCATGCTGCGCGACACCCCGGAGGGGCTGCGGTACTTCACGCTGCAAGCGGACGGCACCCGGAAGGTCGAGGAGAAGCCCCGCACCTCGGGGCGCTTCATCGGCGGCATCCTTCTTTTCGATCCCACCCTGCCCCTGCCCGTGATCCCGCTGGCAGGCCTGGCCTACTTCGATTTCGACGCCTGGGGCAAGGGGATCCAGGTTTCGGGCCTCACCGCCGGGATCTTCAACACCGGGCAGATCTCGGTGCCCAACGTGGGGGCGGGGTTCGACTTCGCGGCCAGCACGGCCTTCAGCTTCCTTCCGGGCACCGAGCGCCCCGTGCGCAACGGGCATCTGGCGGACGGAGAGGGCGTGGGGCGCAGGTCGGGCAACCTCCTGCTGGCCCTCGGCCACGACCTGGGCTGGGGCTTCCGCCTGCAGGGGCGCGAGAACCTGCGGCACGACGCCTATTCCCGCCCGTGGCGGGACCAGCACTGGACCGAAGGCTTCGTCCTCCCCCCCTCGGGTTGGACCCGCGAAACCACCGCTGAACTCAGCTGGATGGCCGGCGGCTTCCAGCTCAAGGGGAGCTACGGCGAAGGGCGCCGGCCCGAGGGCGTCTTCGGCTTGCCCGGCCAATTGCAGGAGCTGAAGGGCAGCTACGCGAGGTGGGGCGGCTCGGTGGGCTACGACCATGAGCTGGGCCGGGGGGCCTGGCTTCACGGCGAGGCGGGGTTCAGCGCGGGCCGGAGCTTCGACCGCTTCCAGGCCCTGGACGTGGGCGGCACCGGCGGCAACGTGCGCATCGCCGGCATCCGGAACAACGCCATCGCCGCCGATCGGCTCACCTACGCCAAGGCCGCCCTGGTGCTGCCCTCCGGACCCCGGCTGAGGCTCACCGTGGGCCTGGACCAGGCCTGGTTCCGCAGCCTGGACGACCAGCGCACCTTCCAGGTCACGGGCCTGGCAATCGCCGGGGACCTTCCGGGCTTCTGGTGGTTCACCGCCGTGCGGGTGGACCTGGGCGTGGGGCTGCTGAGCACCCTCCCGGGGGTGCGCTCCTGCAACGGGTTCGTGGGCTTCTTCAGGATCTTCTGAGTCCAGGGGACCGCCCCAGCAGGTCCGCGGCCCTGCGGTTCAGAAGCAGCACCGGGGTGCGGTCCCGGAGGCGGCGGGAGCGCGAGGCCTCCGTGGGGACCTCCGTGGCCCCCGGGGCCCTGGAGCCCATCTCCCCCCGCCAGAAGTGCTTGGGTTCCAAGAGAAGGGCCACCGGCTCGACGCGGGCGAGGGCGTCCCGCACCGCCCCGGCGTCCGCCACCTGGGGCAGGGGCCGGCCGAAGGTGAGGCTGGCGTAGCCCACCTGGGTTTCCTCCAGGCGGCCCTGGAACACCTGGACGCCCAGGGCTTCCAGCTTCCTGGCCTCCAGGTACGGCTCCAGGATGGGCTTCCACTCCCGGTCCAGATGGGGGACGGCCACCGCCATGAAGAGGAGGAGCGTGGCGACCCATTGCGCCAGGGTCCAGCGCAGGGCCGCCTCCAGCCGGCCCCGGGCCGCCAGGGTCCAAGCGAGGCCTCCCAGGAGGAGGGCCGGGGCCCCCAGCGCCAGGGCCTCCTTCCAGCCCATGCCCACCCGCGCCACCACCACCCAGGGCAGGCCCGCGCCGAGCACCGGCGCCAGGACCAGGGTGACCCAGGCCGCGGCCTTCGCCGTGGCGTCCGGCCCCCGTTCCAGGACGCGGTCCAGCCAGAGCCCCGTGTTCAGGAAGGACAGCGGCAGGATGGGCAGGAGATAGACCATTCGCTTTTCCGAGGAGGCGGTCAACATCACCAGGGTGGCCGCCACCATGACCGGGATGCCCCAGTCCCGGGCCCCCCGCCAGCCCCGGGGCGCCAGGGCCGCGCACCACAGCCCCAGCCAGGGCAGAAGGTTGCCGGGGGCCCGCCCCAGGTAGAACAGGATGGGTTCCCGGTGCTCGTCCAGGCGCCCCGTGCGCGGCACCAGGTCGGCCCGCTCCAGGAAGCGCCCCAGCGTGTTGCGCAGGAACACCTCCTCGAGGTAGGCCCGCCCTCCCCTCAGGGCCAGCGGCACCACCCAGGCCAGGGCCAGCGCGAGCCCCACGCCCATGCCCCAACCCGGGCGCAGGAAGCGCCGCGCCGCGCTCCGGTCCAGGACCAGCAGCGCCGCCAGGGCCCACAGCGCCATGGCGGGGCCGATGACGCCCTTGGCCAGGAACAGGGGCCCCTGGCTGGCCCAGAACAGCTCCACCCAGAGGCCCCGCTCAGGTTCCGCCAGGGCCAGGAGCGCCAGGCCCAGGGTCGCTGTGAGGGCGGCCGTGAGGACCACGTCCACCACGGCCTGGTGCCCCATGCGGAAGAACAGCACGTGGGTGGCCGCCAGGAGCCCCCCCCACAGCCCGGCCCGGCAGGACCGCAGCCGGCACCCCAGCCAGGTGATCCAGCCCACGGTCCCGATGGCCATCAGGGCGCTGGGCAGCCGCAGGGCCCAGGGTTCGAAGGATCCCGCCAGCCGGGTGGCGGCCACGCCCATCAGGTAGTGGAGGGGCGGTTTCTCCAGGTAGGGCTGGCCGTTGAGGGTCGGGACGATCCAGTCCCCCGAGGCCGCCATCTCGCGGATGATGCCCCCAACGTATGGTTCATGATAATCCCACAGACCGTGGTTATTGAGCCCCACCAGGAAGAGCGCCGCCGCCACCAGGCAGGCCAAGGCAACTGTGTTGTAAACAGGCGTCTTTGCCGCGAGCCCAGCCAGCGGGTTCCGAAAACCCGCTGGGGGACGGTGGACCATGCCACCATATTAATCGTTTATTAGGCTTTGGCCAGTGGGTTCAGGCGTAGAAGCCCCGGGCGTGCATGGCCTGGCTCACCCGGTCCAGGGCCAGGATGTAGGCGCCGATGCGGGGGTTCGTCTTGAACTTGTCGGTGGTGGCGAACACGGCCTGGAAGGCGTGGGTCATGTACTCCACCAGGCGCTCGTTCACTTCCCGCTCGCGCCAGTAGAAGCCCAGGCGGTTCTGCACCCACTCGAAGTAGCTCACGGTCACGCCGCCGACGTTGGCGAGGATGTCGGGCACCACCAGGACGCCGTTGTCCAGGAGGATGGGATCGGCCTCGGGGGAGGTGGGGCCGTTGGCGCCTTCCACCACGACCTTGGCGCGCACCTTGGCGGCGTTGTCCTCGGTGATCTGGTTCTCGGTGGCCGCGGGCACCAGGATGTCCACCGCCATGGTGAGCAGGTCCTTGGCGTCCATGGGCTCGGCGCCCTTGAAGCCCACCACCGTCTTGTGTTCGGCGTGGTACTTGAGGAGCGCGTGGGTGTCGATGCCGCGGTCGTTGCGGATGGCGCCCTTGAGGTCCGAGACCGCCACCATGCGCGCGCCGGCCTCGTGCAGGAGCCTCGCGGCCTGGGAGCCCACGTTGCCGAAGCCCTGGACGGCCAGCGTGGCCCCGGCCAGGGGCCTGCCCAGGCGCTGCATGGCCTCGCGGGCGGAGATGAGGATGCCGCGGCCCGTGGCCTCGGTGCGCCCGAGGCTCCCGCCCAGGGAGACCGGCTTTCCGGTCACCACGGCGTTCTCGGTCTTGCGCGTGTGCATGGTGTAGGTGTCCAGGACCCAGGCCATGACCTGGCTGTTGGTGCCCATGTCGATGCCGGGCACGTCCCGGTCGGGGCCCAGCAGGTCCATGATCTCGGCGATGTAGCGCCGGGTGAGCCGCTCCAGCTCGCCGTCGCTCATCCTCGTGGGATCGCAGATGACGCCGCCCTTGCCGCCGCCGAAGGGCACGTCGACCACGGCGGTCTTCCAGGTGTTCCACGCGGCTCCGGCCTTGATCTCGTCCAGGGTGATGCGGGGATCGTAGCGGATGCCGCCCTTGGCGGGGCCGCGGGCGACGTTGTGCTGCACGCGGTACCCCGTGAAGACCTCCCAGCCCCCGTCATCCATGTGAACGGGGCAGCTGACGATGATCGACCGGATGGGGGCGATGAAAACCTTGAAGAGCGCCTCTTCGAGGCCGTAGAGCTCGGCCGCGACGCGCAGACGCGACTGCATGGCGTCGAATGCGCTGTGTTGATTGAGCATGGCTCACCCCTCCCGGTGTTCGGTGTTCGGCAGGGAGGGATGCACCTCGGGGGGGAGCTCGAGCTCCCTCGCGTCCTTCCACAGGCCTTCCAGATTGTAGAACCCGCGCGTCTCCTCATCCATGACGTGGACGATGATGTCGCCGTAGTCCAGGAGGATCCAGTTGCCGTTCTGTTCGCCCTCGCGGGACAGGGGGCGCACGCCGATGGCCTTCAATTGCTCTTCCACCGCGTCGGCGATGGCGCGGTTCTGGCGGTCGCTGGACCCGGACATGAACGCGAAGGTGTCGGTGAAGCTGGCGATCCCGGTGACGTCGAAAAGGCGGATCCGGAAGGCTTTCTTGGAGCGGGCAGCTTCCACCACACTCGCGAGCCGAGGCTCTAGGGTCATTCGTTCTCCCAAACAGACATTACGGTACTGGTTTTCCCGGCAAATGACAGCCAGAACTTGCGTCGGAATTTCGGTGGGCGCGCCCCCCCTTGCCAGCTCCCCCCGGAGCCCCGTGGAAGCCAGGTCCAGCGCGGTTCCGGGCAGTTCGACGACCTCCCCGGGGTTTCCGGACCAGCGGGCCCGGAACCGGTCCCGCAGGAGCCCGGGCGCGGCGACGTCCTCGAAGCCCGGGCGGGGCGACACGGCCAGCGAGGCCAGCTCCAGGATCCGTTCGGGCCGCTTCCAGGTGTGGAATCCGGCCAGCTGGTCGCTGCCCATCACCAGGATCCAGGCGGCCCCGGGCTCCCTGGCGGCCAGGGCCTCCAGGGTGTCCACCGTGAAGCTGGGGCCGCCCCGGTCCACCTCCAGGGACTCCACCGGGTAGGGGAGGTCGCGCAGGAGACGCAGGCGCATGGCCCCGTCCAGGGCCGGCCGGGGCTTGTGGGGAGGAATGGCGGTGGGGACCAGGCGCAGTTCGTCCAGGTCCAGGGCGAGGATGGCGAGGTCCGCCAGCTTCAGGTGTCCGGCGTGGGGAGGGTTGAACGTGCCTCCCAGGAGCCCCACCCGCCTCATGAGCCCGAGGCCCCCGTCAGGGCGGCGCCGAGCTTGAACACGAGGGCCCGGATGCCTTCGCCGGTCACGCCGGAGAGGAGGATCGGCTCCTGCCCCCGGGCCCGGCAGAGGGCCTCGAAGCGGATGCGCCGGTCGTCGTCCTGCAGGGCGTCCAGCTTGGTTCCCACCAGCCAGCAGGGCTTGGCGGCCAGCACCGGGGAGAAGGCCTTGAGCTCGCCCTCGATGATGCGGATGGCCTCCTCGGGTTCCAGCATGGGATCCGAAAGGTCGACCAGGTGAAGCAGCATGCGGGTGCGCTCCACGTGGCGCAGGAACTGCACGCCCAGGCCCGCGCCGCCCGCGGCGCCCTCGATGAGGCCGGGAATGTCGGCGATCACGAAGCTGGTGATCTCGTCCACCGCCACCACGCCGAGCTGGGGCTCCAGGGTGGTGAAGGGGTAGTTGGCGATCTTGGGGCGGGCCGCGGACACGCGGCTGACCAGGGTGGACTTGCCGGCGTTGGGCAGGCCCGCCAGGCCCACGTCGGCGATGAGCTTGAGCTCCAGGTCCACGTCGCGCACCTCGCCCTCCTCGCCGGGCTGGGCGTGGCGGGGGGTGCGGTTGGTGGAGCTCTTGAAATTGTTGTTCCCGAGACCGCCCCGGCCGCCCCGGGCCACGGTGACGGATTCGCCGTGGGCGAGCAGCTCGGCCAGGACCTCGCCGCTCTGCGCGTCCTTGATGACGGTGCCCAGCGGCACGTCCAGGACGATGTCGGCCCCGTCGGTGCCCGAGCAGAGTCCGCCGGCGCCGTTGCCGCCGCGCCCGGCCAGGAAGGTGCGCTGGTTGCGGTAGGGGTTGAGGGTGTTGAGGGTCTTGACGGCCCGGATGCGGATGGATCCGCCCAGCCCGCCGTTGCCGCCGTCGGGTCCGCCCAGCTCGGCGAACTTCTCGCGCCGGAAGGAGGAAGCGCCGGCGCCGCCGTGGCCGGCTTCCAGGTGCAGCGTCAGATGGTCAAGGAACATGGTTTAGCCTGCAAAACGATGAGCGCACAGCCCCTTTTCCCAGGGCCGCGCGCTCACCGGGGTCAGCCTGGGATCAGGCCTCGACGGGGTCCACGTGGATGAAGCGGCCGTGCTGGCCCTTGTCCTGGAACCGGACCTTGCCCTCGATCTTGGCAAACAGGGTATGGTCGGTGCCCATGCCCACGTTGACGCCCATCTTGAAGCGGGTGCCGCGCTGGCGGACGATGATGGAGCCGGCGGTGACGAGCTGGCCCCCGAAGGCCTTCACGCCGAGGCGCTGGGCATTGGAATCGCGACCGTTGCGGCTGGAACCTACACCTTTTTTATGTGCCATGACAGAACCTCTCTTCTCTTACCGGGCCTAAGCCTGGATGCCCTTGATGCGAACTTCCGTGTACCCCTGGCGGTGGCCCTTGGTGCGCTGGTAGGTCGTGGTGCGCTTCTTCTTGAAGATGAGAACCTTCTTGGCGCGGTCGTGGCTGATGACCTCCGCCGAGACGGTGGCGCCTTCGACGGTGGGCTTGCCCACCTTCAGCTCGCCGCCGTTGTCCACCAGGAGGACGCGGTCGAAGACCACGGCTTCCTTGAGGTCCTTTTCGAGCAGTTCCACGCGGAGGATGTCCCCCTCGGAAACCCGATACTGCTTGCCACCGGTCTGGATCACTGCGTACATGACGTCCTCGCGAAGGAGGCTTGGGCGGCGCCCGGAAAAGCCGGCGCACTTGGGGAGCCCAAGACAAGGCCCAATAGAATGTCATCCATTCCCTTGAACTGCAAGGGAAAAGTCACTTCATGAAGCCCCGCTTGCGCATGAGGGCGTCCGTGTTGACGTCCCGGCCCCGGAAATTCCGGAAGGCGTCCGAGGGGTCCACGGTGTTGCCCACGGACAGGACGGTGGCCTTCAGGCGCGCGGCCACGGCGGGGTCCCAGGGGCCCTTGCCTTCCAGGAAGGCCTCCCAGGCGTCGGCCGTGAGGGCGTCGGCCCAGAGGTAGGCGTAGTAGCCGGCGGAATACCCGTCCGAGGAGAAGATGTGGTTGAACTGGGTGGGCCGGTGGCGCATCACGATCTCTTCGGGCATGCCGAGCCGGGCCAGCTCCTCCTTCTCGAACTTCGCGGGGTCGATGGGCCCGGCCCCGGCCAGGTGGAACTTCATGTCGATCACGGCCGAGGCCAGGAATTCCATGGTCTGGAAGCCTTCGTTGAACTTGGCGGCCTTCTTGATGCGGTCCACCAGCGCCTGGGGGATGGGCTTGCCGGTCTTGTAGTGCACGGCGTAGGTGTTGAGGATCTCCGGCGTCAGGAAGAAGTGCTCGTTGATCTGGGAGGGGAACTCCACGAAGTCCCG
>DBMS01000108.1:0-2274 GCA_002297665.1 Holophagaceae bacterium UBA692 | reverse complement strand
TGGCCGAACTCGTGGAACATGGTCTGGGCGTCGTCGAAGGAGATGAGCACGGGCTCGCCGGGGGCGCCCTTGGTGAAGTTGGAGTTGTTGCTGACGATGGGGGTGATCTCGGAGTCGTAGCGCTGCTGGGTGCGGTACTCGTTCATCCAGGCCCCGGAGGACTTCCCGGCCCGGGCGAAGGGATCGAAGTACCACAGGGCCACGTGGGCCCCCTTGGCGTCCTTGACCTCCCACACCTTCACGTCGGGGTGCTGCACGGGAATGCCCTGGACGGGCGTGAAGGTGAGGCCGTAGCACCGGCCCGCGGCCCAGAACATGCCCTCGCGCAGCTTGTCGAGCTGCATGTAGGGCATGACCTCGTTGAGGTCGAGGTCGTACTTGGCCTTGCGGAGCTTCTCGGCGTAGAAGCGGTAGTCCCAGGCAGCCAGCTTGAAGTTCCCGCCCTCCTTGGCGATGATGGCCTGCATCTCGGCCACGTCGGCCTTCACCTGGGCGACGCCGGGCTTCCACACGGCCTCCATGAGGGCCACGGCCCGCTCGGGGGTCTTGGCCATGGACAGCTCCACGGACCAGTGGGCGTGGCTCTTGTAGCCCAGGATCCGGGCGCGCTCGTAGCGCAGCTGGAGGATGCGGGAGATGGCGGCCTTGTTGTCCCGGGCGTCGTTGTTGTCGCCGCGGTTCACGTAGGTGCGCCAGACCTTCTCGCGCAGGGCGCGGTTCTCGGCGTAGGCGAGGAACGGCTCCATGGCGGAGCGGGTGTTGGCGATCACCCACTTGCCCTTGAGGCCCCTGGCCTCGGCGGCGCGGGCGGCGCCGGCCTTGTAGTCGGCGGAAAGCCCCGCGAGCCCGGCCTCCGAGTCGATGACGGTGCAGAGTTCGCTCTCCTCGGCCACCACGTTCTGGGCGAACTTCGTGTTGAGGACGGCCAGCTCCTGGTTGATCTCCTGGACGCGCTTCTTCTGGTCGGGGGTGAGCAGGGCGCCGGCGCGCACGAAGTTGGTGCGGTAGAGCCAGGTGAGGCGCTTCTGCTCGGGGGTGAGGGCCGAGGCGCCCAGGCCCTGGTAGACGGCGTCGATGCGCTTGAAGAGCCCGGCGTTCTGGGTGATCTCGTCGGCGAAGGCCGCGAGCCGCGGGTTGATCTCGGCCTCGATGCGGGGCACGTCGCCCACCTTCAGGGTGCTGAAGTGCACGCCGGAAAGGATGTTGACCCGGTCCAGCATCCGGCTGGAGCGCTCGAGGGCCACGATGGTGTTCTCGAACGTGGGGGCGGCGGGGTCGTCCACGATGGCCTTGATGGCCTTGCGCTGGTCGGCCATGGCCAGGTCGAAGGCGGCGGAGAAGTCCGCGGGCTTGACCCGGTCCCAGGGCGGAACGCCGCCGAAGGGACCCGTCCACGGGGCGGTGAGGGCCTTGAGGGTGGGGGTCATGGGCTGTTCCGGGCGAAGCGGCGTCGTGGCCAGGGCCAGGATCGGAACGAGGCCCAGGGTGAGGTGGTTGCGGATGGACATGGGGCTCCTTGGCACAGGTGGGGTCCCCATTCTATCCCCCCCCGGCATCCGGACACCCGGTCCTCAATCACAATGCCTCCAGGCCTCCAGCACCCGGAACCGCTCGCCCATGAGGTTGGGCAGGGTGAGCTGCAGGAGGTTCTCCATGTGCCGGGCCCGGGCGGCCGGATCCAGGCTCTGCCACGCCTCCTCCCAGGCCGCCAGGGGCGCGTGCTCCCGGATCCAGGCGGAAAGGCTCACGTGGCCGGCATCCCGCAGCCCGGCGCGCTCCAGGAGCGCCGCGAGGCGGGTGAAGTCCACGTCGGCGGTGAGGTCGGCCTCCCCCATGTCCTCCCACCAGGCGCCGTCCACCTGGTGGCCCTTGAAGCGGCGCAGGTCGGAGCCCTTGTCCAGGACGCGGCTGGTGCTGTGGCCGTAGTCCACGGCCAGGAAGAGGCCCGCCTCCAGGGTCCCGGCCAAGTCCTCCACCAGGTCCGGCAGGTCCCGGCACCAGGGGGCCCCGTCGCCGGCCTCCAGGCCGCCCTCGGCCTGGGAGGCGAACCAGTCGAGGGCTTCGCAGGGCTCCGCCGGCAGCCACGCCTGGCCCTGGGCGGTCAGGGCCTCGTAGCTCCACCGCTCCCCGTCCCAGCGGTAGGGCTGGGCGGGCAGGGCGTCGAAGAGCTCGTTGGAGAGGACGGCCCCCCGGAAGGGACGCAGGGGCTCCCCCTGGGCGACGATGCGGGCCCGGCCGGAATCCAGGTGGGGGGCCAGCGCGGCGCGGGCCGCG
>DBMS01000109.1:2121-5290 GCA_002297665.1 Holophagaceae bacterium UBA692 | reverse complement strand
CCCATGAAGGCCAGGGAGTAGGCCCGGAAGAACACCGCCACCGGCAGGAACACCACGGAGCTGACGTAGGGCAGCCCCGCCAGGCAGCAGGTGAGGCAGGTCCCCACGAGGATGGCCGCCCCCGCCGCCATGGCCAGCAGCAGCTTGAGCAGGTAGAAGAGCACGAAGCTGCCGCCGTTGCCCGGCACGAGCTCGCGCCACCAGACGCCGAAGCCCTCGGTCACGGTCACCCCGCGCAGGTACATCACGGGCACCACGAAGTCCCTGAGGATCTGCCCCGTGAGCATGGCCGCGAACCCCAGGGGAAGGATGATGGCCAACGCGGTGAAGATGCCCTTGACGGCCTGGAGGCCGAAGTGGAGGTCGGCGGCGTCGGGGCCGGCCACGCGCCATCCCGCGTAGAGCCCCAGGGCCGCCACCGCGAGACCGGCGGCCTGGAGGGCCACCATGAACCCGAACACCCGGTTGCCGTGCTGCCTGAACCGGTTCCACGGGTCGGCCACCAGGCCCCGGCCGTGCACCACGTTGTCCAGGAACATGAACTGCCCGCGGGAGCCCAGCCAGGTCAGGAGGACCACGAAGGCCAGGGCCACCACCGCCAGGGCCGCCACCAGCCCGAGGTGGGCCAGGAGCCACGCCCGCACCTCGTCCACGCCCCCCAGGGGGGACGCGTTCCTCGCCGCGGAGCCGAAGCCCCGGAACGGCCTTCCGGAGGGCGCGTTCATGCCCGCCCCGCTCAGGAAGGACGCCAGGAAGGAGGTGAAGCCCATGGCGCACCACATTCCCAGGGAAAAGGGGTCGAACAGGACCTTGCGCGTCCAATCGAAGGACCGCTGGATGGAATCGGTGGCCGAGATCATCGGTAGCCTCGCCTTTCTGGAATTTCGTTTCTCCGATTGTGACAGAACCCGGGGTTGGATCTAGAATCGGGGGCCGCCGGGGTATTGCAGGGAGCCGCCATGCCAGCCAGGGATCCGAGGGACGCGTTCCAGCTCAAGATCCTCCTGGCCGACACCCGGCCTCCGGTGTGGCGCCGGCTCCTGGTTCCGGCCTCGCTCAGCCTGGCCCGGCTACACCGCGCCATCCAGGCCGCCTTCGGATGGGAGGACGACCACGGCCACGTCTTCCGCATCCGGGGCGGCGAATACGGGCGCAGCGGCTCGGAGGAGGCCTTCGACCTCCGGGGCGAACGCGTCTCGCTGGCGGGCCTGGGGCTCGGGGAGGGGGAGACCTTCCATTACGAATACGACTTCGAGGATTCCTGGACCCACCTGGTCACGGTGGAGGCGCGGCTGCTGGCGGGCGCCCCCCTGCGGGGGCCGTCGTGCCTGGCCGGGCGCCGGGCCTGCCCCCCGGAGGGCTCCGGGGGCCCCTTCGCCTTCGCGGCGTCCCTGGCCGCGGCCCAGGACCCCAGCCACCCGGACCATGGCCAGGCCCTCGCCGTCTTTCCCCGGGGCTGGGCGGCGGATGCCTTCGACCTCGAGGCCGCCCAGCGGGCCATGAAGGGGATTTGAGCCGCCCGGATTCTTCCGGCATTCAACCTTTCGGCCGCGAAACCGTCCAGAATGGGGAGTTCCCTGCGAGGCCCCATGACCCGACCCCTGCCCTTCCGTTCCGCCCTCCTCGCCCTGGCCCTGCTGCCGGCCTGGGCCCAGGGCCCCACCCGGCTCATCCAGTCGATTCCCAGGGAGACCCCCCTGGCCCACCCGGACCTGGCCTTCGCCCGGGACGCCTGGATCGAGGTCATCCGCGGCGCCAGGACCCGCCTGGACTTCGCGGAGTTCTACATCGCCCAGGAGCCCGGCGGGGCGCTGGAGGACGTACTGCGGGAACTGGAGCGCGCCGGTGAGCGCGGCGTGAAGATCCGCTTCATCCTCAGCGCCGGGCGCATGCTGGAGCAGGACCCCGCCTCCGTGGCGCGGCTTCGCAGGATCCGGAACCTCGAGCTCAGGACCTTCGACCTCAAGGGCGTCTCCACCGGCATCCTCCACGCCAAGTACTTCCTCGCCGACGGCCGGGAAGGGGTGCTGGGCAGCCAGAACTTCGACTGGCGGGCCCTGGAGCACATCCACGAGCTGGGCATCCGCACCACCGACCCCGGCCTGGTGGACCGCCTGCAGGAGGTCTTCGAGGTGGACTGGCGCTTCGCGGGCGACAAGACCCTGCCTTCCGCCCCCAGGCCCGCCACCGTCGCCCAGGGTCCCGCCGAACTGGTGGCGAGCCCCCCCTTCCTGTCCCCGGGCACGGTGCGCCCGGCCCTGGACGCCCTGGTCCAGCTCCTGGGCGAGGCGCGATCCAGCATCCGCATCCAGCTCCTCACCTACTCCCCCGTCGCCCGCGGGCACTACTGGCCCGCCCTGGACGGGGCCCTGCGGGCCGCCGCCGTGCGCGGCGTGAAGGTCGACCTGCTGGTCTCGGACTGGGTCTATAAGAGCCGCGGCCTGGACCACCTCAAGTCCCTCGCCCTGATCCCCAACATCGACGTGCGCATCGCTTCCATCCCCGAGGCCTCCACCGGCCACATCCCCTTCGCGCGCACCGTCCACAGCAAGTACGTGGTCCTGGACGGCGCGACCCTCTGGGTGGGCACCAGCAACTGGGAGGAGGACTACTTCGAGGCCTCCCGCAACGTGGAGGCCATCCTGCGCCAGCCGGCCCTGGCCCGGCAGGGGGGCGAGGTCTTCGAGAAGCTGTGGACCAGCCCCTACGTGAAGAAGCTGGAGCCCATGAAGGCCTACGCCCCCCGGAAGGTGGACTGACCCTAGTCCCTGCCCACCCGGAACTTCCCGGTGAGGCGGTGGAGATCCCCGGCCTGCCGGGCCAGGTCCTCGATGGTGCGGGAGGTCTCGTGAAGGCTCGAGGCCAGCTGCACCGTGGCCGAGGCGTTCTGCTCGGTGAGCTGGGCCGTGGTGCTCACGGCCTCCACCACCTCGTTGCAGGAGATGGTCTGCTCCTCCACGGAGGCGGTCACCCGCGCCGCGCCCTTGGACAGGTTGCGGATGTTGGCCTCCATGGCCACCAGGATCTCGCGCACCGCGGCGGTGGAGACGGCGCCGTCCTTGACCCGCTCGGTGCTCTCCTGGATGAGCTGGCTGATCTCCTTGGCCGCCCCGGCGCTGCGCTCGGCCAGCTTGCGGATCTCCTCCGCGACCACGGCGAAGCCCTTGCC
>DBMS01000109.1:220-2113 GCA_002297665.1 Holophagaceae bacterium UBA692 | reverse complement strand
CGGCGATGACGGTGGTGATCCGGCCGACCTTGGCCGAGCTTTCCTCGATGGCCTCCATGGCCTGGGAGGAGCCCTTGGCGCAATCCAGGCCCCGGGCGCTCATGGCCAGGGACTCCTGGGAGAACCGGTCCGTCTCGTGCGCGGTGCCGCGCACGTCCGTGATGGAGCTGGCCACGTCGTTGAGCGCCGAGGTGGAGCGTTCCATGGCCGCGCGCTGGTGTTCGGCCCCCTTGCTGATTTCCTGGGTGGCGCCGTTGAGCTGGTCGGTGGTGGCCGCCAGTTCCGTGGTGCCGCTGGCGACGCGCTCGGCGATGCCCGCGAGGGAGGAGATGTCCTGGCGCAGGCCCCGGGCCAGGTCGTCCAGGCTCCCGGCGATCTCGGCGAATTCGTCGCGGGTGTCCACCTTCGGCGAGGCGGTCAGGTCGCCCCCGCCCACGGCCACCAGGGCGGTGCGGATTTCCGTGACCGCGGCGCCCACCTGCCTTCCGACCACGACGGTCATCACGATTCCGGCGAGGATGGCCGCCAGGCTTCCCCCCAGGAGCCAGAGCTGCATCCTCCCGGCGAAGCCCGAGGTGAGGCCGATGTCCTCCCGGGTGCGCGCGTCGATGGCCGCCAGGGTCTTCTCGAAGCCCTCGCGCCCCAGGCGCTGGTCCTGCACGTTGGCCTCCATGAGCGCGGGATCGAACTTCGCGGCCGCCTTGGCCTTGGCCNNGCCTTGGCCAGGGCCTCGGGGAACCCGGCGTCGTACTTCCGGATCGAGGCGATGCCCTGGCTCACCAGGGCCTTCTCCCCGGGACCCCAGGCCACGGTCTCCAGCGCGGCCAGCTTGGCCCCGGCCTTCTGCTGCAGGTCCTTGAGGCGCTCGCCCCGCTTGGCCTGGTAGGCCTCGTCCTTGGCCGCGGCGATGAGGGATACGTGCACGGTTCGGATCGTGTTCACGTCGTTGAGGGCGCTGGAAAGCATCCGGGCCTTGTCCAGGTCCGCCCCGGACACCTCCAGTCGGTCCACGACCCGGTTGATGGTGAAGGCCCCGGTCAGCGCCACCCCCGCCAGGAGGACCACCTGGCCCAGGAACAGCGCCGCGAACTTCCCGCGGATGCGCAGACGCCCGAAGAACAGATTGAAAATGCCCATGATTGGCTCCTGGAATTGAACGGATCGAGGGGAGTTGAGGATACCCTTATCCATTAATCGATGCATTCGTGTTTATCATTGACTACACATGAACAAGACCATCGGCAAGTACGAGATCGTCCGGCTCCTGGGCAGGGGCAACATGGGCGAGGTGTACCTCGGCCGGGACCCGGTGCTGGATCGGCCCGTGGCCGTCAAGACGATCCGGCCCGGCACGGCCTTCGAGGGGGAGGGGCAGGCCCGCTTCGAGCGGGAGGCCCGGGCCACGGCGGCCCTCAACCACCCCAACATCATCACCATTTATGACTTCGGCATGGTGGATGAGGTCTGCTTCCTGGCCATGGAATTCCACGAAGGGGAAGATCTGGCCACCCTCATCCAGCGCGGCTCCCATTCCCGGGCCGACCTGCTGGAGGCCCTGGCCCAGGCCTGCGACGGCCTGGNNTCAAGCCCGCCAACATCCTCGTGGGCGGAAAGGGCAAGCGCCCCGTGGCCAAGCTGCTGGACTTCGGCGTGGCCAGCGTGGACCGCTCCAACCTCACCGAGCAGGGCACCTGGATGGGAACNNGTCAGCTACATGGCCCCCGAGTACCTGGAAAGCGGCAAGGCCGGCCCCGCCTCGGACATCTTCGCCGCCGGAGTGATCATCTTCGAGATCCTTTCCGGAGGCGAACGGCCCTTCACGGGCGATGGCCCCACCGCCATCCTCAACGCCATCCTCCACAAGCCCCCCCGCGAACTCCCCCCGGACCGCCC
>DBMS01000109.1:0-165 GCA_002297665.1 Holophagaceae bacterium UBA692 | reverse complement strand
GCCCTGCGCGAAGCCCTGGCCGCCCCGCCCCAGGCCCCGGCCCCGCCCCAGCGCATCGTCGTGGGCAGGGGCGGGGGAGCCACGTGCCTCAGCCTCCGGGTGGCCCTGCGCAAGGCCCGGAGCGGGGCGGTCATCGAGGTGCTTCCCGGCGTCTACCGGGAAGCC
>DBMS01000300.1:4566-4696 GCA_002297665.1 Holophagaceae bacterium UBA692 | reverse complement strand
TGGCGAACTGGAGCGCGAAGAGCGAGACCCCGCCGGTGCCCAGGGTGAGGACGGTGTCGCCGGCCTTGATGCCGCCGATTTCCACCAGGGCGTTCCACGCGGTCAGCGCCGCGCAGGGCAGGGTGGCGGC
>DBMS01000300.1:4231-4380 GCA_002297665.1 Holophagaceae bacterium UBA692 | reverse complement strand
ATGGCCGGGAGGCGCGGGTTGCGGTTGTAGGAGCCCAGCCCGAAGAGCAGGTCGCGGTAGTTCAGGGAGGCGGCATGGAACCGCACCTGGACCTCCCCGGGGCCCGGCGCGGGCACGGGGCGTTCCACCAGGGCCAGGTTCTCCAGGCC
>DBMS01000300.1:2220-4137 GCA_002297665.1 Holophagaceae bacterium UBA692 | reverse complement strand
CTCGCCGCTGCCGATGCCGCCGCAGGCCATGAGCCGGATGTGGGGCGGAATGCGGCTGAGCACCTGACGGTGCACCTCCCGCGCCTTGATCTTGAGGCCGCGGCCGGAAAGCCCGCCCATGCCCAGGGCCTCCACCTTGGCGCGGTTCATCTCCGAGACGATGTTCCGGTCCAGGGTGGTGTTGGTGGCGATCAGGCCGGTGACGCCGCTGGCGACGATCACGTCCACGGTGGCGTCCAGTTCACGGGCGTCCAGGTCGGGGGCCAATTTGACCAGCAGCGGCTGGCGCTCGAGCCCCACCTCCCGGCGCAGGTCCAGCATGCCCTCCAGGAGCGGCTTGAGCTGCTCGGGGGCCTGCAGCCGGCGCAGGCCGGGGGTGTTGGGGGAGGAGATGTTCAGGGCCACGTAGTCCACCAGGGGCGCGATGGCGCGGAAGGCGGCGGCGTAGTCCCGCGGCGCCTCCTCCTCGGGGGTCTCCTTGTTCTTGCCGATGTTGCCGCCGACGATCAGNNCGCAGCCTGCGGGCCACCACCTCGGCGCCTTCGGAATTGAAGCCCATGCGGTTGAGGATGAGGTTCTCCTCGGGGAACCGGAACACCCGGGGCTTGGGGTTGCCCGCCTGGGGCCGGGGGGTCACGGTGCCGATCTCCACGAAGCCGAAGCCCAGGGCCTTCCACAGGGGCAGCAGTTCGGCCCCCTTGTCCAGGCCGGCCGCCAGGCCCACCGGGGACGGGAACCGCAGCCCGAACACCTCCCGGGCCAGGGCGGGCTCGGGCTGGCCGCACAGGGAACGGGCGAGCCCCATGGCTCCGGGAATCCGCTGGGCGACTCCGCCCAGGGCGAAGGCGGCCCGATGGGCGAGCTCCGGGTTCATCCTGAAGATGAGGGGCCGGAGAAGGGCATAGGGATCGAACGATCGGTTCATGGGCCTCGCCTGGGACGGGTGGACCTTCATTATGACGCCCTCCGGCCGTATAATCCTCGTTCCGGCCTTGATTCCTGTGAATCCCTTCGCCGAGGAGCGCCATGCGACACCTGATCTCGAACCTCCCCCTGGCGCTCGGCGAGGAGAAGCACCCCCTCCCGGAAACCCTGGCCGCCCATCTCGGGGGCCGGCCCGGCGACTACCGGGANNGCCGTCCTGGAGCGCCTGAGCCTCGATGCCCGCCACAAGGGCTCCATCCGCTTCCTGGCCACCCTGGCCTTCGACACGTCGCGCGACCTCGCGGACGCGCCCCTTCCCAAGGGCGCCCAGCTGGACGCCGCGCCCCGGCCCGTGGCGTGGACGGTGGCGAAGGTGGCGCGAAAGCCCCGGGTGGTGGTGGTGGGCAGCGGCCCCGCCGGCACCTTCTGCGCCCTGCGGCTCCTGGACTACGGCATCGAGCCCATCGTGCTGGAGCGGGGCGCGCCCATGGCCGAGCGCGTGCGGGCCGTGGCCGGCCTGTGGAACGAGGCCGTGCTGGACCCCAACGCCAACGCCCAGTTCGGCGAGGGCGGCGCGGGCACCTTCTCGGACGGCAAGCTCACCACCCGCATCGGGCACCCGGCCATCCGGTTCGTGATCGAGACCTTCGTGAAGTTCGGGGCCGATCCCAGGGTGCTCTACCTGGCCCGGCCCCACGTGGGCACCGACGTCATCCGCAAGTGTTCCGTGCTCATCCGCAAGGAGGCCGAGGCCCGGGGCGCCCGGTACCGGTTCCGGGCCCGGCTCGCCGACATCCGCTTCCGGGACGGGGCCGTGGCCGCGGCGGTGCTGGAGGACGGGGAGGAACTCGCCTGCGACGCCATCGTGCTCGCCCCCGGCCACAGCGCGCGGGACACCTTCGAGATGCTTCACGGCCACGGCGTGGCCATGCGCCAGAAGGCCTTCGCCATGGGAGTCCGGGTCGAGCATCCCCAGGTGCTCATCGACCAGGC
>DBMS01000300.1:1347-2183 GCA_002297665.1 Holophagaceae bacterium UBA692 | reverse complement strand
CCTTCTGCATGTGCCCCGGCGGGGAGGTGATCCAGTGCGCCTCCGAGCCCGGCGGCGTGGTGGTCAACGGCATGAGCAACGCCAGGCGCGACTCGGGCTTCGCCAATTCGGGCCTGGTGGCCAAGGTGAACACCTCCGACTTCGGCTCCGACCACCTGCTGGCCGGCATGTACTTCCAGCGCAAGTGGGAGCAGGCCGCCTTCCGCGCGGCGGGCGGGACGTACGGCGCGCCCGCCACGAGCGTCCAGGACTTCCTCAGGGGCCGGGCCTCCGGGAACCTGCCCCCCACCAGCTTCCGGCCCTTCGCCGTGCCCGGCGACGTGGGCACCTGCCTGCCGGGCTTCGTGCAGGAGCAGCTGCGGGGCGCCCTGCCGGAATTCGACCGGAAGATCCACGGCTTCACCAGCCGCCAGGCCCTGCTGCTGGCCATCGAGAGCCGCACCAGCAGCCCGGTGCAGATGATCCGGGGCGAGGACGGCCAGAGCGTGAGCCACCCCGGGCTCTACCCCTGCGGCGAGGGCGCCGGGTTCGCCGGGGGCATCACCTCCGCCGCGGTGGACGGCATCCGGGTGGCCGAATGGATCGCCCAGACCTGCGGCGCCCCGCCGTTCCTGCCCTTCCAGCGCAACGTCAAGGCCGGGGACTACGCCACGGAATATTGACTCACAGCTGGAGCCGGTGGAAGACCTGCCTGCCGTTCCACCGCCGGGAGAACGCGTCGAAGCCCAGGCGCCCGTAGATGGCGTTGGAGGCCGCGTTGTTCTCGTTGGTGTCCAGGCACACCGTCCTGCAGCCCTTCTCCCGGGCCATGCCCAGGGCGGCTTCCACCAGGGCCC
>DBMS01000300.1:1017-1255 GCA_002297665.1 Holophagaceae bacterium UBA692 | reverse complement strand
CCGAGGCAGAATTCGGCGTCCTCCGAATCCAGGAGCCGGGCGATGCTCTTCGCGAACTGGGCGTCCGAGGGCGCCTCCCGGCCCAGATGGTTCCGGAAGCCCGTGGCCAGGGCGGTGATGGAGGGAAGGTCCGCCTGGACGGCGCGCCGGGTTTCCATGGATTCCTCGCGATGTTCGTTGAAGGACGATGGTGGCAAATCCGGTGCGTCTCCACAAGGCCCGGCGCGCGGGTCACCCG
>DBMS01000300.1:0-932 GCA_002297665.1 Holophagaceae bacterium UBA692 | reverse complement strand
CAGGTCCACCTGCTCCGTGCGCCACCCGCGCAGCCAGGGGGCGTCGCTCACCAGGTCGATGCGCTGGATCTCAGGATCCTCGCAGCAGGCCTCGATGACCCGCGCCAGGAGCACCTGCCCCGAGGACACCCGCGCGAAGGCGGGGTCGTANNGCGGTCTTGAGGGCCGAGAAGACCGCCCCGGTGCGGGTGCCCAGGATCGAGGCCAGGCAGCGACCCTGGGCGTACAGCGCATGGATCTCGAACCGGCCGGCTTCCCCCTGGAGCTTGCCGGCCAGGGCGGCGAAGAAGGCGGGCTGCTTGCGGCGGAACTTCACGGCCGTGCCGGCCCGCCCCTTCCAGCTGGAGGCCTCCACCTCCAGGAAGGTCCTGAACTCGGCCTCCAGGTCCCCGGGTTCGCGCGCGGTGACGAAGCGCACGTCGTCCAGGGCCGCCAGGCGGTTCCGGGCGGTCTTCAGGTTGCGGCGGAAGTTTCCCGACAGGCCATCGGCCAGGTCCCGGTAGGGGCGGCCGCAGTCCATGAAACGCACGCTCTCCTTGGGNNTCCAGGCACGGGGGGCCCAGGCGGCTCAGGCCTTCCCAGAAGGGGGAACCCGAGGGCAGGGGTCCCAGCACCATCAGGGGCCGGCCCAGGGGATGGCGCCGCACGTGGGCCGCCAGGGCCGGNNGCGCGCCTCGTCGTCGGCGCAGAGGACGTCCGCCTGATGGCCGTGCCGGGGCCAGAGGATGCCCCACACCGGCACCGGAACCCCCAGTCTTCCATCCACCCTCGGCTCCAGCAGGCAGATGCCGCGCACCCCCTGGCCGTCGTCCAGGGCCAGGCAGCGGAGCTGGCCGGGGTCGGCCATCATGTGGTCCACGTGGGCCGCGCAGGTCTCGAATGAAAGGAAACTGGTGCGCATCGGCAGCGAGGACCAGATGCGGCGCCAGTCC
>DBMS01000287.1 GCA_002297665.1 Holophagaceae bacterium UBA692 | reverse complement strand
GGGCCCTGGGCGGGGCGCCTTCCCGTGGCGGGAACGGCTCACCCTGCCCCTGGAGCCGCCGCCCCGGGCCCGGCCGGAAGGGCTCATCTCGTTCAGCAACCTCGGCATGGATCCCCGCCTCGTTCCCGTGGAGCCCCTGGCGCGTTCCCTGAAGGCCGCCTTGCACCGGGAGGGCGCCCGGCTCCTGGACTACGGGGATCCCCAGGGCCTCGCCTCCCTGCGGGCCGTGCTGGCCCAGCGCATGGGCCGCCACGGCGTCCAGGCCGCTCCGGAGGAGATCCTCGTCACCCAGGGCGCCCAGCAGGCCCTGGACCTGGCCCTCAGGGCCCTCACCCGCCCCGGGGACGCGGTCCTCGTGGAGACTCCCACCTACGATCGCATGCTCCGCCTCCTGGCCCTGCACCGCCTGCGTCCCCTGGCCATCCCCGAGGGCCCGGACGGCCCGGACCTGGCCGCCCTGGAGCGCCTGGCGCGACGGGAACGCCCCGTTCTCCTGTACACCATGCCCAGCTTCCAGAACCCCACGGGCCGGTGCCTGCCCCAGTCCCAGCGGGAGGGCCTCCTGGCCCTCTGCGAGCGCCTGGCCCTGCCCATCCTGGAGGACGGCTTCGAGGAGGAGATGAAGTACTTCGGCCGCGCCATGCTGCCCCTCAAGTCCATGGACCGCGCGGGCCTCGTGCTCTACGCCGGCACCTTCTCCAAGGTCCTGGCCCCGGGCCTGCGGCTGGGCTGGCTCGCGGGCTCCGCCACCTGCCTGGGGGCCCTGGCCGGGCTCCGGCGCTCCACCGACCTGGGCCCCTCCCCCATCCTCCAGGCCGCCCTGGAGGACTTCCTGCGCAAGGGCCACTTCGACCAGCACCTCGCGCGGCTCCACCGCACCTTCCGCCGCCGCATGGAAACCGCCCTGGCCGCCCTGCGCCGGGAGCTCGACCCCGCCGTCGCCACCTGGACCGCCCCCACCGGCGGCTACCTCATCTGGCTCGCCCTGCGCGGAACCCCGCCGGCCGGCCTGGAGGCGGCCCTGCACGCCCACGGCGTGGACGCCCGCGGCGGCTCGTCCTACTTCAACGACCCGGAATCCGGGAAACCCTTTCTCCGCCTCTCCATTTCCTGCCTGGACGAGGCCGAGATCACCGAAGGCGTCGCCCGGCTGGGCCGCGCCCTGGGAGCCCTCAGCCATGCATGAACCCTCCGCGCCCTTCGCCAACGCCTACGACGACCAGCTCCGCGCCGCCTCCTACGCGGCCCTGGCGTTCCCCGGCACCTACCACCTGGCCTTCCGGGACCTGCCGGAGCTCCTCGGACGCCCCGCCCCCGGCGCCAGGGCCCTGGACTTCGGCTGCGGCGCGGGCCGCTCCACCCGCTTCCTGGCGGACCTGGGCTTCCGGGCCGAGGGCGCGGACCTTTCGGAAGCCATGCTCACCGAGGCCCGGGCCCGGGATCCCCGGGGCGTCTACCTGCGGGTGCCCGACGGGGACCTGTCGGCCCTGGCGGGGAACCGCTACCACCGGATCCTCTCGGCCTTCACCTTCGACAACGTGAGGACCGGCTCCAAGGCGGCCCTTTTCCGGCAGCTGGCGGAACTCCTGGAACCGGAAGGACGCCTCCTGAACCTGGTGAGCTCCGAGGAGCTCTACCGCATGGAGTGGGCGTTCTTCAGCACCGCGGCCTTCCCCGGCAACGCGGCCCCGGCCCCGGGCGCGGCCGTGTTCACGGTGATGAAGGACGTGCCCGACGCCCGGCCCGTGGAGGACATCTTCTGCCCCGAGGCCGACTACCTGGACCTGTACCGCCAGGCCGGCCTCGTGCGCGTCCTCGCCCACCGCCCCCTGGGGCGCCCAGGCGAACCCTTCGCCTGGGTCAACGAGCTGCAGGTCGCCCCCTGGCGCATCGACGTGCTGCGCAGGGCCTGACCGGAACAAGGCTCCGCCCCGGAACCCCCCTTGCCGCGGGAGGCTGCCGGGGCGGAATGCGGCCGGACTACTGGTTGTAGATGTGGTACCCGAGGCGGGCGGAATCCGTCTCGACGGCGGCCTGGACTTCGGCCATCGTCTTCTGGACCCACTCGGCGGCGGTGTAGGTGGGATTCCCGGCGAGGATGGAGGGCAGCCGGTAGAAGCTCTTGTCGGCGGCGGGATTGGCCGCGCCCCAGGCCAGGTCGCCGAGGGTGTCGATGCGGGCGTCCCAGGCGGCGGAAGTGGCCGTGCCCACCGTGCTCAGGAAGACGGGGTCGTTGCCGTTGAAGTTGGCCACGTTGTTGTTGGTGACCGCGGCGGCGCCGTTGGTCACGTGGGCGGCGTCGGGAAGGGCCGCGCCGGTGTTCTTCATCAGGAAGCTGGCGCCGGGGGCCAGGGTGCCCGGGATCAGCGCGGTCTTGAAGGTGTTGGAGGTGTTGGGGTTCGTCCAGAGGCAGAGGTAGATCGGCGTGACGGCGGCATCATAGGTGCCGGCGCCGACGTTGGTGACCTCGATCCACTTGTCGTAGCCCGCGCCTTCGTAGTACTGGCTGATGATCAGGGAGGGCGTGCCCGGGATTCCGCCGGGGGTGACGGTGAGGGTGAACGTCGTCGTGGTGCTGGCCCCGTCGCCGTCGGTGACGGTCAGGGTGACGATGGCCGAGCCGGTGACGCCCGCGGCCGGGATCAGGGCCAGGGTGCAGGCGCCCGCGGCGTTGTCCACCACCAGGGCGGAGGGCAGCAGGACGGTGTTGTCGGCGGTGGCGGTGACGGCGAGGGCGCCGGGAGCGGTGGAATCGTCGGCCACGGTGAAGGTGGCGTTGACGGCGGCGCCCGCCGTGGTGGACTTGTTGGCCACGCCCGCGAAGGTGGGGGCCTCGTTGCCGCCCTTCACCTTGATGACGCGGGTGATGGTGTTGCTGGAGCCCAGGCTGTCCTGGACCGTGAACGAGGCGGAGAAGGTGCCCCCGACGGAATACGTGTGGCTCGCGGTCATGCCGCTGGACACCGGGGTCCCGTCGCCGAAGTTCCAGGTGGCCGAGGCGATGGCGGTGCCCGCGGCGGAGGCGGAATTCGGGGTGGCCGCGCCCGCGAAGGTCACGGCGTCATTGACGTTCACGGTGGTGTCCCAGCTGGGCTCGACCATGTGGACGTTGGGGCCGGAGGTCTGCTCGAAGGGGGCGCGCCAGCCGCGCACGTCCACGGTGGCCTTCCAGGCGGGGATGTCGAGGCCGGGGGCCACGGCCTGGAGGTTGGGGAAGAAGTCCAGGCCGGTGAGGGCCTCGATGCGGGCGACGGAGGTGACGTAGGTGGTGAGCGTCGCCGGCGCGTTGACCAGGCCCCAGGCGTTGGGAAGGATCAGGGCCAGGGCCTTGGGCTGGCCGGGCGTGGCTTCGGAGACCACGATCTTGTAGCAGGCCGTGGGAATGGCGATGTTCAGGCCGGGCTGGGCCTTGGAGGCCCACCACGCGGGGCTGGGGGGGAAGTAGGAACCGGTGTAGACCCACACGCGGCCCAGGTAGGAGGTGATGCCGTTGGTGTCGCCGCCCTGGGTGCCGCCGATGGTCTCCTCCAGCCGCTGCCAGAGCTGCTGGTTGAACTGCGAGATCTGGGGCACCAGGTTGCTCATGATGGTGGCGTCGTCGCCCGCCACGGGGGTGTAGCGGTAGGAGACGTCGGCCCGGGGCACCTGGTGGCCGCGGTCGTAGCTGTCCGGCGAGTTGGCCCCGCCCGTGTAGATGCCCGTGTAGTCGTCCTTGCCCACCCGGGGCGCCTCGAGGCGCAGGTCGGCGGTGTAGTCCTTGTCGGAATTGGCGTAGGGCTGGTGGACGGGGAAGTTCAGGTACGAGGTCCACACCGGGTTCTTGAGAGACTCGTCATAGCCCAGGCGGAAGGAGCCGTTGGGGAAGTTCACGGGGTCCACGTGGAGGGAAGGCAGCACCGTGAGGGGCCGGCTGGGCACGGGGACCGGGTCGCCCGCATATACAGGGCTGGGCACGGAGGCCACGGCGTAGGCGTTGGCGCTCTCCACCTGGAAGGCGCCGTCGCTCACCAGGACGGAGTAGGCGTCCCCGTTGGTGGGGAACTCGGTGGAGGGCACCGTGTAGGAGGCGGCGTTGGCGCCGTCGATGGGGGCGCCGTTCTTCCTCCAGGAATACGTGAGGGCGCCGCCGTGGTTCGCGGTGGCCGAGACGGTGAACGTCACGGCGTCCGGAGGCAGGACGGTGCGGCTCTCGGGCTGGGCGAGGATGGTCGGCGGCGCGTGGACCGCCACGGCGGCGGCCAGGGAGACCGTGGAGGTGACGGTGCCGTCCAGGCTGCAGGTGGCCACGGCGTCGTAGCTCCCCGCGTCGGTGACGGCGACGGCCGCGATGGCGAACTCGGCCGACGTGGCGCCGGCGATGGGCAGGCCGTCCTTGCGCCACTGGTAGGCGAGGGTGCCCGGGTTCGCGGAAGCCGCTACGCTGAGCGCCAGGGGCGCGCCCAGGTCCACGGTCTGGGAAACCGGCTGGAGGGTGAAGACCGGGGGCACGTTCACCTGGAGCGCGGCCGCCGCGGAGGTGGCGGAGGTGACCGTGCCGTTCACCGTGTTGGTGACCACCGCGTCATAGCTGCCGGCGCTGGCGGCCGTCACGGAGGCCAGGTTCAGGGTGGCGGACGTGGCGCCGGCGAGGGCCGAGCCCCCCTTGCGCCACTGGTAGGCGAGCGTGCCGTTGCCCGTGGCCGCCACCGTGAAGGAGGCGGAGGCCCCCTGCACCACGGTGAGGCTGGCGGGCTGGGCGGTGATGACCGGCGGGACGTTGACGGCCAGGGTGGCGGGGTGGCTGTGCACCCAGCCCGTGGGGTTGCTCACGATCACCCTGTAGACGCCCGCGCTGGCGGCCGTCGCGGCGGGGATGGTGAAGGTGGCCGAATCGCCGCCCACCCGGTGGAGTCCCTTCAGCCACTGGTAATGGAAGCGGTTGGGCTTGCCCGTCACCTCCACCCTGAAGGTCACGGCCTGGCCGGCGACGGCCGTCTGGCTCTGGGGCTGCGTGACGATCCTCAGGTGATCGGGTTTGTGGACCCAGCCGAGGTGCCGGCCCTGGTCGTGGTCACGGTCCGGACCGCCGGCCCGGGTTGGGGTGCCCAGGCCGAGCACGGCCAGGCACAGGCTCAGACGAGCCAAGCTTCGAAGCGCCTTCATGACAGTCTCCTGGAATTCGGGGGTAATGGTTAATGAAGTATCCGGCGACCGTCCCCTGGTACCAAGTCAAATCTTGTGAATTCCCGGCAACAAATTCAGCCTTCGCTTGTTTGTCTGTCTCCTAGGTTCCGGCACAGGGCAAGGAGGGTGATGTCGTCCGAGGGCTCGCACCCCGCCACGTGCCCGCGCAGCGCTTCCGTCACCCGGTCCAGCCACGGGCCGGCGCCCCCGCCCGGAGGCACCCCCAACAGGCCGGATTCCCCGAAGAACCCCCCGGCGCCCAGGGCCTCGGTCACCCCGTCCGTGAACAGCAGCAGCCCCTCCCCGGGCGCCAGGGCCTCCCGCGCCACCCCGAAGGCCGACCCGGGCATGAGCCCCAGCGCCGGCCCCGTGGGGGCCAG
>DBMS01000133.1:14731-16107 GCA_002297665.1 Holophagaceae bacterium UBA692 | reverse complement strand
GAGGCGGTGGCCTCCACGCCGGACGCGGGCGGGTTTCCGCCCAGGGTGGCGTCGAGGGCGTTGAGGGTGGCTTCCACGTCCATGGAGCTGCGGGAGCCCAGGAAGCGGCGCTCGCTGGTGGAGGCGTGGGCCGCGGGGGCGTTCTCGCCCATGAGCTTCGAAATGGCGTCCCGGGCGGAGGAGAAGCCCCCGGAGGCGGTGGGGTCGGCCTCGGCCATTCCGGGCTCGACGGGGACCTCGGGCTCGGCGGGGACCTCGGGCTCGCCGGGGGGCGGGTTGATCACGAGGGTCTTCTCCATGATCTCCTCGTCCGCGCCCTCCAGGTCCCCCAGGGTCAGGGAGGGGGGCGGCGGCGCGTCGAAGGCGGCGAAGGGGGAGGGCTCGGGGGCCGCGTNNCGCGGGGGCCTCGACGGCGGGAGCCGGAAGGAGCCTGCCCACCACGTCCGCGATGTCGAACACCGTCTCGCACCGGAAGCACTTGGCGCGGCGCAGGCCGGCGCGGACCCGTCCGGGGGTGAGCGTGTAGCGGGTGGAGCAGCCTGGACACCGAATGGTTTCTGTCACGGTCATCTCCGGGGTGGAAACAATTTTTTAAAGGATAGGCCCTTTTAAGGAGATTGTGCAGCTTCGATGGCGTCCGCCGGGGCGCCGATTCGTCCTCCGGGCCCGCGAGCGGGTATCCTCGAAGGGTGCCGTGAGGCGCTGGGAGGTTGCGTGGCGGGGCTGTTCATCACCATGGAAGGCATCGAGGGGTCGGGCAAGTCCACCCAGCTCCGGAAACTGGCTTCGAGGCTTTCGGATTGCGGACTGACGGTGGACGTGTCCAAGGAGCCCGGGGGAACGCCCCTGTGCCGCGAGCTGCGCCAGCTGCTGCTGGAACCCCANNGCTGGTGCCCCAAGGCCGAGCTCCTGCTGTTCTACGCCGACCGCGCCCAGCACCTGGCCCAGTTCGTCCTGCCGGCCCTGGAGAAGGGGCACGTGGTCCTGCTGGACCGCTTCGACGACTCCACCCGCGCCTACCAGGGGGCCCAGGGCATCGGTGACTCCGTGGTCGAGCGCATCGGCGAGGTGGTGCTGGGGCGCCTGAAGCCCAACCTCACCATCCTCCTGGACATGGACCCCGTCGTCTCCCTGGCCCGGGTGGAGGCGCGCAACGCGGCGGCCAGCGGCTTCCGGGAGACCCGCTTCGACCAGGAGCACCTGGAGTTCCACCGGCGGGTGCGCTCCCGCTTCCTGGCCATCGCCCACAAGGAGCCCCAGCGGGTGATGGTCATCCCCGCCCAGGACGCCCCGGAGGTGGTGGAGGAGGCCATCTGGAGGAGCCTGGCGCCCCTCCTGCGCACCACCGGCCTGACGGTGTAGCCGTGTTCGACCCC
>DBMS01000133.1:14365-14664 GCA_002297665.1 Holophagaceae bacterium UBA692 | reverse complement strand
CTGGCCCAGCGGGAGCTGTGCTTTCGCCGCACGGCCTGCGGGGAGTGCGAGGGGTGCCGGATGTTCCGGGGCTCCGGCGACCGGGGCGAGCTTCCCGTGGAGCTTCCCAACCTCCTGCGCATCGCCCCGGAGGGGAAGGCCGGCCTCATCCGCATCGGCACGATCCGCGAGGACGACCTGGTGGAAGGGGGCGTCATCAACTGGGCCCACCGGGCGCCGCCCCCGGGCTGCCACCGGTGGATCCTGGTGGAGGACGCCCACCGGCTCAACGGCGCCTCGGCCAACATGCTCCTCAAGAC
>DBMS01000133.1:12073-14214 GCA_002297665.1 Holophagaceae bacterium UBA692 | reverse complement strand
TGCGCTACCTCGACGAGGCCGCGTTCCAGCGCGCCTCGGACCAGGTGGACGCCTGGATCGCCGTGGCCGGGGGCGCCGCCTTCAGCGCCGCCGGCGCCGCGCTGGCTCCGGACAAGACCTCGGACGCCTCCCAGAACGAGCAGGTCAGCCAGTGCCTGGAACTCCTGATGGTGGTGCTGGCCGACGTGGGGCGCCTGAGGGAGGGCCGCCCCCTGCGCCTGGCGCCCTGGGCCGCGGGCCTGGCGAAGCTGGCCGAGTCCCCCATGGTCCTCGAGCCGGCCCAGGCGCGGGCCTTCGAGGCCATGCGCAACCTGGCCCGGAACCCCTCGGCCGAGTCGCTCCTGCGCGAAGTGGCGATGGCCCGCTGACCTACCTGTCCAGGTTGCGGGTCTCGTCGGCCAGCATGACGCAGCCCTTGCCGCTGGCCTTGGCCTTGAGCAGGGCCCGGTCGGCCTTCTCCAGCAGGTGGTCGGCGCCGTCGGCGTCCGCGGGGAAGGACGCCACGCCCACGCTGATGGACACCGCCACCTCGAACCTGCCCACCTGCAGGGGGCTGCGCGCCAGGGCGTTGAGGAGCCGCTCGCCGATCTTGGCGGCGACGGCGGCGTTGGATCCCGGGATGATGATGCAGAACTCGTCCCCGCCGTAGCGATAGAGGCGGTCCAGGTTGCGGATGATCTGCTTGGCCTCCAGGGCCACGGTGGAGATCACCCGGCTTCCGGTGGGGTGGCCGAACCGGCTGTTGAGCTCCTTGAGGTTGTCCACGTCCAGGAAGAGCAGGGCCACGGATTCGCCCCGCACCGAGGCCGCGCGGATGGCCTCGGGCAGCTCCACCTCCAGGCAGCGGCGGTTGTAGGCCACGGTCAGGTCGTCCCGGTACGAGAGGTTGCGGCTCTGCTCCAGGTTCCAGGCCTTCACCAGGAGGTCGTCCACCTCCTTGATCCAGCCCAGGAAGGTGTCCTCGGGGGTGCGGGGCTCCACCAGCCGCAGGAGGCCGACCTTCTCCCGGGGGCACAGGAAGAAGGCCTCCCCGGCCTCCACCAGGGCATCGGCCTCGGCGAGCCCCACCGGCGCCTCGGGGAAGCCCGCGCCGCACCGCTGGAAGAAGCTTTCCTCCTGGCGGATCCAGATGGCCCCGCCCCGGGCGGCGGAAAGCCCCATGGCCCGGGCGAGGATCGGGCGGAGCAGCTCGTCCAGGGTGGCCAGGTGGATCATCTGCCGGAGCCAGCCGTCGCTGCCCAGGTCCCGGCTGCGGATGCGGTGCAGGGCCTCCCGCACGCGTTCCAGCGGCTGCTCCTGGCGCAGCACCCAGCCGAAGCGGAGGCTGAGCACGAGGCTCACCTCCTCGGGGTCGGCCTCCTTCACCCACCACAGGACTTCGGAACCCGAAGGCGGGATCCACCTGGGGTCGGGACGGTCGGCGACGATGATCACCGTCCCCTCCCCGGGCCCGGGGGAGAGCGCGTGCCCCCAGGAAGCCACGGCCGCCTCCAGGGCGGCGAGCCCCTGGGCTTCGTGGATCGTGATCAGGCCGATGGTCATGTCAGTTCAGGGCCGCGTTGAGGCGGGAGGCGAGGTGCTCCAGGTGGGAGAGGAGGGTGTCCAGCTGGGTCTTGACCTCGCGGCCGCTGCGCTCGGCGCGCACCCAGCGCTTGAGGAGGTTGAGGGCCTGGGGGTCCCTGACGCCCAGGGGCTTGGTGGTCTGGATGAGCTTGTGGGTGAGCCGCGCGCGGTCCGGGGCGTCGCCGCGGGTCTCGCGCAGGGCCTGACCCAGGCGCAGCGCCTCCCGGGAGGTGTTGAGGTCCAGGCGGATCAGGGGCACCCGGGCGTTGATCCTGAGCAGGAACTGGTCCAGGAAGCGCAGGATCTCGACCACGGTCTCGGCGGCCTCCTCCAGGGAGGTCTCGATGACCGCGGGATCCTCGAGGGTGCGCGTGAACTGCAGGGTGAGCCGCTCGAACTCCTGGCGGTCNNACGCTGCGGATGAGCAGGAACTCGGGGCTCCGGCGGAAGCTGGCCACCTGGCCCTGGGCCTGGGAGAGGGCGAGGGCCAGCCTGGGCCAGCTCCGGAGCTCCAGGTGGAGCCGGATCTGCCCGAGGGCCGGGTCCATGTACTGCCAGAGCCGGTGCAGCCGCTGGCG
>DBMS01000133.1:0-12064 GCA_002297665.1 Holophagaceae bacterium UBA692 | reverse complement strand
AAGAGCTTCTGGCGCAGCTCCGGGCTGAACAGGCCCACCAGGTCGCCCATGAGCTGGCGCTGGTGGGCGAGGAGCAGGGCCTTGAGGTTGTCGAGGGTCGTGGCCAGCTGGTCCACGTCGTCGTTGGTCAGGGTCTGGAGGAGCAGGCCGCGGATGGTGGCCTGGTCCTGCAGGAGGCTGAGCACCGCCTGGCGCAGGAAGGCGCCCAGGAGCAGCGACTCCTCGCTGCCCTTGGGAAGGTTCTCCGCCGCCCGGGGGTGGAAGACCCGCTCNNGCCAGGCGCCCCAGCTCGCCCTCGATGACGTAGAAGTGGGGCACGGAGGCGAAGCGCCGGGGAATGGAGGCGTTCACCGCGGGCTCCATGCCCTCCACCAGGCTCAGGAGGGCCAGGTGGCTCACCAGGGCCCGGGCCACGATGCGGAACGAGGGCGGGTGGGTTTCGCGCAGCTGCTTGAGCAGGGCGCGCACGTCGCCGGGAAGGCTCCTCTCCAGGAGGCGGTCCTCCACCCGGGGCAGGCTCCAGCCCAGGTGGTTCCAAAGCCACTGCAGGCTGCCGCGGATGTGCTCCACCGCCGGCCAGTGGACGCCCCGGTCCAGGGGGCGGAAGAGGATGATGCGCAGGCTGCTGATGACGTGCTGCACCAGCAGGAGTGGCTCGGCCCGCAGGCGGGTGGATTCGGGAAGGGCTCCGCCCAGGAGGGCCTCCATCTTCCGGATGGACTCCAGGGGATTGCCGGTCCCGGACTGGAGGGCCCGGTTGAGGGCCTTCATCTGCTGGTTGAGCCGGGCCACCAGGGCCGGGCCGTCCTCCATGCCGGCCAGGACGGCGAAGATGCTGCGGATGTGGTCCCGCTCCTCCTGGAGGTAGGCGGTCCAGTGCTCCCTGAGCTGGGAGCCCTCGCCCGAGCCCAGGGAGGTGGCCATGGTGCGCAGGCTGGCGATGAGGTCCAGGAGGTGGATGATCCAGTCCGGCTCCAGGTTCTGGTCCAGCACCTCCCGGTGCGCCGCCGCGGCCAGTTCCCCCAGGGTGTCCAGGCTGTGCTGGAGCACCAGGCCCATGGCCGGGCGCACCTCGCCCAGGCGCCGTTCGGAGAACTGGTTCAGGAAAGCGAGGAAGAGGCCGAAGGCCCGGCGGAGTTTCGCGAGGTGCAGGGACTCTCCCACCGGGAAGGCTTCGCCGGGCCCGGTCTCCAGGAGCGGGAGGAGGTCGCCGCCGCCGACCCTAAGTATTTCATCCAATAGCTGGAGATCCTGGCGCGAAAGTCCCTTCTCCCGGATGAGTTCCCGGACCAAATCGAGGCGCTGACCGGAGGACTGGGCGCTGGGCATGACCCCAGGATAGCCGGTTGGTTGAATCTCGCTATATCCCAAGCACCTGATTGTAGGTGTACACTGCCCACCAACCCCCTTGGGAGGATCCATTGGCTAGCAAGCTAGGTGAAATGCTTGTGAAGGCTCAGCTGATTTCAGAAATTCAGCTGGACGAGGCCATCAAGCTGCAGCGCCGGGAAGGCGGGAAGCTGGGCAGCATCGTGGTTCGCCTGGGATTCTGCTCGGACCAGGACATCGTGAGCTTCCTGGGCATGCAGTACGGCGTGCCGGCGGCCGACTTGGACCAGTGGCCCCCCATCGAGGCCTCCGTCATCGCCCTGGTGCCCTCCGAACTGGCCAACAAGCACAAGGTCCTTCCCCTGCAGCGGTCCGGGAACGTGCTCACCATGGCCATGTCCGACCCCACGGACATCTTCGCCATGGNNGGCTACAACATCGACCCGGTGGTGTCGTCGGAGCGGGGGCTGGTGCGGGCGATCGAACGTTATTACGGCGGCACCAGTGCCGTCCGCCTGCGGGATCGCCAGGATGACGGGCGGGGCGTCTACAACGCCGGCGCCCCGGGCGCGGACGGCGCCGCCGGCGCGCCCTCCGACGAGTTCGGGGACCACGAGGACGCCAGCCTGGACCTGAAGGGCCTCGAGGAGGAGATGGCCGAGTCCACCCAGTACGAGACGCTGGACGAGGAGGACGAGGTCAACGCCACGGCCCTGGGCAAGGCGTCCGAGGACGCCCCGGTGGTGCGCCTGGTGAACATCGTGCTCATCGACGCCATCCGCAAGGGCGNNCACATCGAGCCCTACGAGAAGCACTACCGCATCCGGTTCCGCATCGACGGCCTGCTCCAGGAGGTGATGCGCCCGAGCATCAAGCTCAAGGACCCCGTCACCTCCCGCGTGAAGATCCTGGCCAAGCTCANNCCCAGGACGGCCGCATCAAGCTGCGGGTGCAGCTGGGCGGCAAGCAGAAGGTCATCGACTACCGGGTGAGCATCCTTCCCACGCTGTTCGGCGAGAAGATCGTGCTGCGGCTCCTGGACTCCGACAAGCTCATGCTCGACCTCACCAAGCTGGGCTTCGAGCCCGAGAGCCTAGAGCAGTGGGACCGCCAGATCAGCAAGCCCTACGGCATGGTGCTGGTGACCGGGCCCACCGGGTCGGGCAAGACCAACACCCTCTATTCCTCCATCTCCAAGCTGAACACCGCGGACGTGAACATCATGACCGCCGAGGATCCCGTCGAGTTCAACTTCGCGGGCATCAACCAGGTGCAGATGAAGGAGCAGATCGGCCTGAACTTCGCGGCGGCCCTGCGCAGCTTCCTGCGCCAGGACCCCAACATCATCCTGGTGGGCGAGATCCGGGACTTCGAGACGGCCGAGATCGCCATCAAGGCCTCCCTCACGGGCCACCTGGTGCTTTCCACCCTCCACACCAACGACGCCCCCTCCACCATCAACCGCCTCATGAACATGGGGGTGGAGCCGTTCCTGGTGGCCACCTCCGTGAACATCATCTGCGCCCAGCGCCTGGTGCGGCGCATCTGCGCCAACTGCAAGCAGCCCGATCCCCACCAGCTGCCCACCGAGGCCCTGCTCAAGGTGGGCTTCACGGAGGAGGAGGTCAAGCGCGGCATCGTCCTCAAGAAGGGCGCCGGGTGCGAGGTGTGCGGCGGCAGGGGCTACAAGGGCCGCGTGGGGCTCTATGAAGTGCTCGAGATGTCCGAGACCCTCAAGGACATGATCCTCACCGGCGCCAGCGCCATCGAGTTGAGGGAGCAGGCGCAGAAGGAAGGGATGATCACGCTGAGGCGTTCGGGGTGCCGGAAGGTCCTGGACGGCGTCACCACCATCGAGGAAATCGTCCGCGAGACGGTCCTCTAAGCCCAGAAGGGGTAGCAACCATGGTCGAACCCAGTGCCCAGTACGTAGTGCCCCTCCAGCAGCTCCTGAAGACGATGGTCGAGTACGGGGGGACCGACCTCCACGTCACCACCGACACCGCCCCCCAGGTGCGCATCGACGGGCGCATGGTGCCCTTGAAGCTCCCGCCCCTGGAGGCCTCCCAGACCCGGTGGCTCTGCTACGGCGTCATGACCGACCAGCAGAAACACCGCCTGGAGGAGGACCTGGAGGTGGACTTCTCCTTCGGGCTCCAGGGGGTGTCCCGCTTCCGCGCCAACGTCTTCAACCAGAAGGGCGCCACCGCCGGGGTCTTCCGGGCCATTCCCGAGAACATCCGCAGCTTCGAGCAGCTGGGCCTGCCGCCCATCGCCCAGACCCTCTGCGACAAGCCCCGGGGCCTGATCCTGGTCACCGGCGTCACCGGCTCGGGCAAGTCCACCACCCTGGCCGCCATGATCGACCGGATCAACGAGGTGGAGCCCCTGCACATCCTTACCATCGAGGATCCCGTGGAATACGTGCACCACCACAAGCGCTGCCTGGTGAACCAGCGGGAGATCCACGCCGACACCCACAGCTTCAAGAAGGCCCTGCGCTCGGCGCTGCGCCAGGATCCCGACGTGGTGCTGGTGGGCGAGCTGCGCGACCTGGAGACCATCGAGGCCGCCCTGACCATCGCCGAGACCGGCCACCTCACCTTCGGCACCCTGCACACCAGCAGCTGCGTGCAGACCATGAACCGCATCATCGACGTGTTCCCCGCCCACCAGCAGCCCCAGATCCGGGCCCAGCTCTCGCTGGTGCTGGAAGGGGTCATCTGCCAGTCCCTGATTCCCAAGGCCTCGGGCAAGGGCCGGGTGCTGGCCCTGGAGGTGATGATCCCCAACCCCGCCATCCGCAACCTGATCCGCGAGGACAAGATCCATCAAATTTACAGTTCGATGCAGACCGGCCAATTGAAGTTCGGCATGCAGACCTTCAACCAGAGCCTCTCCGAGCTGGTGCTCAAGGGCGACATCACCCAGGACATGGCCATGTCCTACTCCTCCAACCAGGACGAGTTGCGCGAGCTCATCAACCGCGGCGTGGGCACCCAGAACATGGCCCCCGCGAACCCGGCCAGGCCCGCGACCCAGCCCAGCAGCGTGCTGGGAGGCCGGAATCCTAATATTAAGTACACCTAGTTAAAGGACATCTTGGCTTCCCATGACCTCCCATTGGCTTTATCCTGGTCCCACTGACACGTCCCAAATCTTGAAGAGGTTCTGATGCCCGCATATGCATGGAAAGGCAAGAATCGGCTCGGGGAGATTCAGGAAGGGGTCATCGTCGCCGAAACCCGGGACGGGGGCGCCGCCACGCTCAAGCGCAACGGCATCCAGGTCATCTCCATCAAGCCCCAGGGCGCGGCGGGCGGCAAGTCCCTGGGCAGCGTCAAGGCGAAGGAACTGGCCATCTTCACCCGGCAGTTCAGCGTGATGATCGACGCCGGCCTTCCGCTGGTGCAGTGCCTGGAGATTCTCGGGGCCCAGCAGGCCGACAAGGGCTTCCAGAAGATCATCGCCGCCGTTCGCAGGGACGTGGAGCAGGGCGCCACCCTGCAGACCGCCCTCAGCAAGCACCCCAAGGCCTTCAACGACCTGTACGTCAACATGGTGGGCGCGGGCGAGGCCGGCGGCATCCTCGACGTCATCCTGCAGCGCCTTTCCGGCTACATCGAGAAGGCCGTGAAGCTCACCGCCAAGGTGAAGGGGGCCATGACCTACCCCATCACCGTGATCATCATCGCCATCGTGGTGGTGGCCATCATCATGGTGAAGGTCATCCCGGTGTTCTCCCAGATGTATGAGGGCATGGGCAGCAGCCTGCCCTTCCCGACCCTCATCTGCATCGCCATCTCCAACGTGCTGATCAACTACTTCTACGTGGTGCTGATCTTCATCGCCCTGGTGTGGATCGGTCTGCGGCAGTACTACAAGACGCCCACCGGCCACCTCCAGATCGACACCCTCATCCTGAAGATCCCCGTCATCGGCGAACTGCTCCGCAAGGTCGCCGTGGCCCGCTTCTGCCGCACCCTGGGCACCCTCACCAGCTCGGGCGTGCCCATCCTGGAGGGCATGGACATCACCGCCCGCACCGCCGGGAACCTGGTGATCCAGAACGCGATCATGAAGAGCCGCGAGGCCGTGGAACAGGGCCGCAACATCGCCGGGCCCCTGGCCGAGACGAAGGTCTTCCCGCCCATGGTTGTCCAGATGGTGGGCGTGGGCGAGGCCACCGGCGCCCTGGACGCCATGCTGAGCAAGGTCGCCGACTTCTACGAGGACGAGGTGGACAACGCCGTGGCGGCCATGACCGCCATGATGGAGCCCCTGATCATCGCGGTGCTGGGCGGCATCATCGGCTTCATCGTCATCGCCATGTATCTGCCGATCTTCAACCTGGCCAACGTGATGGGCAAGGACTGAACCCGGGACCGTTCCCCCATCGCCGCCTACCTGGGTGAGGAAGGCCGGGCCCTGGGCTTCGCACTGAGGGAGGATCCTTTTTCCCGGTCGACAGCCAAACGGGGCCCTCCCCCCGTCCGTTTGGGACCACGGCACCAAGGATGGGGCCAGAAACGCCCTGCCGGCTATGCATGTCGGTAGCTACATGCATAGAAAATCCCCAAAAGTATGCATATGCCCATGGACATGCATAGGAAATGGGTGTTCCCTATGCGTATGGGTACTGGGAACAGGATATGACCACACTCAAGCCACTGGATCACCTGGACCCTGCCCGGTTCGAAACCTCAATGATCTTGAAGAAGTTGGCGAGCGCGAGTCGCCGCTTGGCCGAACTCAAGGGTGTGGCAGCCTCGATCCCGAATCAGGGGATTCTCATAAACACCCTCGGTCTGCAGGAAGCCAAGGACAGCTCCGAGATCGAGAACATCGTCACCACGCACGACGAGCTGTTCAGGGGAGAGGACTCGACCCAGGAGGCGATTGACGCCGCCACGAAAGAAGTCCTTCGATATCGCCAGGCACTCCGGAAAGGGTTCCTGTTGGTCAAGGAATCAGGGCTGCTCACCCTGAACCACATGTTGTCCATCCAGGAAGTGCTGGAGCAGAACCGTGCGGGATTCAGGAAACTTCCTGGCACCACCCTGAGGAACAACGCGGGAGAAGTGGTCTACACGCCACCCCAGGACCAGCATGAAGTCCAGCGCCTCATGGGCGAGTTGGAGCGATTCCTGAACGAGGATGTGCCCTTCGACGCGGACCCCCTCATCAAGATGAGCCTGATCCACCACCAGTTCGAAAGCATCCACCCCTTCTATGACGGGAACGGGCGCACGGGACGCATTCTGAATGTCCTGTATCTCGTGAAGGAGGGCCTGCTGGATATTCCTGTGCTGTATCTCAGCAGCCAGATCGTGAAGAGCAAGGCTGAGTATTACCGACTGCTTCAGGCCGTGAGGGACGAGGACGCATGGGAAGCCTGGGTGTTCTTCATGCTGGATGTGGTCGAGAAGACCGCAGCTCAAACCATCCGGACGATTGGTGCCATCAAGGACGCGGTTCAGGACTACAAGCACCGCATCCGGGCAAGGCACAAGTTCTACAGCCAGGATCTCATCAACAACCTGTTCACTCACCCCTACACGCGGATCGAGTTTGTGGAGCGGGACTTGAAGGTGTCGCGCGTCACCGCCACACGCTACCTGGACAAGCTCGCGGAAGATGGGTTCCTGGCGAAACAGAAGCGGGGGCGGGGAAACTACTACGTCAACGTTGCCCTGACCGCGATCCTCGTGGGACGCAGCCCTGAAGGGGAGGCTGGGTGAACGCGATCACGCGTAAAGCCATGGCCGGGTTGACATCGCCCCCCTTCATTCCGTCCAGTGGCAGTCCCGGCAGATGCGGCGCCTCTGGTAGGCCCCCATGGCGGCGCGGTCCGTCCTGCGGGCGCGGATCCAGGTGAGGAGGGTCACGGCGCCCAGGGCCAGGAACGTCCACAGGACGGGCAGGGCCCGTTCGGCGGCGACGAAGCCGGGGCTGAGGGCTGCCAGGAAGAAGAGGGTGATGCACGCGGTGCCGTGGAAGGTGGAGCGGCGCAGGGGCGGCGCCAGGGAGGCCAGGGCCTCGGGGTCGGCTTCGGGGATCCGCACCTGGGCGGCGTAGTGTTCGGCGACGGCCACCACGTGGTTTCCGCCGCAGGAAGGGCAGGCTTGCATTCAGGACTCCAGGGTGCGGGTGAAGGCGAAGGCCTGGAAGCCTTCGCCGGGCCAGGTCAGCGGGTCGGGGCGGAAGAAGGCCGTGGGGCCGTCCTCCGCGCCCATTCCGGCGGGCCACGCGGCCACGGGCGCCAGGCCGGGCCGGGCCAGAAGCCAGTCCCGGTGGTCCTGGCCCTCCTCGGAGAGCCAGGAGCACACGGCGTAGACGAGGAGGCCGCCCGGGGCCAGACGGGTGACGGCGGCCTCCAGGAGGTCGCGCTGGACGGCGCGCATGCGGGGGCGGTCGATGGAGGGCCCGATCCAGGTGAGCTCCGGGTGCTTCCGGAGGGTGCCGCTGCCGGTGCAGGGCGCGTCCAGCAGGATGAGGTCGAAGGCGGGCCCGGGCCGGCGCATCCAGGGGCCGGCGTCGTCCACCACCACCTCCGCCTCGACCCCGCGGGCCCGGAGGTTCTCCTTGAGCCGCGCGGCTCGCTCCGGGTTCTTTTCCAGGGCGGTCAGGGCGGCTTCCGGGAAGCGCCGGGCCAGGGCCGTGGTCTTGCCGCCGGGGGCGGCGCAGGCGTCCAGGACGGTGCGGGGGGAGCCCCCCCACGCGAAGGCGAGGAGGGCCTGGGAACTCAGGTCCTGCACCATGCCCCGGCCCGAGGCGAGCCACTCCCGGGGAAAGTCCGCGCCCGGCGCCAGTTGCAGGGCCCCGGGGACCCCGTCGACGGGCAGGAGGGTGTCCGGGGCCGGCCCCAGGGCCCGGAAGAAGGGCTGGGGCGGCGCCTGGAGGCGCTTCCACAGCACCTCCCGGGCTCCGCCCTGGCCCCGGGGGTAGAGCGCCGCCTTGAGGGCGAGCTCGGCGAAGGGGGTGCGGTCCAGGGCCGGGTCCATGGCGTCCAGGGTGGCGCGGAGGGCCGCGCGGTCCCGGCCCGCCCTGCGGAGGATGGCGTTGACCAGGCCCCTATGGGGCGGAAAGCCCAGGTCGCGGTCACCGGCCAGGTCCACGGCCTCGTTCACGGCGGCGTGGTCGGTGACGCCCTCCAGCCACGCCAGCTGGGCCAGGCCGATGGCAAGGGCCACCTGGGTGCCCAGGGGGACCCCCCGGGCGGGATTCCGGAACTGGGGCCTGCAATGGGCCTGGAGCGTGCCCCAGCGGCGCAGGCAGTGCCCCAGGAGGGCGTTGGCCAGCCCCGCGTCGCCGGAGGCGAGGCCGGCGTCCCAGCCGTCCGGGACCCGTTCCCCCTCGCCGAAGACGATCTGGAGGGTCCGTGCCACTGCGATGCGACTTTGCGTTGCCATCCCTAGAGCCTCTCACATTCCGGGGGGCCGTGGGGAGCCGCTACACTTGGGGGATGACCGAAGCCGAATCCCCCGCCCTGGTCGTCCGGGCCCTCACGTCCGACCGCCACATCCGCTTTTCCGCCCTGGACGCGAGCCCGCTGTGGGACGGCGTCCGCCGGGGCCATCCGCACCTGGAGGCCGAGGCCTGCGCGGTGCTGGTGGAGGTGCTGGCCAGCGCCCTCCTGCTCCAGGCCCGGAACTTCTTTTCCGAGCGCCTCCAGATCCACCTGCGCACCGCCGGCCGCGCCCGGGCGGTGGTGGCCGATTCCTGGCCCGACGGCGACATCCGCGGCGTGCTGGACGAGGGTCCCGCCGAGGGCGCCTGGCTCCAGGGCCCCGGCCTCCTCCAGGTGACCCGCTCCACGGGCGCCGATGCCCCCTATGTGGGCACGCTCGAACTGGTGGAGGGGCCCCTCCAGGCCCAGCTTGAGGCTTATCTCCTCCAATCCGAGCAGGTGCAAGCAAGCGTCCACCTCTGGTGCGACCCGGGGACGGGGGAAAGCGGCGGCCTGCTGGTGGAGCTCCTGCCGGGGTGTCCACCGGAGCGCCTGCGGGTCCTCGTGGACGCCCTGGAGGGCCTGGAGGTCGTCCCCTTCCGGGAGCGCACCCCGGACTTCCTCAGCGCCTGGATCAACCAGGGCCCGGGGGCCGAGGTGCTCAACACCACCGCCATGCGCTACCGGTGTCGCTGCTCCAGGGCGAGCCTGCTGGAGGTGCTGTCCGGGTTCGACCGGGCCAGGCGCCAGGAGATGTTCAAGGACGGCCAGCCCGTGCAGGTGCGCTGCGACTACTGCGGCAAGGACTACGCCATCGCCCCCGGGGACCTGGGGCCGGAAAGGGGAGAGCCGTGAGCGGGGTCCAGATCGTCGAACGGGGACGGCCCGTGGGCGGACCCGTCAGCGTGTGGCTCAACTTCAGGCTGGTGCCCTTCGTGGCCGCGGCCCTGGTGAAGACCCTCTCCTACACCCTGCGCGTGGCCAGGGAGGGTTTCGGGCCCGTGGAGGACCTGGTGGCCGGGGACCGGCGGGTGATCCTCTCCTTCTACCACCGGCGCCTGGTGATGATGCCCCAGGCCTACCCTTTCCGCCGCACGGCCCCCGGCGGCGAGGCGCGGGGGGTGGCCATCCTCTCCAGCGACAGCAAGGACGGCGAGCGCAGCGCGGCCACCTGGCAATGGTTCGGGATCCACGCGGTGCGCGGCACCGCCGGGGACCGGGGCGCCCAGGCCCTCGTGCGGATGATCCGGGCCGTGAAGGAGGGCTGGGACCTGGGCATCACGGTGGACGGCCCCCGGGGCCCCCGCCAGGAGGTCAAGGGGGGCGTGCTGGCCGTGTCCCGCAAGACCGGGGCCTGGATCGTGCCCGTGTGCGTGGCCTACCAGTCCGCCTGGAAGCTTCGCACCTGGGACGAGATGCTGGTGCCAAAGCCCTTCTCCCAGGTGCGGGTCCGCTACGGCGCGCCCTTCCAGGTGCCCCCCGCGGGGGACGAGGAGGCCTTCCGCGTCGCGCTGGAAAAGGAACTGGACGCCATGGAGGGATGGGCTGAGGGATTCAAGGGTGATTTTTAAATAGTTAATACAATATCGACCATTTCGATTCTTCCGTGCCCGTTTAATAGTATTAATTTATATTTGAAGCATGGACGGCCCATCGCTCACCCCGTGTCCCCTGGAGGCGGGATCCTTCGCCCGGCCCCCCTGGGCCCTGGAGGGGCGCCGCCTGGGGCGGTACCGCCTGGGCCCCAGCCTCGGCCGGGGCGGCATGGGCGAGGTGTTCGAGGCCTGGGACACGCTCCTGAACCGCCAGGTGGCCGTCAAGATCCTGGTCGCCCCCGGCCCCTCGGCCATCCTGCGCTTCATGAAGGAGGCCCAGCTCCAGGCCCGGGTGAGCCACCCCAACGTGTGCCGGATCTTCGACGTGGACGTGTCCGACAACGTCCCTTTCATCGCCATGCAGCAGGTGCGGGGTCCCAGCCTCTTCGAGGCGGGCCCGGCCCTCGGGCCAAGGGAGGCGGCCGAGATCCTGGCCACCGTGGCCCTGGCCATGCACGCCGCGCACCGGGTGAACCTCATCCACCGGGACCTCAAGCCCTCCAACATCCTGCTGGAACGTTCCCCCGCGGGCGGCTGGGTGCCCTACGTGGCGGATTTCGGGCTGGCCAAGGACCTCGCCGAGGAGGGATTGACCCTGTCCCACGGCGTGCTGGGCACGCCCAGCTACATGGCGCCCGAACAGAAGGCGGGGGAGGGCGTGCGCATCGGACCGCCCACCGACGTCTACGCCCTGGGGGCCACCCTCTGCGCGGTGCTGGGGCTGGACCGCCGGGAAGCGGAAAGGACCGGCCGGAGCCGGCACGCCCCGCCCAGCCAGCCTTCCTGGCCCGCGGTGCCAAGGAAGCTGCGGGCCATCCTCGTGCGGTGCCTGGAGGAGCGGCCCCAGGACCGGTACCCCACGGCCGGGGCGCTGGCGGAGGACCTGAGGCGCTACCTGGACGGCGAACCCCTGCTGGCGAACCAGCCCGATTGGCTGCGCCGGGGTCGGAGGGNNCCTGCGCCGGCACCCCGCCCTGGCGGCGTCCCTGGGCATCGGCCTCCTCCTGGGGGCGGGATTCGCGGGGTGGAGTTCGCGCCTGGAGGCGGCCTCGGAGCGGCGGACGGTCCTGGCCCTGCGGTTCGCCCACGACGCCAAGGACCTGGAAACCCGCATCGGCATGGCGCGCCTCTATCCCCCCCACGACCTGCGGCCCCTCCTGGCGGGCATGTCCGAGGGCCTGGAGCGGATCCGGAAGGACATCGCGCACCTGGGCCCCGAGGCCCGGGGTCCCGGCAACCTCGCCCTGGGGCGGGTCTTCCTCAGCATGCGCTACCTGGAACCCGCCAAGGAGGTCCTGGAGGCGGCCTGGAACGAGGGCTACCGCACCCCCGACGTGGCCTACGCCCTGTGCCGGACCCACAGCGAATTCTACCTGCGGGTCACGGAGCACGAGCAGTTGGGGGACATCCCTCCCTCGCCGGAAGCCGCCGCGGGCCACCTCCAGGCCGCACAGGCGCTGCTCGCCCAGGCGGCGGGGGCGGCCTGGGAACAGCCCGACCTCTGCGTCGCGCGGGTGCGCACCTTCGAGCACCGGGGCGCCGAGGCCGTGGAGCTGGCGCGGGCGCTGTACGCCCGGAACCGGTGGTTCCACGAGGCCAAGGTGGAGGAGTCCCGGGCCCTGGCCTCCCTGGGGTGGGAGCGCCAGCGGGCCGGGGAGCCCGCGGCGGCCCTGGCCTTCTACCGGCAGGC
>DBMS01000165.1 GCA_002297665.1 Holophagaceae bacterium UBA692 | reverse complement strand
ACCAGGCCCAGGGACCCGCCGGTGACGGCGCCATGGACGGCGGCCACCACGGGCTGGGGCAGGTCCACCAGGGCGAGGATGGCCTCGTTGAGCAGGCCCACCAGGCGGGAGGCGTAGGCCAGCAGGTCGCCGCGCTCCTTCCGGAAGCGGCGCATGTCGCCGCCGATGGAGAAGGCGGGGCCTTCCGCGGCCAGAAGCGCCGCCCGCGCCCCGGGGTCGTGCCGCACCTGGCCCAGCGCCCGGAGAAGATCCTCCAGGAGCTCGGGCACCAGCGCGTTGTGCATCCCCTTCCGGCAAAGGGTTACGCGGGCCACGCCTCCGGCCGTCTCGAGGCGCACAAGGCTCATGCGGCGCTCCGTTTGGACCGGAGCCGGCCCACGATCCCGGTGGGGAACCGGTAGACGCTGAGGATGAACAGCAGGCCCAGCCAGAGCAGCCAGCGGTCCGGGGCAAGGAGGTTGCGGAGGAAGGGGACGCCGCCGGCGGCCGTGCTGCCGATCTTCATGAGGTCCTGGAGGTAGTTCTGGGCCACCAGGAAGAGCGTGGCGCCCACGATCGACCCGTACATCGTTCCCATGCCCCCGATGACCACCATCAGGAGGATGTCGATCATGATCTCGAAGGAGAGCGAGGTGTCGGGCCCGTTGTAGCGCAGCCACAGGGCCAGCAGGCACCCCGCGAGGGTCGCGAAGAGCGCCGAGAGCACGTTGGAGACGGTGCGGTACACCACGGTCCGGTAGCCCAGGGCCTCGGCCCGGAACTCGTTCTCCCGGATGGCCTGCAGCACCCGCCCGAAGGGGGAGTTGACGATGCGCAGCATGACGAGGAAGAGCACGATGGTAACGGCCATGAGGAGGTAGAAGGAGATGAGCTTGCCGTCCAGGGAAACGCCCATGAAGGGTGCCTCCCGCAGGGAGAAGCTGGGCTGCAGGAGGGTGGGCACCTTGAAGCTGAGGCCGTCCTCGCCGCCGGTGATGTCCGAGAGCTGCGAGGCCAGGGTCATGAACGCGGTGGCCACGGCCAGGGTGATCATGGCGTAGAACATGGCCTTCACCCGGAGGCTGAAGAGGCCGATGAGCAGGGAGAGCGCAAGGGACAGGACGAGGGCCACCGCGACCCCCGTGGCCACCGCGCCCCAGGTGGGCCCCAGGTGCGTCAGTGCGATGGCCACGCCGTAGGCGCCGATGCCGAAGAACATGGTGTGGGCGAAGGAGACGATGCCGGTGTAGCCCAGCACCAGGTCGAAGCTGGAGACCAGCACGATGAAGATGCAGATCTTGGCGGCGACGTTGGTGGACTTGGCTCCCGGGAAGACGAAGGGCGTGAGCAGGAGCCCGGCCAGGATGAGGAGCAGGAGGACCGTCAGCACGCGGCTGCGGGGCATGTCGCCGGAGAAGAGGGTTCGCAGGATCATCGGTTCACCACAGCGTAGAGCCCTCTGGGCCGCCACACCAGGACGAGCACCATCAGCAGGATGTTGGAGAACAGCGCCACCTTGGGGGCGAGGAAGCCGGTGTAGTTGGCCATCAGGCCCACCATGAGGGCCCCGAGGAAGCAGCCTCCCACCGAGCCCAGCCCGCCGATGATGATGACGATGAAGAGCAGCACGTTGACCTGGCTGCCGATCTGGGGCGTGACGCCCTGCTGGTAGAGGCCCCACAGCACGCCGCCCAGGCCCGCCAGGGCCGAGCCCGCGATGAAGACGCCGATGAACAGGCGCTTGATGCGGTAGCCCATGCTCTCGACCATCTCCCGGTCGTGGACGCCGGCGCGGATCAGGAGCCCCACCTTGGTGCGGCTGAGGACCCAATAGAGGACGGCGAAGACCGCCAGGCCCACCACCACCGCGGCGATGCGGTACTTCTCCACCGCGGCCTCGCCGAAGATGAAGGAGCCGCGGAAGGCCGCGGGCAGGGGAAGGGGCACCGATTCGGGCCCCCACACGACCTTGATGAGCTCCTCGCCCACGATCATGCCGCCCATGGTGATGAGGATCTGCTTGAGGGGCTGGCCGTACACGGGGCGGATGATGATGCGCTCGTAGGCCAGGCCCACGATGCCCGCCACCGCCATGGCCGCCAGGATGGCTGGGAAGACGGCCCCCAGGTTGCGCAGGAGGCTTTCGCTCTCCGTCCAGCCCGACATGGCGCCCAGGACGGTGGTGGCCAGGAAGGCGCCCAGGGTGATGAAGACGCCGTGCCCGAAGTTGAGGACGTCCATGAGCCCGAACACCAGCGTGAGGCCCGAGGCGATGATGAAGATGATCATCCCCATGGCCAGGCCCGCGAAGGTGAGCGTGACCCAGGTGGAGAACGATCCGGTCAGGGGCAGGGCCGCGAGCGCCAGGACCGGCACCAGCAGCAGGGGAAGCCGGTCCGTCCTCACGGCCGGGAGGGCGTCGGAGGCGGGGACCGCGGCGGCGGGAGAACTCATCTTCGCTCCTTGATCATTGATGGGCTCCCAGGGAAAGGCCCAGCAGGCTCTGCTGCAGCTTCTCGTCCTCGGCCAGCGCGGCCATGGGGCCCGCGTGCACGACGCGGCCGTTGTCCATGACGGCGACCCGGTCCCCGAGCTGCCGCGCGAAATTGAAGTTCTGCTCCACGAGCAGGATGGTGGTGTCGGTCTGCTTGAGTTCCCGGAAGGCCGCGATCATGTTCTGGATGATGGCGGGCGCCAGGCCCTTGCTGGGCTCGTCGATGAGCAGCAGCTTGCGGGGCTCGACGATGGCGCGGGCCACGGCGAGCATCTGCTTCTGGCCGCCGGAGAGCAGGCCCGCGGGATGCTGCCAGAACTTCTTCATGGCCGGGAACAGGCCGAAGATCCAGCCCAGGCGCTTCGGGTCCACGTCCTCGATGCGGCGGGCGCCCCGGGCGGCCAGGATCATGTTCTCGCGAACGGTGAGGTCGGCGAAGATGCCCATGTTCTCGGGCACGTAGGCGATGCCCAGGCGCGCCACGTCGGGCGTCTGGCGCGCGCCGACGTCCTGGCCCTCGAACCGGACCGAGCCCCTGGATGGACTCCACAGGCCCATGATGGTGCGCAGGGTGGTGGTCTTTCCGGCGCCGTTGCGGCCCAGCAGGACGGTCATCTCGCCGTGGGCGACCTGGAGGTCGACGCCCTGGAGGATGTGGTAGGCTCCGATGTGGGTATGAACCCCTTCGAGCTGCAGGAGCGGGTTCGTCATTTGGCCACCTCGATGCCCAGATAGGCTTCCTGCACGATGGGCGAGGCGATCACTTCCGCCGGCGCGCCGTCGGCCACGAGGGCTCCGTTGTGCAGGACGATGATGCGGTCCGAGAGCTCGCGCACCACGTCCATCTTGTGCTCCACGAGCAGGATGGTCTTGTCGCTGCGCGTCTTGAGGCCCCGGATGAGGTCCAGGATCACCGGCACCTCGTCCACGCTCATGCCCGCGGTGGGCTCGTCGAACATGAAGACGTCGGGCTCCAGGGCCATGAGGATCGCCACCTCCAGCTTGCGCTGGTCGCCGTGGGGCAGCGCGGCGGCCGCCCAGTCCCGCTTGCCGGCGAGGGCGACCGTCTCCAGGATCTCCTCGGCGCGGCCGATGAGCTCCCGGTGATCGCTCCAGATGCTCCATAGGTTCAGCCCCAGCCCCGCGCGGGACTGGACCGCGAGCCGGATGTTCTCGAGGACGGTGAGGTGGGGAAACAGGTTCGTGAGCTGGAAGGCGCGGCCGATGCCACGGCGGCTCCGCTGGGGGGCCGAGGCGGAGCTGATGTCCTGCCCGTGCAGGAACACCTTCCCCGAGGTGGCCTTGAGCTGGCCCGAGACGAGGTTGAAGTAGGTGGTCTTGCCGGCCCCGTTGGGTCCGACGATGGCCGTGAGGGTGCCGGGCTCGAATCCGCAGGACACGGCATTGACGGCCACGTGGCCGCCGAACCGTATGGTCAGGTCTTGTGTTTCAAGGGCGAAGGTCATTGACGCTCGTGTGGGGTTGGCGTTCGGGTTTCAACGGGCGCAGCCGGCGGCGCGGGAGGGTCGGCCCCCGCGCCGCCGGCCGCGGCGCTAGCGCTTGTTGGTGATGGGAATCTGCATTTCCTCGGCCTTGATCTCGCGGACCAGCTTGGGGATGGCCCAGGCGACGTTGGGATCGACGTTGATCTTGAAGTGGTACATGGTCTGCATGGCCTGGTGGTCTTCCTTGCGGAAGGTCATCTTGCCCTTGGGGGTTTCGAAGGACATGCCTTCCATGGTGGCGATGAGCTTTTCCGTATTGGCGCTGCCCTGGGTCTTCTTCAGGGCCTCGACGATGGCCAGGCCCGCGCACATGCCGCCGGCGGTGAAGAAGTCGGGCGGGGTCTTGAACTGCTTCATGTGCTCGTCCACGAGCCACTTGTTGATCGGGTTCTTGGGGATCTCGTAGTAGTAGTAGGCCGCGCCCTCCAGGCCCGGGAAGGCCTTGTAGGCCGCCAGGGCCGGCAGGATGTTGCCGCCGGTGGCGATCTCGATGCCGTAGCGCTTGGGGTCCAGGTCGGCGATCTTGAAGGGATTGCCCGCCCCCGCCCAGTTGATGAAGATGATCTTGCGGCCCTTGAGGTTCTTGAGCTTGTCGAACAGCCGCTGGGCGCCTGCCGTGAAGTCGGTGGTGTTGGCCGGAAGATACTCCTCGTGAACGATCTTGGCGCGCTTGATGGCGCCCTTGAAGGCCTTCACGAAGTCCTTGCCGAAGGCGTAGTCCTGGGCCAGGGTCGCGATGTTGGTGCCCTCCTTGTCCAGGGCGACGCCGTTTGAGATGGCGTCCTGGGAGGAGTTGCGGCCGGTGCGGAAGATGTAGCGGTTCCACTTGTCCCCGGTGATGGAGTCGGCCACGGCCGGCTCCACCAGGAGGATCTTCTTGTACTCCTCGGCCACGGGAAGCATGGCGAGGGCGGTGCCGCTGGAGGTGGGGCCCACGGCGATGTCGGCCTTGTCGTCGGCGAAGGCGGAGGCCAGCTGGGACTTGCCCACGTCGGGCTTGCCCTGGCTGTCCTTCTCGATGAGCACCAGCTTGTGGCCGTTGACCATCATGGTGCCCTTGGTGGCGTACTGCAGGCCCATCATCAGACCGGTCTGGGTCTGCTTGGCGTAGGCCTCCAGGACCCCGGTCTTGTCGTAGACGTGGGCGATCTTGATGTCCTGGGCCGAGACGGCGCCGGCCGCCAGGGCCATGGCGACGGCGAGCCCGCCGAGGAGAATGCGCTTGAGTTTCATGGAACCTCCGGATGATGGGCGCAGTTGGGGCTAGAACCAGTAGTTCATGATAATGCCGACCTGACGCCAGCTCTCGCCCTTGGCGATGGCGGAGCCGCCGAAGGGGCTGTAGCCGGTGAGGAAGGGTTGATAGTAGGCGTTGGCGTCGTTGTCGATCTTGGTGAAGTACACGCCGATGAAGGCGCGCTTGGTCATGGCGTAGTCATAGACCAGGTTGAACTGCTTGGCGCCGGTCTTGTCCAGGGACGCGGTCTTTCCCGCGGCGGAGTAGGTGGCGTAGAAGCCGTGGTCGCCGAAGCTGTAGGAAACCGGCACGGAGAAGGCGGTGCGGGTGGCGTCGGAGAGGACGGTGCCGGTGGTGATGCCGTTGACCATGTTCGTGCTGTCGTAGATCACGCCGAACTTGAAGCCCTGGGTCTTGTAGGACACGCCCAGGCGGGTGGCCTTGAGCTCGGTGAGGGGGGCGCTGGCGAGCACGCCCTGGAACTTCTGGTCGAGGTAGCTGGCGGAAGCGGAGAAGCCGTGGCCGTTGTAGAGGGCCTTGGCGTAGACGGTCTGGCCGCCCTCGTACGTGGAGCCGTTGGCGTTGGAGACGAAGACGTTCTGGGCGCCGGCGGCGTTCTTCGACCAGGCCAGGGAGAAGTTCAGGATGCTGACGGCGTCGGGCTTGAAGTAGACCGAGTCGTAGCGCACGACGTTGCGGCTGCGGGTGTTGCCCAGGATGTTGCGGGTGACCGGGGCCAGCGTGCCGTTGGTGACGGTGCCGGTGTTGTAGGTGGAAAGGATGTTGAAGGCGGAAAGGCCGTTGGCGTCCCAGATCCGGTAGGATTCGCCGGGCTGCTCGAGGACGGGGGCCAGGTAGCCGGCGGAGATGGTGTCCGTGTAGTAGAGGGTCGACTTGCCGACGGTGATGGTGCCGTACGGGGAGGAAACGCCGCCGAAGGTGTCGCCGTCGGCCCAGCCGGTGGCGTCGCCGACGCTGTAGCCCGCGGGGGGGCCGCCCAGGGGCTGCAGGAGGGCGTCACCGGGGCGGACGTTGGGGGTGAAGCGGCTCTCGAGCCGGAACAGGACGTTCCAGCCGTCGGCGATCTTCGAGTTGCTGGCCACGATGAGGCGGGAGGTGTTGTCGTCGACGTGCGTCTCGGTGGCGGTGTTGCGCCCGACGGCGGCGTTGCCCTGGCTGATGGAGGAGTTCTTCACGCCCACCGACAGCAGGCCCGAGATGGAGATGTTGGTGGCGCCCGTGACGGCGATGGGCGCCGTCTGGGCCGGGAGGGTCGTGGCGGCGACCGACGCGGCGATGATTGCGAGCTTGACGTTCATTCTTGCTCCTTCGTTGAAAGGGTGGATGGGGGTGGGTGAACCCGGATCCGTGGAGGGGGAAGGGAGGAACTTCAGGTGCTGCGTGGTGCCGGGTTCGCTGGACCCGCGATGGACGAGCGGAGGTGGCGGGATCCTCCGGAAGGGCTTCAGGGCATGATCAGGGCGCAGGCGGCCTGGTTGTAGCCCACCCCGGAGCCCACCAGGACGAGGCGGTCGCCGGAGCGGATCTTCTTCTTCTCGAGGGCGTCGTGCAGGGCCATGGGGATGCAGGCGGAACCGGTGTAGCCCCACGCCTCCATGATGGTGTGCGTCCTCTCCATGGGCAGCCCCAGGTTCTCCATGACCAGCTCGATGGAGGCCTTGCGCACCTGGGTGAAGATGATGAAGTCGATGTCGCCGATCCCGAAGCCGCAGTTGGCGGCCAGCTTGCGCACGACCCTGGGCCAGCCCTCGTGGTTGATCTCGGGCGGGTAGCGCTCGATCATCTTCACCATCGTGCGCCCGGCCTTGACGGACTCCACCGTTGCGGGCTCGTAGGTGCCGCCTGAATAGATGCCCCAGTGCTTGTGGTAGGCGCCGCCGGCCTGGGCCGCCGCGCCCAGGAAGCCCGGGCGGTCCGAAGCCACGAGCACCGCGGCCCCGGAGCCGTCGCCGTAGAAGAAGCCCATGGGATCGCCCTGCTCGGTGAGCTTGTGCATCAGGTAGACGCCCACAACCAGGACCGTCTTGATCATGGGATTGGCCGTGATCCAGCCCGCGCCGGTGGCCAGGGCCGTGGGGAACGACGCGCAGGCGCAGCCGATGTCGAAGGTCCCGGCGTTCACGGCGCCCAGCTTGTGCTGCAGGACCACGGAGGTGGCGGGCGTGATGTAGTCGGGGGAGTCGGTGCCCAGGATGATCAGGTCCACGTCCTCGGGCTTCAGGCCGGCGCGCTCCAGGGCCTGCCGGGCCGCGGGGAGGGCCAGGTCGGAGGTGGCCCAGTCCTCGGGCGCGTGCCACCGGCACTGGATGCCGCTGGAGGCCTCCATCTTGTCGATGAACTCGGGGAGGTGGGCGAAGGTCTTTCGCAGCTCGTCGTTGTGCACCTTGATCCCAGGCAGGTGGCAGCCTGTGGATGCGATGGTGGCGTGTCGTTCCATCACGAACTCCTGTATGGGTTCTTGCGCGGGTCTGGTCGGGCCGGTGACCACGGTCCATGGGCGAATCGGCAGGTCTGGATCCGGCTCGCCATGCCTCCCTGAGGGAGGGGGCCTAAAGAAAACGAACGATTGGTTTGCTTTGAAATTGTCTACCCATCGAAGAACCTGTCAAGACAAAAGATGAGAGCTGAATCGTTTATTCTATATATTGCAAAAAGGATAGTTAATTCTTAATTGATACCTTTGAGATTTCTTTTGGGAATGAGAGGTCCAAAGGTTGCCAAGGGCCTTCCGGGCGGGGGCATAATGCCGTATCCCCACGACCCCACGGCAGCCCGCAGGAGGAATCCGATGCCACGCGTACGCATCAACGACTTCCAGATGTTCTACGAATTCCACGGACCGGCGGATGGCGAGCTGGTGATCCTCAACAACGGCGTGTTCATGAACACCGCGTCCTGGGCCTTCCAGCTTCCCGAGCTCGCGCGGCGGTACCGGGTGCTGACCTACGACATGCGCGGGCAGGGGCAGAGCGACCATCCCGAAGGGCCGTATTCCTTCGAGCTCCACGCGGACGACCTGGTGGCGCTCATGGACGCGCTCGACCTCGAGAAGGCGCACATGGTGGGCACGTCCTACGGCGGCGAACTGAACCTCATGATGGGCATCGCCTACCCCGAACGCTGCCGCACCTTGACGATCATCGCGTCCGTTTCGCACGGCGACCCGATCTGCCGCGCGATCATCGACCGCTGGATCATCGGCGCCAGGATGGGGGACGGCGCGCGCTTCTTCCGCCTCACCTACCCGGACGTGTACGGCGAGACGTTCCTTGCGCGGCATCCCGAGATCATTCCCATGGCCGAGGAGCGCTACGGAGCGCTGGACCTTCCGGCCGCCGTCAGGCTGCTGGAGAGCTTCCAGCGCTTCGACGTCACCGCCGACCTGGGCCGCATCAAGGTTCCCACCTGCATCGCGTCGGCGGAGAACGATGTGCTCAAGCCCAGGAAGTACGGCGAGATCATGCATGCGGGGATATCCGGTTCGGAGTTCCACCTGGTCCCGGATTCCGGGCACGTGGTGATCGTGGAGAAGGCGGCGGAGGTCAACAGCATCATCCTCGGCTTCCTGGCCAAGCATTCCGCCTGATCAGATGTAGCCGAGCTTCCGCGCCTGCTGGGCGAGGGATTCGCGGAAGTCCGGGTGGGCGACGCCGATGAGCTCGTGGGTGCGCTCGCGCACGGTGCGCCCCCTGAGCCGGGCCACCCCGTGCTCGGTGACGACGTGGTCGACGTACGACCTGTGCAGCGTCACGGCTGAGCCTTCGGGAAGCGTGGGAACGATGGTGGAAAGGGTGCCGCCCTTGGCGGTGCTGTAGCAGGCGATGATGCTCTTGCCCTTGCCGTCGGTACCCGCGACGGCCCCCTGGGCGGTGTCGGACTGGCCGCCGGTGCCCGAATACTGGTTGACGCCGATGGATTCGCTGGCCACCTGGCCGGTGAAGTCCACGGAAATGCAGGTGTTCACGGAAACCATCTTCGAGTTCTGCGCCACCACGGCGGGATTGTTGACCCAGCGCCCGCGCTGGAAGTCCACCGCGACGTTGTCGTCGAGCCAGTCGTAGAGCTTGCGGGACCCCATGGCGAAGGTCGTGACGAACTTTCCGGGCATGAAGCCCTTCTTCAGGTTCGTGATCACGCCCTGCTCGTAGAGCTCCATCATGGAATCCACGAGCATCTCGGTGTGGACGCCCAGGTCCTTCTTGTCCTTGAGGGCCAGGGCCGCGGCGTTGGGGATGCCGCCGATGCCCAGCTGGATGGTGGAGCCGTCCTCCACCAGGTCCGCGATGTAGGCGCCGATGGCGTGGTCGGTGGCCGAGGGATCGGGGGCGGGCAGTTCGGGCACGTCCTGCTCGTGCTCCACGAAAAAGTCCACCTGGGACACGTGGATATGCGTGTCCCCCAGGGTGCGGGGGAGCCTGGGGTTCACTTCCAGCACCACGATGCCGGCGCGCTCGATCACGTCCTTTTCGTAGGTGAGGCCCAGGGACAGGGAGACGAAGCCGTTCTTGTCCGGCGGGGTGCACGTGCCGAAGAAGATGTCGGGCACGTGCGCGTGCATGCGGTCGCTGGCGGCCCGGTGGAGCATGTTGGGCACGTAGGTGACGAGGCCCAGGCCCTTCTTCAGGGACTCCCGGGAGCCGGGGGCGTGGAACCAGCTGGCCAGTTCGAAGTGCCCCTTCATCTCGGGCCGCATGTAGAAGTCGTACGGCTTGAGGGTCAGGCAGGAGAAGACCCGGACGTTTTCCACGCGGTCGGCCACGATGTGGAACTTCGACATGCAGCCCTGGGGCTCCGACGCGCACATGGCGACGATCACGTCGTTGTCGGACCGGATGTGGGTGACGGCCTCCTCGGCCGACACCCGTTTGCGGGCGTAGATTTCCCGATGGTTCATGGAACCTCCAGTGATTCGATGGATGTGCGGCCGGGCGGCTCGCCCTAGGCCAGGAATTCAGAGAGTCCGCGGCTGAGGTAGCCGCCGATGCCTTCCACGAGGGTGCGCGCGTTGGCGGGGGATTCGTCGAACGCGGTCTTGATGCCGAGGTAGTGCGCGATGCCCATGAGGTATTCGATGGCGGTGCCTTCGTCGATGCCGGGCGCGGTGGCGACGACGCGGTACGGGGCGGGGCGCTTGCGGTAGCCCGCGGCGAAGGCGCCGTAGTACTGGCGCACGGCCTGGGGCAGGATGAATTCGGCCTCGCGCACGATGTTGTAGCACCACTTGTCGATGCTGAGGTAGACCACCCAGAGCCAGAGTCCGCGCAGTTCCAGTTCCAGGGCGTTGGGCGGGCCCGCGTCCGGGTTCGCCAGGTTCCGGGAGATGAACGCGCGCACATCGTGGCCGACCCGCTCGATGAGCTCGGCGTAGAACGTCTCCTTGGAATCGAAATAGGTGTAGAAGGCCCCCACCGAAAGGTCTGCGCCACCCGTGATCTCGTGGATGTTGGTCTCGAAGAAGCCCTTCTCCCCGAACAGGCGCCGTCCCGAGCGCAGGAGGCGGTCCCGGGCCGACTCCTCCAGGGGGAGGGGCAGGGGCGTGGCGGTGCCGCCGAAGACCTTGGCGGCGTCGAAGGCGAGGCCCCGGAAGAGGCCGTCCGTGAGGATGTCGCAGGTGGCCTGGACATCCACCTGTGCGTGGCCGAAGGCCCGCGCGATGGCGCAGAAGCGGAGGCCGCCCAGGGCGTAGAGGTATTCGGGCACGCCGATCTCCCGTCCCAGGCAGGTGCCGAGGGCGTGGATGTAGATGACGCCCAGCCGCCGCTCGTATTCGATGTGGCGGTACTGGCCTTCGCGGAAGACCGAGACGAGGTCGGGGTGTTCCTCGGAGAACCGGATGATCGTTTCGGCGAAGGTGCGGATGCGATCCCTGGGCGTGGCGCCCTGGACGCCCTCCACCGCCAGACGGATCTGGTCCAGGACGCGCCCGAGGATGAGCTTGAAGAGGGTCTCCTTGGAGTCGAAGTACCGGTAGAAGACGCCGTTGGAGAGGCCGGCCGCGCGACAGATCTCGGCCACCGAAACGGTGCCGTACCACTTCCGGGAAAAGAGCTGCACCGCGGCGGCCACCAGGCGTTCCTCGGTCTCCGGCTTTCCCCGGCTCTCCGTTTTCATGCCTCGCTCCTTCGTCCCGCCATGCTCCAGGTATAAATGAGAACTGATTCGGTATTGAGAAAATATAGACCCCGCCCTTCCGCCACGCAAGCGAAAAGCCTTGGGTTATGTTTCGGGGCCTGGAATCAGCAGTTGGACCGGCAAAAACGGAAATTGAATCGTTCCACCCGCTTGTCCCCCTTGACGAACGGTTCACTCCGGCGATATTGAAATGAGAACCGATTCACATCTTTTGGAGACTCCCATGCATGTAGGCATCATCGGGCACGGTACCTGGCTTCCCGAAGGCACCCTGACCGCCGCGGACCTCGCGGCGGCCACCGGCATCCCTGAACCCGTCATCGCCCTCAAGTTCGGCGTGAAGGAGAAACCCGTCGCGGGCCCGGGCGAGACGACCGCCTTCATGGGCCTGGCGGCGGCGCGGAAAGCCCTGGACCACGCCGGCGTCGCGGGCGGTGACGTGGACCTGGTGATCTGGTGCGGCGCCCAGCACAAGGACTACCCGTGCTGGCTGGCGGGGCTGTACGTGGCCGACCGGATCGGCGCGAAAAAGGCCTGGAGCTTCGACATGGAGGCCATGTGCGGTTCCATGATGGCCGCCCTGGACGTGGCCAAGGCCCTGATGATCAGCCATCCGGAGCTGCGGACGGTCCTGCTCGTATCGGGGTACCGCAACAACGACCTCATCGACCTCGACGTGCCCGCCACGCGCTTCATGCTCGACATCGGATCGGGCGGATCGGCCCTGGTGCTGCGCAAGGACGCGGGGCGCAACGCGGTGCTGGCCTCGGCCTTCCGCGGCGACGGCTCCCTTTCCGAGATGTGCGTGGTGCCGGCCCTGGGCAGTCGCGAATGGCCCCCCGCCCCAGGCGACCTGGAGCGCGCCCACTTCGTGGTGCCCGACGAGGAGGCCTTCAAGGCCAAGCTGGGCGAGGTCACGATGCCCAATTTCTACGCCGTCATCCGCGAATCCATGAGGCTCTCCGGCTTCGAGGAGAACGCCATCGACTACCTGGCCATCCTCCACTTCAAGCGCAGCGCCCACGACGCGGTGCTGGCCGAACTGGGCCTGGGGCAGGACCAGACCACCTACCTGGACGCCTACGGCCACATCGGCCAGAACGACCAGGTGCTATCCCTCGAGCTGGGCCTGAGGGACGGGAAGATCAAGGACGGTTCGCGGATCGTGTTCGTGGGCGCCGGCCTGGGCTTCGTCTGGGCCTCCACGGTCATCCAGTGGGGCCCGTACTCCGAATAGCGCCAAGACCGGATTCCCGGAGAGCAGGAGCCAACCCCTCTCCGGGAATCCCC
>DBMS01000279.1 GCA_002297665.1 Holophagaceae bacterium UBA692 | reverse complement strand
AAAAGAGGCGGCCCGGAGGCCGCCTCTTTCGCATGCGGGTCTGACTAGAAGGAGAGGCGCACGCCCAGCTGGGCCTGGCGGGGGCTGCCCACGTAGCTCTGGCCGTACTGAAGGGCCGGAGCCGCGTCGGTGCCGCTGCCCTTGACGGAGGTCCTGAGGTAGGTGTCCTGCCGGTTCAGGAGGTTGAACACGTCGGCGGACAGGGTGAGCTTGACCTTCTTGTAGAGCGCGAAGTCGCGCCGCAGGGCCAGGTCAAACGTCATGTTGGAGCAGGAGCGCAGGGAGTTGCGGCCCGAGTCCACGCCGTTGGCGTAGTAGCGGTCGTTGGAGGTCTGGCCGTCCCCGTTCATGTCCTTGGAGTAGTTCAGGGAATAGGGGAAGCCGCTCAGGTAGCGGATGGCCAGGGAGGCCATGATGCCCGAGAACCGGCGCTCGTTGTAGCTGATGAAGCCGGTGAAGACCGAGCGGCGGTCGGTGTCGGCGTAGCTCCAGTCCTTGCCCGGGGAGTTGACTTCCTGGATGTTGATGCCCGAGTAGTTGCGTTCGTTGGAGTCGAAGTCCTTGTTGATGGAGTAGGTGTAGAAGATGGAAGCGTCGAAGTCGCTGCCTTCCTTGTGGTACTTCAGGCTGAGGGTGTAGGCGTGATAGAGGCTGGTGCCGTCCGACTTATACATGCCCATGGTCTGGTAGGACGTATTCGGGCGGGCGGTGTAGACCGTGCGGCCGTAGGCGTTCACGGAGGGCGTGCCGATGTTGAGGTCGGTGGTGCGCTCCAGCTGGTTGCCCTTGGCATAGGTGGCGGACACGCCGGCGATCAGGCTGTTGAAGGAACGCTCGACGCCCACGTTGGCGCGGTCGGTGTAGGGGTTCTTGAAGTCGGGGCTGAACGTCCAGACGCTGAAGGCGGGGAGCTTCGCGCCGGTGGGGAAGGACGGGATCCAGTAGGGGTTGGCGGGATTGAAGGCCGCGCCGCGGGGGATGCCGAAGGTGGTGGCGTCCGCCTGCTTGAAGTCCACCTGACCGGTGCGCTGGCCGTTGGCGGCAAACACCTGGTAGAGGAAGACGGCGGGGGTGGTGCTGACGTAGCGGCCCAGGGAGGCCCGGATCACCGTCTTGCCGCCATCGAAGGCAGGCGTGTAGGTGGCGGAAAGGCGGGGGGAGAACTGGCTGTCGTTGGGGATCTTGGCGGTGACCGGCATGGGCTTGGCAAGGGGGTTGCTCATGTCGACGATGGGGTAGTCGGGGTTCTGCTGGCGATCCCAGCGCACGCCCAGACCCACCTTGAGTTCGTCGGTCACGCGCCAGTCGGACTGGATGTAGGCCGCCATCTGCTTGGTGGTGGTGGAGAACAGGCCGGCATCCTGGACGCTGCCGTTCAGGCCGAAATTCTGGCGGTAGGTGGACCACAGGCCGGCGTTGAAATCCGACTGGGAATTGAACATGTAGACGCCGCGCCAGTTGCCCGCGAAGAATTCCGACACGTCGACGGTGTTGTAGTCGACGCCGGCCTTGACCTGGACAGTGGGCGTGTTGTAGCTGATGTTCTCGGTGAACTGGGTGCGCTTGGTGTTGTAGGTGCGGTCGAAGGGATAGGCGCCGTAGTAGCCGCCGTTGGTGATGCTCACCTCCGGCATGGTGGAGTAGGGCGAGCGCGGCATGTCGTCCTTGACGTAGTTCACGCGCAGCTCATTGAGCCAGTTGGCGTTGATGACCATGTTCCACTGCAGGACGTAGGAGTCCGTGGTGATGTTGTCCGTGGCCATGTTCTCCTGGGCGGCGGTGATGCCGGAGCCCGTGTCGCCCTTGAAGGAGGAGTGGTTCACGCGCAGCTGCAGGACGTTGTCGGTGTTGATGTTGTAGTCGAAGCGCACGAACATCGTGTCCGAGTCGGCCTTGCTGTTGTAGTTGCCGCTCTTGGCGATGAGGACGGCGTCGCCGGCCTTGGCGGGATCCAGGACCAGGGGATTGCTGCCGCCCCACACCATGTTGATGGGCGTGGTCTGCCGCTGGGCATCGTAGGCGACGAAATAGAACAGCTTGTCCTTGATGATGGGGCCGCCCGAGGAGAAGCCGAACTGCTTCTGCTTGAAGTCGCCGACATTGTTGCTCCCCGGAACGCCGGAGGTGTTGGGCTTCTTGGCTACCATGCTCTGGGGGCGCTGGTAGTAGAAGAGGCCGCCGGTGAAATCGTTGGTGCCGTTCTTGGTGATGGCGTTGACGTAGCCGCCGCCCATGCGCCCGAACTCGGCGCTGGCGCCGTCGGTGATCACCTGGTACTCGCGGATGGCTTCCACGGACACGGTGAAGGGGGTCTTGCCCTCGGCCGCGCCCACGGCGCCGCCGAAGAAGGGTTCGTTGTTGTCGCCGCCGTCGATGTTGATGGAGGTGTTGACGCCGCGCTGGCCGGCGATGGCGAGGTTGCCGCGCTGGGAGTCGACCACCACCTGGGGCGTCAGGGTCGCCAGGCTGGTGAAGCTCCGGTTGAACATGGGCAGGTTGACCAGGTCCTCGGGGCTCACGAAAGCCGCAGCGCTGGCGCGCTCGGAGTCCACGGCGGCGACGCTGGCGACCACTTCGACGATGCTGGCGGCCTCGGCGGCCATCGTGACGTTGAGGGGGGCGGCGTCGCCCAGGTTCAGGTTGATCTTCAGGTTGGAGGCGGTCTGGTAGCCCTTCATGGTGACCGTGACGTTGTAGGCGCCCACGGGCAGGGTGGCGGCGAAGTAGCGGCCGTTGGCATCGGTGACGGCGGTGCGGACGAGACCCGTCTCCTGGTTGCGGATGCTGACGGTGGCGCCCGCGAGGGCGGCACCGCCCTTGGCCGTGATGCGGCCGGAAAGGTTGGTGGAGACGCCCTGGGCCATGAGGGGGGCGCCGACGATGATCAGGGGGATCAGGCGGGAGAAGCGAAGACCTGCTGAATTCATGCGTGACTCCATGATTGAAGTTGATGTGGAACCATCGTATCGGGCGACTTGCCAAATGTGATGGAACTTTTGTGTTATATCCCGCACAAGTGACCCCCGTCATCCGGTGCAGCCCGGTTGCTTTGGAGGACTTGCTTTTCTGGAAGGGTGGCGCAGGATTGATCGGCATGAACCGGACTGGGAAAAAGCAACCGTCCCGGTGCGGAGGCCCCCTACGGTTGCCGGGCCGGCAGGGCCAAGGCGCGGCCGTCCACCGGACCCGCCGGCCGGATTCCCAGCTCCCGGGCCAGGGTGGGGGCCAGGTCGACGATGCGCACCGGCTCCGTGCGCCGCCCTCCCTTCCAGGGGCCCCAGAAGACCAGGGGCACCCGGCGGTCCGTGTCCCGGGGATGGCCGTGGGAGGCGAGGTCCTCGGGGTCGTCCAGGGTGTAGGAGGGCTTGTAGGCCAGCAGGAGATCCCCGGACCGTTCGGGAATGAAACTGAGGCGCAGTTTCGCCTTGAAGCTTCTCCGGGACGGGTCCTCCAGGGGGTCGGGGACGTAGGCTGCCAGTTCCTCGGCCGTGAAGGCGTCGGCCACCTCGGGGGTGGCCTTGGCGAGGGTCACCGCCGCTTCCAGGACCCGCTTGCGCTCGGCGGGGTCCGTGAGGGCGGGGTTGAGGTAGAGCATGGGGCCGGTGGCGGGAAGGAAGGCGTCCAGGGCGATCCCCAGGCGCCTGCGCAGCGCCTCGTTGAGGGCGCGGGTCCAGGGGCCGGGGATCACCCGGCGCGCCGGAATGCCCTGGGCCTGGAGCCGCTCCGGGAAGTCGGAGGCCCCGTGGTCGGCGGTGAGGACGACCCAGAGCCCGGGCACCTTCGCCGCCAGGCGGTCCAGGAAGGCCCCCAGGCCCCTGTCCAGTCGCCGCAGGTTGTCCAGCATCTCGGGGCCGCCGTTGCCGAACCGGTGGCCGACGTAGTCGGTGGCCGAAAGGCCCAGGGCCAGCAGGTCGGTGCCGGGGCCCCGGCCCAGGTGCTCGGCCTCTTCCAGGGCCTCGGCGGCGCCCAGGATCGCCTCGTCGAAAAAGGGCGTGGCCCGGAAGCGCTCCCAGAAATCCGCGTCCAGGGGCATGCCCACGGCGTGCACGGCGCGGGGCAGGCCCAGGGTCACGGCCCCGCCGTGCACGGTGTAGGTGGCCGCGGGCGGCAGGCCCCGCCCGTCCAGGGGCGCCCAGAAGAGGCTGTCGTTGGCCACGTGGTCCAGGAACCGGGCGTTGTAGGCCTTCAGCCAGGGCGGGAGGGCGCTGGCGTAGGCCCGCGAGGTGGTGAACCCCGCGGCTCCGCTGAACCAGTAGACGCCCTGCGCCCGGTGGCCGGCCATGAGGATGGCGGACCGGTCCTTGCCGGTGACCGCGAAGGAGCGGCTTCCGGGCACCTGGGCCGTGAGCCACTCGCCCAGGGTCCCCGTGAGGAGCCGGGCCGGGCCCACGGCCTTGCCCGCGGCGTCCACCAGCGGGCTCGCGGGGTCCTCCACGCAGTAGGTGGTTCGGCCCTTTTCCCTGTCGCGCCAGTGGTTCTCGGTGATGCCGGTGTGCATGGGGTGGCACCCGGTGAGGATGACGGAATGCCCCGGGCCGGTCTCGGTGAAGCCGTGGTCCTGGTAGGCCTCCACGAAGGACGCGCCTTCGCGCTGGAGCCGGCCGAGCCCGCCCGGGAGGTCGCGGCCCCACCGGGCCATGAGCTCGGCGGAGAACTGGTCCACGGAAACGACGACCACCAGGGCGGGGCGGGGCGCGGCGCAAAGGGCCGCGGCCAGGGGGAGGGCGAGGATGGGGGCAAGGCGCATGCAATCTCCGGTGGGGCCGCCGTACGAAACGATGGGTATCGTTCGATGATGCGGGATGGGGGCGCCGCGGCGCGAGTGAAATCCCTGTGACCCTGCGCAAAGGTCCCTGGGGGGCGCTATCCTGGGGCATGAACGAGATCGGCCCCCACGTGACACCGCCCCGCAGCCGAGGCGTCTTCTGCAACCGGACCTTGAACTTCCGCTCCCTGCACGCCATCGGCTACGACATGGACTACACCCTCGTGAACTACCGGGTGGACATCTTCGAGCGCCAGGTCTACGAATATGCCCGGGAGCGGTTCCTGGAGCAGGGCTGGCCGGTGCGGTCGCTGGTCTTCGACCAGGGCATGGTGGCCCGGGGGCTGGTCATCGACACCCAGCTGGGCAACATCGTCAAGGCCAACCGCTTCGGCCTGATCCGCCGGGCCCAGCACGGCACGAGGCCCCTCACCTTCGCCGAGCAGCGCGAGGCCTACGCCGGAACCCAGGTGGACCTGTCGGACCCGCGATGGGTCTTCCTCAACACCCTCTTCTCGCTGTCCGAGGGTTGCCTCTACGCCCAGATGGTGGACCTGCTCGACGCTCGCAGCCTGCCCGAGGTGCTGGGCTACCGGGAGCTCTACGTGCGGGTGCGCGACGTGGTGGACGCCCAGCACATGGAAGGCCGCCTCAAGGCCGGCATCATCGCTTCGCCCGAGGAATGCGTGGTGCTGGATCCCGAAACCGCCCTCACCCTCCTGGACCAGCGCAACGCCGGTAAGAAGCTCCTGCTCATCACCAATTCGGACTGGACCTTCTCCTCGGCCATGATGTCCTATTCCTTCGACCGCTTCCTGCCCGGGGACATGACCTGGCGCGACCTCTTCGACCTGGTGATCGTGGGCGCGCGAAAGCCCGAGTTCTTCACGTCCCGCGCCCCCTTCTTCCAGGTGGTCACCGGGGACGGCATGCTGCGGCCCACCGTGGGCCCCCTGCAGCCCGGGGTGGCCTACATGGGCGGATCGGCCGCGCAGGTGGAGAAGGACCTGGGCATCGGCGGCGACGAGATCCTCTACGTGGGCGACCACATGTTCGGCGACGTGCACATGAGCAAGAGCGAGTTCCGCTGGCGCACCGCCCTCATCCTCCGGGAGCTGGAAGCCGAGGTGGAGGCCCTGGAGTCCTTCGCCGGCGCCGAGCGCACCATCGCCGTGATGATGGAGGAGAAGGAGCGCCTGGAGGACCAGCTCTCCCAGGCCCGCCTGGAGCTGCAGCGCCTCAAGGGCGGCTACGGCCCCAGGCCCTCGTCGGCCCAGCACGAGCTGGAGGCCCGTCTCCAGGAGCTCCGGGCCCGGCTCCTACCCCTGGACATGGAGATCGCCCCACTGGCCCGGGCCGCCACGGAGCTCACCAACGGCCGCTGGGGCCTGCTCACCCGCGCCGGCAACGACAAGAGCCACCTGGCCAGGCAGGTGGAGCGGTACGCCGACGTCTACACCAGCCGGGTCTCCAATTTCCTCTACGCGACGCCTTTCGTGTACCTGCGCTCCCCCCGGGGAAGCCTGCCCCACGATCCCACCAGCCCGGGCGGAACGTCGAATCTGCCGCTTTCCGAGGGGGGCGGGGAATAGGGGCTTACCCATTCCCCCCCGGGCCCTTGCCCTTCTTCCCCTTCCGCGACGGGAACCTGGCCAGGTAGCCGTCCAGCGCCGCCTCTAGCCCCACGTCGGTCCTGGCCTCCTCCGACAGGAACCACTTGTGCTCCAGGACCTGGCAATAGAGTTCGGAGGCGTCGGCCTCGGTCTTCACCCGGGGCCCCAGGCGCCGCTGGGCGGGCTCCCAGGAGTCGGTGAGCCACCGGAAGGCGGCGGCCGAGGTGGGGATGTCCCGCCGGCCCTTGTGCGAGAGGCGGGCCTTGAGCTCCTCGATCTCGTTGAGCATGAGCTCGGCCTGGGCCTCCTGGGCCACCAGGCCCGTGAGGTCGTGCAGGCGGTGGCGGTGGTAGTCCCGGTCGGTGACGACGGTGCGCATGACGAGCTTGTCCCGGTCGCCGGTGGCCACGAGCTTGATCTCCTGGATGGAGAAGCCCAGGGCGTTCAGCGCGCGCACCCGCTCGTGGATGCGCCAGCGCTCGTCCACGCCCACGACCACCTCGCGGTTCACCTCGGCCCAGAGGCTTTCGTAGCGCCGGCGGATGTTGGCGCCGAAGTCCTCGGGCCGCAGCGCGTCGGGGAGCTTCGTGACCATGGAGATGTCCAGGAGGTCGCCTCCGACGTTGTCCTCCATGATCATGAGGTCCTGGCGCCGCTGCCCGTCGGTGAGGGTCTCGCGCAGCTCCGAGGTTTCGGCGTCCACCAGGTAGGCGCCCAATTGCCCCGCGTCCCGGCGGAACAGCACGTTGGACAGCGAACAGTCCCCCCAGTAGACGCCGGCGAGGTGCAGGCGCACCAGGAGCCCCGCCATGGCGTCCAGCAGCCGCTCCTGGTAGCGCTCCAGGCCCGGGTTCTGGAAAAGCACCCGGTAGGGGTGGCTGGCCTCCAGGTACCTGGTGAGGAGCAGGCTCACCCGCACTCCGTCGGGCCGCGCCGCCAGGGCATGCCCCACCGCCTCCACGGAGGGAAGGCTGCGCGCCTGGATCTCCAGGAGGGCGCCGTATTCCCTTTCGGCGAGCCCCTCGGGCAGTTCCTTGACGGCGTAGACGCACGCGCCGCCGTAGCTCACGAACTGCACCTCGTGGCGGGACAGCCCCCGCTGCAGTTCGATGGAGCGGTCCGTGGCGCCGGGCCAGGCCGCGAGCTCGACGTCCCAGGGCAGGTCGAGGAAATCCGGATGGCCGGGGCGGACGAGGATGGAGAGGAGGCCGGGGGCTTCGGTCACGAGGGGTCCTTCGGGTCCATTCTAGGTTTGCGTCCTCGGAATCCTGTGAAAAATCTGGATCTGGGGGGAACGGCCCTGCTGGGGGGCCAAGGCCCCCAGAGGTGACCGGAGGGAACGCGTCGCTGTCCGGGGCGCGGTGCCCGAAATGCCTTGCTTGCGTTGGCTAACGGCCTAGTATTAATGTAAGGAGGCTGAGGATGGGCGCGAATGTCGAGACCCTGGCCTACCTGCACGCACATGGGCTTAATGTTGAACCGAAAGGACTTCCAGCTGCTCTTCGAGGTGTCATCAACCAGCTCCAGAGCCTGTACTATCCAAACCCGGGGCAGGAAGGATTGACGGCAGCTGAGATCCAGATCTACCGGTCAGGGGGGCTCGATCCTGCGCCGAGGGAAATGGGTATGAATGACCCGCTCCTGCTCGGGGTGATGACCTACGCTGGCCTGGTTGATACCGGGCTGACGGCCCTTGAATCGGCAAAGCTGCTCGGCGTGACGGATGCCCGGATCAGGCAGCGCCTCAAGGAAAGGACGCTTTTAGCCATCAAGGACGGTGGCTCCTGGCGGTTGCCGGTTTTCCAGTTTGCAGAAGGCCGGGAACTTCCGGGGTGGGGCGAGGTCGCTCGGAAGCTGCCACAGGGGATCTCCCCGGTTACCGTCGCCAATTGGCTCATGGTGCCGAATGTCGATCTTGCCGTGGGCCAGGACGAGGCGCCGAGGAGCCCCCGGGACTGGCTCCTGGAGGGGCGTTCACCGCTGGCCGTGGCGCGACTCGCGGAAGCGCTGGGCTAGCAGATGGTGAAATTCCCTGAACCCCCGACTCCGGCGGAACTCGCCAAGCTGGGGCCTGACATCCATATCCTCCCTGCCGGATCAACCATATGGCGGATCTACTTCATGGGAGGCAGCCACCCGACGTCCTGGGGCCAATTCCGGGCCTGGGGCCCAACCGAAGCCAGGTTTGACCATCACCTGCCCCCCCCTTCCTATCAGGCCCGGGAAATCCTATACGGGGCCATCGGTCCGAAGGGGGCGCTCACAGCCCTCGCGGAGGTGTTCCAGGGCACCAGGACCGTGGATCGCGCTTTCAACAATCCATTCCTGACCTCCTTCGACACGACAAGGGAGCTCCGCCTCCTTGATCTCACCGGGGTCTGGCCCACCAGGGCCGGGGCTTCAACGGCGATATCGTCCGGGCAGAAGGCCCGTGCGCGACGCTGGTCCCAGGCATTCCACACGGCTTTCCCTGACGTGGATGGCCTTCTCTACGGTTCTTCGATGCACGCAAACGAACCCTGTGTCGCGCTGTACGAGCGGGCCGCCAAGGCGATGCCGGCCAGCCCGAGCACAAACCGCATGCTCGTTGACCCCAATATGTTGACCATCCTCAAGAATGGTTGCGCGGACCTGAACTATCTTCTCGTCTGACAAGAACCGGCATCGACAATACCCCAATTGCGCGTAAATCAGGTAAGCGCCCATGGGCTACCCTCAACCCCGGAGCAGCTCCATGAGGGCCTCGGCGTCCAGCCGCGCCGGGGCGGCCGCGCCCTCCAGCACGTCGTCGGCCAGTTGGCGCTTTCGCGCGTGGAGGTCCACGATGCGCTGCTCGATGCTGCCGCGCAGCACGAGGCGGTAGATGGTCACGGGCCGCGTCTGGCCGATGCGGTGGGCGCGGTCCGAGGCCTGGTCCTCCACGGCGGGGTTCCACCAGGGATCCATGTGGATGACGTAGTCGGCCCCCGTGAGGTTGAGCCCGGTGCCGCCGGCCTTCAGGCTGATGAGGAACACGTCCCCCTCGCCGCGCTGGAAGGCGGCCACGGCCTTGGCGCGGGCCCGGGCCGGGGTGCTCCCGTCCAGGTGGAGGAACGGAACGCCCAGGCCTTCCAGGGCCCGGGCCAGGAGGTCGAGGTGGTCGGTGAACTGGCTGAACACCAGGGCCCGGTGGCGGTTCTCCCGCAGGTGGGCCAGGAGCTCCAGGAAGGCCTCCAGCTTGGACGAGGCCACGCCCAGGCCGGGCTCGACCAGGTCGGGGTGGCAGCAGGCGCGGCGCAGGCGCATGATGGCCGCCAGCACCTGGATGGGCTGGCCGCCCTCGCCCAGCTCCTCCAGGCTCCGCTGGCGGATGGCCTCCAGGAGGGCGGTCTCCCCGGCGCTGGGCTCGACCTCGAGGGTGATCTCCGTGCGCGGCGGGAGCTCCTCCAGCACCTGGGCCTTGGTGCGCCTCAGGAGGAAGGGGCCCACGAGCCGCTTGAGGCGCTGGAGGGCCTCGGCGTCGCCCTGGCGCTCGATGGGGAGCTGGAACCGCCGCTGGAAGACCTCGAAGGAGCCCAGGAGGCCGGGATTGAGGAAGCGCAGGATGTTCCAGAGCTCGCCCAGGTGGTTCTCCACCGGGGTGCCGCTGAGCACCAGGCGGAATCCGGCCTGGAGCCCCATGGCGGCCTGGCTGCGCTTGGTGAAGGCGTTCTTGATGGCCTGGGCCTCGTCCAGCACCACGGTGGACCAGGCCACCTTGGCCAGGCCTTCGGATTCCAGGTGCAGCAGGCCGTAGCTGGACACGATCAGGTCCATGGGGCCGGCCTGGGCCAGGAGGGCCTCCCGGTCCCCGTCGGCGAGGCTTCGCACCCGCAGGGCCGGGGCGAACCGGGCGGCCTCGTGCTCCCAGTTGGCGCAAACGCTGGTGGGAGCCACCACGAGGGCGGGCCCCGCGCCGCCCCGGGCCAGGAGCAGGGCCAGGGCCTGGAGGGTCTTGCCCAGGCCCATGTCGNNCGTCGGCGAGGCAGGCCCCCAGCCCCGCGTGGGCCAGGCGCATCATCCACCGGTAGCCTTCCTCCTGGTACCCGCGCAGGCCGGCCTCTAGGGTGGCGGGCAGGGCCGGCTCCAGGGCCATGGCCCCCCGGACCCGGGCCATGCGGACCTTCCAGGCGCGGTCCCCCTCGAAGGAATCCAGGCCCTCCCCCAGGTCGCCCAGGAGCGCCGCGGCCCCCGCGTGGAGGCGCAGCACCTGCCCGTGGAGCTCGCCCAGGGCGTTGAGGTCCAGGAGCCGCCGGCGGAAGGCGCGGGAAAGGGCCAGGAAGGTGCCGTCGGCCATGGGCAGGAAGCGGCTCGAGCTGGATTCCAGGTGGTCCAGGACGGCCTTGAGGTCCGCAACCTTGGCGCCGTCGATGCGCAGCTCGCCCTGGACGTCGAGCCAGCCGCCCCCGGCCTCGGCCTTGAGGCGCATGGACTCCAGGCCGACGGCGCGGGGGGCCTCCAGGGGCCGCCCCTCGGGCCACACCACCGGATAGCGGGCGCGGGCCGCCTCGGCTTCCAGGAGAAGCTCCAGGCAGGCCTCGGGGTCCGACAGGCTCCAGGTCCAGTCCTCGGACTCGCCCAGGGTGGGCAGGGCGGCCACGAGGCCGGCGGCCTCCCGGGCCTCGGCCTCCAGGTCCCGGTGCACCAGGAGGCGCCGGCCGCCCTGTTCCACCACGAGGCTGGCGCCCCCTTCGCCGGGGGGAAGCCCCGGGCCGCCGGCCACGGGGTGCGCGACGAGATCGCCGAGGCGCT
>DBMS01000206.1 GCA_002297665.1 Holophagaceae bacterium UBA692 | reverse complement strand
CGGCGCCGGCAAGACCACGCTGTTCCGCCTCCTGGCGGGCCAGGAGACCCCGGACGCCGGCTCCATCCGCATCGGGGAGACCGTGAAGATGGCGGTGGTGGACCAGCTGCGCCAGGGCCTGGACCCCGACAAGAGCGTCTATGAAGCCGTCACCGGCGGTTCGGACATGATCGAGATGGGCGGCAAGCTCGTCAACGGCCGGGCCTGGATGTCCAAGTTCGGCTTCTCGGGCGAGTCGCAGACCAAGAAGGTGCGCGAGCTCTCCGGCGGCCAGCAGAACCGCCTGAACCTGGCCCTCACCCTCAAGAGCGGCGCCAACGTGCTGTTCTTCGACGAACCCACCAACGACCTGGACGTCAACACCATGCGCGCCCTGGAGGAGGCCATCGAGGCCTTCGCGGGCTCGGCCGTTATCATCAGCCACGACCGCTGGTTCCTGGACCGCCTGGCCACGCACATCCTGGCCTTCGAGGGCGACAGCCGGGTGGAGTTCTTCGACGGCAACTACTCCCAGTACGAGGCCTACCGCCGGGAGCAGCTGGGCCTGGACGCCGGGCCCCACCGGATCCACTACCGCAAGCTCACGCGCTAGCGCGGGGCCGTCCGGTGCGTATGTTCAAGGTTGCGAGGAGCTGATCCGTGGCCGTGCCCACCCCCTTCCATCACTACCTCCACTGCCCCCTGGGGTGGATGGGCGTGGGCCTTGCGGAAGGGGGCCGGATCATCCGTCTGGAAATCCTTCCCGAATCCGAGGACACCCTCATCCTCACGCCCCGGAACCGCCGCGAGCCGCGGGTCCTCGCGTTCCTCAAGACCCAGATGGACGGCTACTTCCGCCGGACGCTGCGCACCTTCAACCTCCCCATCCACCTGGCGGGGGACGCCCTGGAGCAGCGCGTGTGGGCCGAGACGCTCCTNNCCGGCCAGGGCCTGGACCTCAAGGCCCTGGCCGGCCGCGCGCATGCCGACGAAGGGGCGACCGCGGCCGCCCTGCGCGCCAACCCGGTGGCGATCCTGGTGCCCACCCACCGGGTGCTGGGGTGGGAGGAGGCCGGCCCGGTCCCGCCCTGGGTCGGCTTCCTCCGGAGGCTGGAGGGGATCGATTCCAGGCCGGTGCCGGCCCCCTGATCCGGCGCGGTCACCGCCCCTTGACGTACGTCTCCAGCCACTGGTCCTGCTCCCAGAGCATGTGCAGGATGTTCTCCCGGGCGGCGTAGCTGTGGGATTCCAGGGGCAGCAGCACCAGGCGGGCCTTGCCGCCCAGGCCCTTGATGGCCTGGAAGAGCCGCTCGCTCTGCAGGGTGAAGGTGCCGGGGTTGTTGTCGGCGTCCCCGTGGATGAGGAGGATGGGCGCCTTGATGCGGTCGGCGGCGTCGAAGGGGGACATGGCGCGGTAGACGCCCGGGGCCTGCCAGTAGGTGCGCTCCTCGGCCTGGAAGCCGAAGGGGGTGAGGGTGCGGTTGTAGGCGCCGCTGCGGGCGATGCCCGCGGCGAAGAGGTCGGAGTGCGCAAGCAGGTTGGCCACCATGAAGGCGCCGTACGAGTGCCCCATGCACGCCACGCGCCGGCGGTCGCCCACCCCCAGCCGGTCCAGCTCGTCGATGGCCGCCTTGGCGTTGGCCACCAATTGCTCCACGTAGGTGTCGTTGGGTTCGGCCGAGCCCTGGCCGACGATGGGGAACTTGGCGTTCTCCAGCACCGCGTAGCCGCGCAGGGTCCAGTAGAGGGGCATGGACCAGCGAGGGGCCGAGAAGAGGTTGGGGGATTCCTTCACCTGCCCGGCGCGGGCGGCGTCCTTGAACTCGGTGGGGTAGGCCTCCATGAGCACGGGAAGGCGTCCGTCGCGCGCGGGATCGTAGCCCGGGGGCAGGTGCAGCACGGCGCTGAGGTCCACGCCGTCGGCGCGCTTGTAGTGCAGGGTGCGCCGGGTGACGCCGGCCAGGGCCTGGTAGGGGTTTTCCGTGCGCGTGAGGGGCGTCAGGGAGGGCTTCGGGCCCAGGGTGCGCAGGTGCAGGTCGGGAAAGCGCGCGGGCCCCTGGATCTGGGTGAGGAGCCTGGCGGGATCCAGCACCCGCACGATGCGCTCGTACGTGGCGGCCCCGTCGGCCTGCCAGAGGCGCTCGGCCTTGCCGGCGCGGGGGTCGAAGGCGTCCAGGAAGGGGCGGTTGCCCTGGGGCCCGCAGCCTTCGCCTTCGAGGTACAGCCGCGTGCGGTCCGCGCTGAAGAGCAGCGTGTTCCGGTTGAATGCGTTGCGGGCCGTGACGAACGTCCCGGGGTCGCCGTAGGCGTCCTCGGAGGACCGGTCGAAGAGCGGGCGCCCCGGGCCGCCCTGGGCCGGGTCCACCAGGCTGGTGCGGGCGCGGCGGGTCTTCCACCAGCCCTCCACCGCGACGGCCGTGTGCGCGTCGCCCCAGATCATCTCCTGGAGCCGGTACTTGGCCTGGAACACCAGGGCGGGCTCGCCCGCGAAAGGCGCCCGGAGCTGGTACACGTGGTCGCGCAGGGGCACGTCCCGGCTGGGCACGCCGCCGTCCTGGGCCTCCACCCAGGCCACGGTGGCGGGTTCGTCCTCGCGCCACTGGAAGCGCCGGCGCCCGGCTTCGCAGGCGTCGAAGTCCACGGGGATGCGGTCCTGGAGGTCGCGCTGGACCAGGGTGGCCACGGGCGCGCCCGCGGCGGTGACCACGCGCACGGTGGAGGGGAAGCGGCTTTCGGGGAACAGGTAGGAGAAGGGCCGCCGGAGCTCGGTCACCAGGAGGTAGGCGCCGCCGGGGGCGGGCGCGATGCCTCGGTACAGGGCGGGGGGCAGCACGTCGGCGGCCTTGCCGTCGAGGTCCACGCGCTGGATGCGGGTGGTGGCGTAATGGGCGAAGCGGGCCTCGTCCGCGGGGGAATGGAGCAGGTCCTGCCAGGTGCGGGCGGGGGCGCGCACCCCGGTGGCCTCCTGGACGGCGGGGCCCAGGGGCAGGGCGGCGTCGCCGGGGCAGGGGGCGAGGGTGGGCCGCACGCGCACGTAGAGCCCCGAGCCGTCCGGGGCCCACGCGAAGGGGGCGCCCAGCACGGCGCTCAGCACGGGTTCCGTGAGACGCCGGGCCCGGCCCGTGGCGGTGTCCACGGTCCACAGCGCCATGCNNTGCCCTCGGCCTGGATCTCCACGAGGGCCAGATGGCTTCCCGTGGGGGAGAACTGGGGGTGCTCGAAGCGCAGGTCCGCCGGCAGCCCCGTCAGGGGGATGGGCCTGCCCGTGGCCACGTCGCGCAGCTCCAGGCCCCGCAGGGTCCGGGTGCGGGAGAGGTTGTGGGTGCGCGGATTGATGCGCAGCCCCGCCAG
>DBMS01000203.1 GCA_002297665.1 Holophagaceae bacterium UBA692 | reverse complement strand
GGGCCGCGGCGGTGCGCACGAACCGGAAGGCGGGGCGGTCCCAGTCCACGGATCCCAGGGACACGGACGCCGGGCTCGAGGCGGCCTTGATGCCGGCCACCCGCAGGGCCTCCCAGGCCACCTCGGCGGCGCCCGAGGCCGCCTTGAATCCGTCCACCCGGGCCTGGCCCTGGAAGGCGTACTTCGCCGCGGGCAGGTCGAAATCCGCATGCCCGGACAGGCCCAGGCGGCCCGAGGCCAGGGTGGCGCCGGGGGCCGCGTAGCCGTCCAGGGGAGCCAGGTCCAGGTCGTCCACCTTGAGGTCCAGCGCGCCGGCGGACTTCAGCGGGGCCGCGCTGCCCGCGGCGTGGACGCGGCCGCGCCCGTTCCACCGCAGGTCCAGGTCCACGTCGCACCGCCGCGCGGGATCCATGCTGAATTTCCGCACGGTCAGGGCGATCTGGTCCAGGGCCAGGTCCACGGGGCGCCTGGGCACCAGGTCCCGGAACGCCACGGACTGGTTCTCCACGCGCAGTTCGTCCAGCTCGAAGGTGAAGGGCTCGTCCTTCTTCGGCTTGGGGGGAACGCGGGGGGTGGCCATGCGCATGAGGTTGAGGCTGCCGGCGGCGTTGCGCTCCACCTTGAGCCGGCCGTTGCGCACGGCCAGCGAGGCCACGTGCACCTTCGATTCCAGGAGATCGGCTTCCAGGCCCCGCATCCGCACCTCGGCCAGGTCCACGGCGGATCCGGGAACGCCCGCCTCCCCCAGGGAAAGGTTGTCCATCCCCGCCTCGCCCCGGTGGAGGCGGACGGCGTGGCTGCCTTCGCCCCACTGGAATTCGTAGTCGGCCTTCAGCCCCAGGGTGCCCGCGAGCAGCTCCACGCCAGCCTTGTCGCGGTAGTAGGGGGCGTACTTGGGCAGGTGGAGGCCGCTGACGAAGAAGCTGCCCTGGCTGCGCAAGGGCTCCACGAAGAAGTGGCCTCGCCAGCCGAACGTCTCGCCCCGTTCGGTGCGCCCCGTGAAGGCATAGGGGTTGTTGTTGTCGGGTTTCAGGCGGAAGCTGTCCAGGTCGAGGCTGAGGGGGCCCAGGGCGGTGGTGAAGGCGGGGGTCGTGGACCGGTCCGCGAAGTCCACCCGGGCGCCCACCACGGTGAGCTTGCGGATGCGGATGTCCGGAAGGGGCCCGGCGGGCTTGGCGGGCTCCGGGGACGGCGCCAGCAGGTCCTGGAAGGTGGGGTTCCCGGCCTTGTCCAGCACCACCTGGGCGTGGAAGCCCTCCAGGCGGATCTCCTGGAAGACCGGGGCCAGGCGGAACGCGGTCGCGGTGCCCAGGTTCACGTAGAGCCGGTCCCAGGCCAGAAGGTCCGAGCCGTCCTTGTCCTTCACCCGGAACCCGTCGAGGGTGACCGACAGGGCGAAGGGGTTGACCCGCACCCGGGCCACCGTCACCTCCCGGTGGAGGGCCGGCGCCAGCCGCCTGGGCAGCTGCGACCGGATCAGGGCGGGGGCCAGGAGGAACCCCGCCGCCGCATAGAGGACGACCAGGAAAGCGAGGATCTGGACCCACCGCCGCCCGAGGACCTTGCGGATCAATGTCGATGCGTTCATGGGCCAAGCCTAGCACTTTTCCGGCCGGCCATATCCTCCCGACAAGGTCACCTATACCAAAAGTCACGAAGGGTGTGACAAACCGGTTTAAAGGGCTACCATTTCCGCATAACCATGGTCCCGAGACCATGACTACCCATTTCGGGTGTGTCGGTAATTCGGTCGACCCACAAAGGGAGAATTCAATGTCCACCCCGCGTCGTGTCGTCATCCTGGGAGCCGCCGGCCGCGACTTCCACAACTTCAACACCGTGTACCGCGACAACCCCGACTACCAGGTCGTCGCGTTCACCGCCACCCAGATCCCCGGGATCGACGAGCGGATCTACCCCGCGGTCCTGGCCGGCAAGCTCTACCCCGCCGGCATCCCCATCGTCCCCGAGCAGGAGCTGGAGCAGATCGTCAAGCGCGAGAAGCCTGACGTGGCCGTCTTCTCCTATTCGGACGTCACCCACGAGTACGTGGGCCACATGGCCAGCCGCTGCATCGCCATGGGCGTGGACTTCGAGCTGCTGGGCGCCGACAAGACCATGATCAAGTCCAAGGTCCCCGTCATCGCCATCACCGCGGTGCGCACCGGCGCCGGCAAGAGCCAGACCACCCGCTACATCTCCAACATCCTCAAGGGCCTCGGCAAGAAGGTCGTGGCGATCCGGCACCCCATGCCCTACGGCGACCTGGCCAAGCAGGCCTGCCAGCGCTTCGCGACTTACAGCGACCTGGACCTGCACGAGTGCACGATCGAGGAGCGGGAGGAGTACGAGCCCCATATCGACAACGGCTTCATCATCTACTCCGGCGTCGACTACGAGCAGATCATCCGCAGCGCCGAGAAGGAAGCCGACGTGATCCTGTGGGACGGCGGCAACAACGACCTGCCCTTCTACGCCTGCGACCTGCACATCGTCATCGCCGATCCCCTGCGCGCGGGCCACGAGTCCATCTACCATCCCGGCGAGGCCAACTTCCGCATGGCCCACGTCATCGTCATCAACAAGTGCGACAGCGCCAAGGAAGAGGACATCAAGTCCATCGAGGCCGCCGCGGCCCGCCTCAACCCCAAGGCCGTGGTCATCCGCGCGAACTCGCCCGTGACCTGCGAGAAGCCCGAGCTGGTCAAGGGGAAGAAGGCCCTCATCATCGAGGACGGCCCGACCCTCACCCACGGCTCCATGAGCTACGGCGCCGGCGTCGTCGCCGCCAAGGCCGTGGGCGTCGGCACCATCGTCGATCCCACCCCCTTCGCCGTGAAGTCCATCGCCGCCACCTACGCGAAGTATCCCAACGCCCGGGGCATCCTCCCCGCCATGGGCTACGGCGTGGAGCAGGTCGCCGACCTCGAGCGCACCATCGAAGCCACCCCCTGCGACGTGGTGGTCTCCGCCACGCCCATCGACATCACCCGCGTCCTGAAGGTGTCCAAGCCCATGGTGCGCGTGGCCTATGAGCTGGCCGAAGTGAAGCCCGGCCAGCTGGCCGAGCAGGTCAAGGCCGCCGTGAAGGCCGCCGCGGCCGCGCACTAGGAGCCCGCCCGGCCGGGTCGCTCCGGCCTCGAACCTTCCGCCCCCACCGCTTCCTGCAGCCGCATCCGCGGCTGTCGGGGGCGATGGGGGCGGGTTTCGTCAACCCGGCTAGAACGTGATGAGCAGGCCCAGCCCCATGCCCGTAGTGCTCGCCCCCGGGGCCACCGTGCCCACCGGGGGGAACTCGGCGAGGCTGCCGGAGCGGCCGTTGGTCATGCCGTAGCAGGACGTGAACAGGTCCACGTTCCTGGCGATGGCGTACGAATAGCCCAGGCTCCACTGGGTGCCTTCGAGGCCGTCCGTGGTGGCGGAGACGCCGCCGGTGCGCTGGGCGGATCCGGCGCCGCCGCGGCCGTACGCGGCCCACACCTGGTGGCGGCCCAGCTGCTGCTGCACCAGCGTGTACCAGTTGGTGCGCTTGTACTGGCGCATGGCGCCGGCGGCGGTGTCGTCGGTTTCGTACGTGAGCTGCTCCACGATGGCCGAGACCTTGGTGCCGGTGCCGAAGGCGTAGGAGGCCACCAGTTCGTGTCCGGTGTCGGAGGACGACCGGTTCGTCAGCGTGGCGCCCGCGTTGCCGCCCAGCTGCGAAAGGCCGAAGTAGTCCTCGTGCCGCTCGAACCCGTAGCTGACCTTCACCGGGCCCCGGGCGTAGGTGACGAGGGCGGAATAGATCGTGGGGCTCACGGAGGGCGACGCGGCGGTGGCGACGGTCCTGCCCTCGTCCACGGACACGCCCACGCGCGCCGAGAAGCCATTCCACACGGGGGACCAGTACTGGACGCTGTTGCCCTGGCGGCGGTTGAAGGCGGCGTCGGCCTTGCCGTTGACGCGGCCGCTCTGGGTGGTGGTGCCGGGCACGTTGAAGCCGGGGTTGGCGGTCAGCGCGTTGTCGAAGGGGCTCAGGCCGCGCAGGGGGCCCACGGCCAGGAGGGGGAACTTGTAGGGCGTGTCCCAGTTCCCGTAGAACGCCGTGCCCCAGCTTCCCTTGAGGCCCACGGCGGAGTTGCGGCCCGCCAGGGTGTTGGGGGCGTCCCCGTCGGGGCTGATGGCGCTCTCCACCTGCCAGAACACGTCGAGGTCGTCCGCGACCTTCCAGGAGCCCCGGAATCCCAGGTTCGAGGTGCCCGAGGTGATGCGCAGGCGGGAGGGGAGGTCGAGGCCGGTGTAGGCCGACCCTGGCACCTGGCTGGCGCCGCCCAGGGCGGGGGTGAGCCCCGCGGGGGTGGCGCCCGTGGTCTTCACGCTCTCGAGGAAGGGAAGCAGCGTGCCATAGATCTGGACGTCGGCGGCCTGGGCGAAGGCGACGGGGGCCAGCGCGAGCAGGGACAGGGTGAGGTTGCGGCGCATGGGTGCGCTCCTTGGCAAGGGGTGGACGCCTCCCCAGGCGGCACGGGCCGCGCCACGGGGGACGATGGGGGACCGGGGCACTTGCCCCGGGAGGAAAAAAGTGGATCACTATGGGAATACGCCCAGTCGGGGATGCGCCCAAATACCATTTCGCACTGGCCACCATTTCAAGCCGATATGAGGGACGCCCATGGACACCAAGCGGCTCACGTACTTCTGCACCATCGTCGAGCAGGGCCAGATCAGCCGCGCGGCGCGGCTCCTCAACATGTCGCAGCCCCCGCTGAGCCAGCGCCTCAAGGAGCTGGAGGACGAACTGGGTGTGCAGCTCATCATCCGGGAGGGCCACGCCTGGCAGGTGACGGAAGCGGGCCGCATGCTCTACGAAAGGGCCCGCCAGGTTCTGGACCAGCTGGGCGACATCCCTTCCGAGGTGAAGAACGCGGCCGACGGCCTTTCGGGAACGATCCGCATCGGCGCCTCCAGCGTCTGCGCGTCCAGCTTCCTGAAGATCCTGCCCTCGCTCAACCAGCGCTACCCCGGGCTCAAGTTCAGCCTGCTCATCTCGGACAGCTCCGACCTGGCGACCCACGTGGAATCCCGGGAGCTGGACTTCGCGATCCTGCTCCTCCCGGTGCCCCAGGAGGGCAACACGGTGCGCCTGCTGCCCACCGGATCGCTCTGCGCGGTCATGCCCGCTGATCTGGCGCCCGAGGGTCTTCCCGCGCGGATCGGGGTGGAGCACCTGGCCGGGATCCCCCTGCTGTGCATGCGGCGCTGGACCGGGGGCGGCACCTTCGAGGCCCTCCTGAAGGCCTTCCAGGAAAAGGGCATCGCGCCCGACATCCTCCTGGACTCCCCGGACGTGCGCACCCTGCTGGGCTGCCTCCTGCGGGGGGTGCGGGCCGCGGCGATCATCCCGGAGACGGAGATTCCCGGGACCCTGGGCGGCCGGTTCCGGATCCACCCCCTGGACCTGCCGGGCCTCACCCTCCATCCGGTGCTCATCCACCGCACGGACCGGTACCTCTCCAAGGCGGCCCGGGACGTCATCGAGGCCATCGTCGCCGGCTAGTCCAGGTATTCCTGCAGCGCCATATCGAGGCGCAATGGACCGCAGATGGAAACGGTATTATCCGCGCGGAATCGGCTGCGGTCTGATGGGGAATCCTTAAAGGAGGACCCAGATGTCTTCAATCGAAACCGCCGTGAACGTCCACGATCTCCGATCGGCGCTCGAGCTCCTGGCGCAGCATGAAGGGCAGCTGCACCAGACCGACGTGGAAGTGGACCCCGTCGCCGAGCTTTCCGGCGTCTACCGCTACATCGGCGCGGGCGGCACCGTCATGCGCCCCACCAAGCTCGGGCCCGCGATGCTCTTCAACACCATCAAGGGCTTCCCCGGCTCCCGCGTCTCCATCGGGATGCTTGCCGACCGCAAGCGCGTGGCCCTGCTCCTGGGCACCACCCAGGACAAGGTGGGCGCCCTGCTCTGCGATTCCCTCAACAAGCCCATCCCGCCCACGGTGGTCAAGGCCGGCAGCGCGGTGTGCCAGGAAGTCGTCCACCGGGCCTCCGACCCCGGCTTCGACATCCGCACCCTCATCCCCGCTCCCACCAACACCCCCGAGGACGCCGGCCCCTTCATCACCATGGGCCTGTGCTACGGCAAGGACCCCGAGAACGGCCAGGAGGACGTGACCATCCACCGCCTCTGCGTCCAGGGCAAGGACGAGATCTCCATGATG
>DBMS01000282.1 GCA_002297665.1 Holophagaceae bacterium UBA692 | reverse complement strand
GCTGGTGGCCCGAAAACGAGAACTTTTCCTTCTATGATGACTCTTTCGTATTCCGCAGCGCGCGCCCCGCACAACCACGACAACAGGGCCTTCGCAACGCCGCGGACCCGGCTTGAACCCGCGTGCGCCACCCCCATCTGCTAGCCACGCCGCAAGCCGCTGCCATCCCGCATCTCCGTGGAGAACCCTCGATGAAACGTATTGCTCTATTTCTGTTGACCAACATCGCCGTGGTGGCGGTGCTGGGCATTGTCGCCAGCCTGCTGGGCGTCAACCGCTACCTNNGCGGCGCCATCATCTCGCTGCTCATCAGCAAGCCCATGGCCAAGTGGAGCTCGGGCGTGCGCGTGATCGACGGCACCGGCTCGCCCGATGAGCGCTGGATCGTCGATACCGTGCGCGGCTTCGCCGACAAGGCCGGCATCGGCATGCCCGAGGTCGGCATTTTCGAAGGCGACCCCAATGCCTTCGCCACGGGCGCCTTCAAGAACTCGGCCCTGGTGGCCGTGTCCACAGGTCTGCTCGAAGGCATGACCCGTGAAGAGGTCGAGGCCGTGATCGGTCACGAAGTGGCCCACATCGCCAATGGCGACATGGTGACCATGACGCTGATCCAGGGCGTGATGAACACCTTTGTGGTCTTCCTCTCGCGCGTGATCGGCTATGCGGTCGACTCCTTCCTGCGCCGCAACGACGAGCAAAGCTCCGGCCCCGGCATCGGCTACATGATCACTACCGTGGTGCTGGATATCCTGCTGGGCTTTGTCGCCGCCATGATCGTGGCCTGGTTCTCGCGCCAGCGCGAGTTCCGTGCCGACGCGGGTGCAGCCCAGCTCATGGGTCGCAAGCAGCCCATGATGAATGCGCTGGCCCGTCTGGGCGGAATGCATCCGGGCGAGCTGCCCAAGAGCGTGGCGGCCATGGGCATTGCCGGTGGCATCGGCCAGCTGTTCTCTACCCACCCGCCCATCGAGCAGCGCATTGCTGCACTGCAGAACGCCCGCTAAGCGTACGCATGTGTAAACGGCAGTAGCCGGTCTTTACCGCTGCTTCACAAGCCCCTGTCAACAACCGGCAGGGGCTTTTGCGTTGTAGGAGCATATACATGTCCCCGGACTTTCAGGAGTTGTGATGTCCTTCATCTCTCAAACCATGACCCGCCGACTGCTGCCGGTCTTGCTGCTGGGCGGCTCCGCTGCCCTGCTTACGGGCTGCGTGGTGGCCCCGGCCTATCCGGCTTATGGAACCGAGGTGGTTGCGGGCGACGTCTATGCACCCATGGCCCCGCCTCCCCTGATCAACGAGGTGATCCCGGTGGCTCCCTCGCCGGCCTATGTCTGGATCGGCGGCTCCTGGGGCTGGGGCGGGAACGGGGGGGCGGGGCGGCCCGGAACGGGGGCGGGATCGTTTGCCTGCATGTCGTGCTCCTTCGCGCCCGGGGCCACGCACCGGATGATCCTGGGTGAGGCCACGGGGATTCCGGTTCCTGGCGGTCCCGGGGAAGGGGCAACCTCTGCGATGATGGATCCGGCTCCACGACCGTGCCGGCCGCGCCCCGGAGAAGCCCATGCCCCGTCCGAAAATCCTGATCGTGGAAGACGACGACCTCACGGCGACGCTGCTGAGGGGCACCCTGGCGCGGGAAGGCTACCACATCACCCTGGCCGGCGACGGCCTCGCGGCCCTGGACCGCCTCGCGGCCAACCCGGGCTTCGCGACGGTGCTGCTGGACCGCATGATGCCGGGCATGGACGGCCTCCAGGTGCTCAAGCACATGAAGGACACGCCGGGCCTCCAGGACATTCCCGTGGTGCTGGAGACGGCCATGGACGGCGACGAGGACATCCGGGAGGGCCTGAAGGCCGGCGCGCTGCACTACCTGGTCAAGCCGCTGGATCCGCGGATGGTGGCCCAGGTGGTGGGGTCGGCGGTGCGGGAATTCGAGACCCGGAAAAAGCTCTACGCGGAGCTCGACAGCATCCGTTCGGCCATGGGCCTGGTGCGCCGGGGCGTGTTCCACCTCCGCACCCTCGACGCCTGCGGCGACCTGGCCACGCTCCTGGCCAAGGCCTTCCCGGACCCCCGGCGCACGGTGACGGGGATCCTGGAACTGCTCGTCAACGCCGTGGAGCACGGCAACCTGGGCATCACCTACCAGGAGAAGACCGATCTCATCGCCCGGCAGGCCTGGGCCGGCGAGGTCGCGAGGCGCCTGGAGCTTCCGGCCTACCGGGACCGCCAGGTGGTGGTTTCGCTCACGCGCACGGACGCCGTCACCCGCATCCGCATCCAGGACATGGGCGAAGGCTTCGACTGGCGGGCCTACGAGGGGGTCGACGCCAGCCGGATGTCGGACAGCCACGGGCGGGGGATCCTCCTGGCCCGGTGGGAGGCCTTCGACCGGGTTACGTTCAGCGGCAACGGGAACTGCGTGGTGGCCGAGATCAGGCACCGCTGAGCCGGGACGGGAAGAACCTCCGGCAGCTCAACGCGACGCCCGTGTAGACCAGGAGGAGGGCCCCGGCGCAGGCCAGGCCGGCCACGAGCTGACCCCACCCCCCAAGGGCCTGCCCCGTGTGGAGGAAGCGCATCCAGGACCGGATCCTCCGGCCCCGGCTGAGGTCCGCGAAGGCGGTGCGGTGGAGCAGATCGCCCGTGGCGGGGTGCACGGCGAGCGTGGTGGTGGCCGTGCGGGGCCACGGGGCGGCTTCCCGCAGGGTCACGGTGATGGGCGGGGGACCGGCGGCCTCGCCGGGGGCGGGGCGCCCCCCTCCGGTCCGGATGCCCATTTGCAGCCATCCTGGAACTTCCTTCTCCGCGAGGGCCAGGACGGCATCCAGGGGGACCGGGCGTGCCCGGGGGCCCGGGTGGGGAAGGGGCGGCTGGGAGGGGCCCGGCGGGACCTCCCCCGCGGCGCGGAAGACGGCGTCGGAGGCCCAGCGATAGGAGATGGGCACGGCGGTGACCGTCAGGACGGTCAGGACCGGCGCCGTCCACAGGCCCACGCTGGCGTGCCAGTTGAAGTCGCGGGCCTTCCCGCCGGGGGCCAGGGACGGGAGCGCAAGGCGCCTCAGGTTCGCCCAGGTCCATTTCCGGGGCCACCAGAGCACGGCTCCGGTGAGGCAGAGCAGGAGGAAGGCCAGGTTGCCGGCGCCGGTGACGGCCCTGCCGGCGGACCGGAAGTCGCCGCCCAGGGCCAGCCACCGGTGCGCGTCCGTCATGGACGCCATGAACGCGTGCATGCGGCGGGTGGCGGGCCGCCTCACCTCCCCGGTGTAGGGGTCCAGGAACCAGGCCCTGTCGCGCCCCTCGGTGAAGACCACGGCCGCGGCCGGGTCCCGGAACACCGTCACGGCCGGGTTCCGCACCGAAGGTTCGGCCTCCCGCAGCCGCCCCTTCAGGGCCTCCAGGTCCCATCGGACGGCGCCGGCGGGGACGGCCACCCTGCGCACGTCCCGTTCCGCCCAGTCCACCAGCTCGTGCTCGAAGGCCAGGGCGGCCCCCGTGGAAGCCAGGACGGCCACGACCAGCCCCGCCGCGAGGCCGGCGGCGAGGTGGGTCCAGAAGATCGCTTTGCGAAAGGTCAAGGTTCACCCCACATGCGCAGGAGGTTGTGATAGCAGGCGGTGAGGGTGAGCAGGGACGGGTGGGCGGGGAGCTCGCCCCGGACGCCCTGCACGGCCGTGTCCAGGTCCAGGAGCAGGGTCCTGCGGGCGTCGTCGCGCACCATGCTCTGGATCCAGAAGAAGGAGGCCAGGCGCTCCCCGCGGGTCACGGGAGCCACCCGGTGGAGGCTGCCGGAGGGGTACAGGACCAGGTGGCCCGCCGGCAGCTTCACGGAATGGACGCCGAAGGTGTCCTCCACGAGGAGCTCTCCGCCGTCGTAGTCCTCGGGGCCGGAAAGGAACAGGGTGGCGGATAGGTCCGTGCGGATGCGGGCGGCCTGGCCCGGAAGGGTCCGGATGGCGTTGTCCACGTGGTTCCCGAAGCCCATGCCGGCCGCGTAGCGGTTGAAGAGGGGCGGGTAGACGCGGGCCGGAAGCGCCGCGCTGAGGAAGAGCGGATTCCCCTCCAGCTTGCCCAGAATGAGGCCGCCCAGTTCCCGGGCGGCTTCGCTCTCCTCGGGCAGCTGCAGGTTGGCCTTGACCTGCGCGGACTGGTGGCCGGCCGTCACCCGGCCGTCCACCCAGCCCGCTTCCGCCAGGCGCCGCCGGCAACGGAGCACCTCGGCGGCGTCGAGCACCTGCGGAATGTCGACGAGCATGGCCGCGCCTCCCTAGAACTTCGCGTTCAGGCCGACCCGCAGGGTCCGGGTGGCCCCGGGCACCACGTGGCTCGGGTGCAGGAGGTCCCAGTAGGCCGTGTTGGCGGCGTTGAGCAGGTTCACCTGGAGATCGACCTTGGGGGTCAGCCGCACCTTGGCCATGAGGTCCACCTTCACGTAGCCGTCGGCTTCCTTGAGCTTCCAGACGCCTGAACCGGCGCCGTACTCGATGGCGGTGCTGCTGGCCACCCGGCGCGAGACGCCCTGGAGGCCCGCGCCGACTTCCACCGTGTCCGAGGGGGCGTAGGTGGTCCACAGGCTGAACGTGTGCCTCGGGGCGTTGGCCAGGGGGTTGCCCTGGGTGTGGGCGGCGGTGGTGGCGACCACCTCGCCGTCGGCGAAGGCGTAGCCGGAAAATACCTGCCAGCGCTCGTTGATCCGGCCCGCCAGGCCGAGTTCGAAGCCCTGGACCCGCTGGTTCCCGCCCAGGATGTTGGAGATGGAGCCCGGGGCCGGATCGGGCACCCGCGCATCGGTCTTCTCCAGCCGGTAGAGGGCCCCGCTCAGGGAGAGGCGCCCCCCGGCCAGATCCCACTTGGTGCCCACCTCCAGGTTCCGGTTCTTCTCCGGATCCACGTCCGCGGTGCTGGCGGAGAGGGCGAGGGCCTCGGCCGAGGGGTTGAAGGAGGTGCCGTACGAGAGGTAGACGCTGCCGTCGGGAAGCGGCTTGAAGACGATCCCCGCGCGCCAGCTGAGCATGGTGTCGGTGTGGTCGAAGGCCGAGGCGGAGGGGGCGGCGGCATCGACGGTCTGGTCGAACTCGGCCGCGAACCGGTCCCACCGGACCCCCGCGAGGAATTCCCAGGCCTCGCCCCATTTCACCGTCTCCAGGGCGTAGACGCCCAGGCTCCTGGCCACCGTGGTCGTGCGGGACGTGGAGGCGACCCCCGAGGGGAGGTAGGGCGCGCCCGGGTCGGGGTCGACCAGGCTGGTGGTCCCGTTGGCGCCCGCGAAGGTGATCGTGGGCCGCACCGGGCGGGAACCCTCCCGCGTGGCCTCCACGCCCGCCACCAGCGTGTGGCTGAAGGCCCCGGAGGCCTGCCTGAAGGTGAGGTCCAGCTGGTTCTGGAAGAACGTCTCGGCGCTTTCCGCGGTGATCTGGCCCCGGGTGACGCTGATGGAGGAAAGCGGCGTGGCCGGCGTCAGGCCCGCGGGCATGCGCGCCTCCGTGATCTGCACGTCGCGCGCGTAGCGGCCGTGGCGCACCTGGTCCCGGATCGTGAGGGCGTCGCCCACCTGGTGCTCGATGCGCGCCGTGAAGACGTCCACGGTGGTGATGAGGCGGTTGGCGTCCTTGAAGCCGTAGTAGTTGGACCGGTCCACGTCCGCGGGGCGGTCGAAGAACCACGGCAGGCCGTAGTCGGGCACGTTGGTCTCGGCCTGGTGGAAGTAGCCCACGGTCACCACCGTGGGCGTGCGCAGGCCGAAGGAGAGCGTGGGCGCGAATCCCGTGCGCCGGTCCTGGGCCACGTCCCGTCCGGCCACGTCGGACCCGTGGGAGAGCACGTTCACCCGGAAGGCGGAATGCTCCCCGAGGGCCGTGTTGAAATCCCCCGTGAGGCGGCGGGCGCGGTCGGTCCCGCCCATGAGGGTGAGGCTGTTCGCGCCCCGGAGCCGGGCGGTCTTGCTGATCTGGTTGACGGTCCCGCCCGTGGAGCCCCGGCCGAAGAGCACCGAGGACGCGCCCTTGGTGACCTCCACCGTCTCGAGGTTGAAGGAATCCCGGTAGTAGCTGCCGAAATCGCGCATGCCGTCCAGGAAGAGGTCGTTGCGGGCCGAGAAGCCGCGCAGGGTCAGGCTGTCGCCCTGGGCCCCGCCTTCGCCCGCGGCCAGGCTGATGCCGGCCACGTTGCGCAGGGCGTCGCGCAGGGTCGTGACGCCCTGGTCCTGGAGCACCGCCTGGGGGACGACGGTGACGGACTGGGGGGTGTCCGTGAGCGCCGCGGCCTGCTTGGGGGACGCGGAATCCTGCGGCTTGTAGGTCCTTCCCCCCCGGACCTTCACCTCCGGGAGGAGGGTTTCGGGCTTTTCGGCGGGGGCTTGCTGGGCGAAGGCGGGCACGGCGAACAGGCCGAGGGCCAGTGAGGGCGCGAGGGTCGACACGGGGACTCCTTAGGGGGTTGATGGGACGTCAGGCGGCCAAAGCGAAGAGGCAATCAGCCGGGTGCGGGAGGTTCACCGGGTTCAGGGCGGTTTCAAAGGGGGCGGGCGGCGTCACGGGGTTCCTGGGGCGTTCCAGGGATCATAACTGAGAATGAGACGCTATCGCAATGGATTGACCCGGAAAATTATGTTTTGACATGCATCCGGTCCTGGAAATACACGCCTTCCGTTGAAATAGATCGAGATCAACGGGCCGCCGTCCCTCCAGCCAAGGGCGCCCCGGCGCGGTCCGCCGTCAGCGGAGGACCGCCGGGTTGACGCAGGTCAGGGGGGGGTCCCCCGCCAGGACGCGCAGGACGTTGTCCACCGCGGTCATGCCCATGGCCTGGCGGGTCCGGAACGTGGCCGAGGCGGTGTGGGGCACGATGACCACGTTGTCCAGCGCCTCCAGGCCGGGCGCCAGGCGCGGCTCCTCCTCGAAGACGTCCAGGCCCGCGCCCCAGATGACCCCGTCCCGCAGGGCGGCCACCAGGGCCTTCTCGTCCACCAGCGGGCCGCGGCCGGTGTTGACGAGGACGGCCGTGGGCTTCATGGCGGCCAGTTCGGCCGCGCCGATGAAGTGCCGGGTGGAGGGCAGCAGCGGCAGGTGCAGGGAGAGGAAGTCCGACTCCCGGAGCAGGGTGGCCTTGTCCACGAAGGTGGCCCCGCAGGCCCGCTCGAAGTCGGGGGAGGGGCGGAGGTCGTGGTAGATCACCCGCATGTCGAAGGCGCGGGCCTTGGCCGCGAACGCCTTGCCGATGCGGCCCAGGCCGGCGACGCCCAGGGTCGTGCGGTCCACGTCCCGGCCCAGGAACTGCAAGGGCCCCCAGCCCGTCCACGCCCCGGAGCGCAGGAAGCGGTCGGTCTCGGGAATGCGGCGGGCCGCGGACAGCAGGAGGGCCCAGGCGTGGGTGGCGGTGGCCTCGTCCAGCACCCCGGGGGTGTTGGTGAGGATCACGCCCCGCGCCGTGGCGGCGTCCACGTCGAAGTTGTCGAACCCCACGGCGTAGTTGGCGAAGATCCGGCAGCGGGGCCCCGCGGCGTCCAGCACCGGCCCGTCGATGGTGTCGGTGAGCAGGGTGATCACCGCGTCGCGCCCGCGTACCTCCCGCAGCAATTCCTCCCGGGTCAGGGCCCGGTCGTGGGGGTTGATCTCCACGGCGTGGCACCGGCGGAGGGCGTCGAGGGGTTCCGGGGGGAGCATGCGTGTGACGTAGACGCTTGCCATGCGGACTCCTTTCTAGGATTCCAGGGCCAGGGGCGTCTCCCCCGCTTCCCCGTGGCCGCTCATGGCGCGGCCCGCGTCGCGGGGCAGCCGGGCGCTCACGGGGGAGGCCAGGACGGAGAGGGCCGTCACCCCCAGGAACGCGGCGGAGAAATCGGACAGGCGCGGGCTGGCGTGGCCGGAGACGGCCATGGCCAGGGCGAGGATGGCCGAGGAGACGCAGATGCCCATGGAGAGCATCAGCTGCTGGAAGGTGGCGTAGAAACTGGTGGCCGAACTCATGCGGGGCTGGGAGATGTCCGCGTAGGCCACGGTGTTGAGCGCGGTGAACTGCAGCGACTGGAAGAAGCCCCCCAGGAGCAGCACGCCGTGGATGAGGAACACCGGCCACCCGGGCCGGAACAGGGCGCAGGCAGCCAGGAACCCCGAGGCGATCAGGCTGTTCCACACCAGCGTGTCGCGGAAGCCGTAGCGGCGCAGGATGGGCGGGGCGGCGATCTTCATGAGCACCGAGCCGGCGGCGGTGCTGAAGGTGATGAGGCCGCTGCGGGCCGCCGACATGCCGAAGCCCAGCTGCATCATCATGGGCAGCAGGAAGGGCAGGGCGCCTGCCGTGATGCGGGTGAGGGACCCGCCGATGACCGAGATGCCGAAGGTGGGGATGCGCATCATCCGGAAGTCCAGGATCGGGTTGGCGGCGCCCCGGGCGTGGAGGACGTAGGCGATGCCGACCCCCAGGCCGACGGCGATGATCAGGAGGGTCGCGCCCAGGGAGATCCCGCCCCCCCGGCTGCCCATTTCCAGCCCGTACATGAGGCAGGAAAGCGACACGCAGGAAAGGAGGAACCCCTTCAGGTCGAACGGGCCGGGGTCCAGCTCCTTGATGTCCTCGATGTAGACCGTGGCCAGCCACATGCCCAGGATGCCGATGGGCACGTTGATGTAGAAGATCCAGCGCCAGGACAGGTAGGTGACCAGGAAGCCCCCCAGGGGCGGGCCCACCACGGGCCCGATGAGGGCGGGCACCATGAACCAGGACATGGCCGCGACCATGTCCTTGCGGTCCACGGTGCGCAGGAGCACCAGGCGCCCCACGGGGACCATCATGGCCCCGCCCATGCCCTGGAGGAACCGGGCGCCCACCAGGAAGAGGAGGCTGGTGGACTGGCCGCAAAGCATGGAACCGGCGGTGAAGACCAGGATGGCCAGCCGGAAGATGCGCCGGGCGCCGTACCGGTCCGCGAAGTGGCCGCTGGCCGGGATGAAGATGGCCAGGCCCAGGAGGTAGCTGGTGAGGGCCGCGCTCATGTGCAGGGGGGAGACGGAAAAGCTCCGGGCCATGGTGGGCAGCGCCGTGGCCAGGACGGTGGCGTCGAGCTGCTCCATGAACAGGGCGCAGGCGATGATGATGGCCGTGGTGCGGAAGCCGTGGGGGCGCGGGGCGAAGGAAGGCATCCCCCTGAGAATACCGGACCACGGGCCCGGGCCCGGAAGGGGGCAATCCGAACGACCGGTATTTTAATAGGGTCTTCATGCAGGCCGTGGCCCGGGAGCCCGGCCATAAGCTTATTGATATATCGACTTGACACAAAAGACTCATGGATCTCTAATTTCCGCATCCCCACCGTTGCATCAATAAGCGATACGCGTCCCAGCGAGGCCTTGTGACCCTTCGTCGAACCTCCGGTTCCCACCCCGCCCGCGGGGCTGCGGCCGGTCCGTCCCAACCCCGTGAGTGAAAGGACTGAACCATGCAGTGGAACCAGAACTACTCCGCCCTGAACGGGAGCCTGCTCCTGACGGCCCTGGTGGTGGCCATCCCCATCTTCTTCCTGTTCTGGGCCCTCGCGGTCAAGCGCATGAAAGGCCACGTGGCCGGGCCCCTCACGCTCCTGATCACCATCGTCATCAGCGTGCTGGTCTACAGGATGCCGGTGAGCGCGGCGCTGTCGGCCTCGGCCCTGGGCATGGTCACGGGCCTGTGGCCCATCGGCTGGATCATCCTCACGGCCGTGTTCCTCTTCAACCTCACCGTGGAGAGCGGGCAGTTCGAGGTCATCAAGAGCTCCATCTCCTCCCTCTCCCCGGACCGGCGCATCCAGGCGCTGCTCATCGCGTTCTCCTTCTCCGCCTTCATGGAGGGCGTGGCGGGCCAGGGCGCCCCCGTGGCGGTGGCCGCGGCCATGCTCATCGGCCTGGGCTTTCCGGCGCTGCCGGCGGCCGTCATCTGCCTGGTGGCCAACACCCCGCCCGTGCCCTTCGGGCCCGTGGGCGTGCCGACCATGATGATGTCCACGGTGACCGGGATCCCCGCCACCACCATGGCCCGCGCCGTGGGCATCGACATGGCCTTCATGGCCCTGATCATCCCCTTCTTCATGGTGGTCGTGATGGTGGGCTTCAAGCGCGCCAAGGAAGTCATCCCCGCCTGCCTCGTGGCCGGCGTCAGCTACGCCGCGGCCTCCTTCGCCGTCTCCACCTGGTTCGGCCCGGAGCTCCCCGCCATCGTGGCCTCCGTGGTGTCCCTGCTCTGCCTCGTGATCTTCCTGCGCTTCTGGCAGCCCGCGACCACCTGGACCTTCGCGGAGGACACCGCCGCCAGCCACGCCGCGGCCTCGGGCGCGTATTCCGCCGGGCAGGTCTTCAAGGCCTGGTCGCCCTTCCTCATCCTCATGGTGGTCATGGGCATCTGGGGCACCCCCGCCTTCAAGGCCTACTGCACCAAGGCCCACCACTGGTTCGTGATGGTTCCCAGCTGGCCCTGGCTGAACGGCGTGGTCTTCAAGGCCGCCCCCATCGTCGCCAAGCCGGCCGTATACGGCGCCAACTACCGCTGGGACTGGCTCATCGCCCCCGGCACCGCCATGTTCATCTCGTCCCTCATCTCCATGGCCGTCCTGGGCATCGGCCCGGCCACGGGCGCCAGGGTCTTCCTCAAGACCTTCAGGCAGCTCCGTTTCGCCCTCATCACCCTGGCCTCGGTCATCGGCCTGGGCTTCCTGGCCAACTACTCGGGCATGTCCTTCACCCTGGGCCTGGCCTTCGCGCAGCTCACGGGCATGGCGTTCCCCATCTTCTCGCCCGTCATCGGCCTGGTGGGCGTGTTCCTCACCGGTTCCGTGACCTCCTCCGCGGCCCTCTTCGGCAAGCTCCAGCAGGTCACCGCGGTGCACCTGGGACTCAATCCCGTGCTCACCACCAGCGCCAACCTGTTTGGCGGCGTCATGGGCAAGCTCATCTCGCCGCAGTCCATCGCCGTGGCCTGCGCCGCCGTGGGCCTGGTTGGGCACGAGACCGACATCTTCCGGAAGACCCTCAAGTACTCCATGATCCTGCTGTGCATGGTCGTCGTGCTGGTGCTCGTCCAGGCCTTCGTCATCCCCGCCATCCTCCCCACCGCTCCCGCCGCCATTTAGGCAGTAGAATCGAACCACCCGCGCACAGGAGAGACGCCCATGAGCATTCCCGCCTATGAACCCGGCACCCTGAAGGGGCTGATCGACTCGACGCCGGCCGAGGCCATCCTCCTCCATCTCCGCGACGAGTACGCCAAGCGCACCCTGCCCGAAAAGGGCGTGGACAGCGTGGTGGCGTACGACTGCCCCCGCACGCAGCTGATGGTGCGCACCGCCGTCAAGGGCACGCAGATCGGCACCCACTTCCACACCGTGTGCGACGAGTACGTGATCGTGGTGGGCGGCAAGGGCGAGATCCTCGTCAACGGCGTGTGGAAGCCCGTGAAGATGGGCGACGTCCACGTCTGCCCCCGGGGCATCGCCCACGACACCCGCGCCCTCGAGGAGGACCTGCAGTACCTCTCCATCTTCACCCCGCACCTTCCCGCGGGCACCGACATCAACTGGCTCTGATCCGAGGAGGATTCCCATGCCCGCACTGCTTCCCGACATCGATCCCGATGGACTCATGGAGTTCTCGGTTGTCTACACCGACCGGGCCCTGAACCACATGTCCAGGAAGTTCCAGCTGGTCATGCGCGAGATGGACCGCATCCTCAAGCTGGTCTACAACGCCAAGGGCGTCGCCCTGGTTCCCGGCGGCGGCACCTTCGGCATGGAGGCCGTGGCCCGCCAGTTCTGCGCCGGCAGGAAGGCCCTGGTCATCCGCGACGGGTTCTTCAGCTTCCGCTGGACCCAGATCTTCGACATGGGCGCGATCCCCTCCTCCCACGTGGTCCTCAAGGCCCGCAAGGTGGGCGCCGGCAAGCAGGACCCCTGGATCCCCACGCCCGCGGCCGAGGTGGTGGCCGCCATCGCCGCCGAGAAGCCCGCCGTCGTCATCGCGCCCCACGTGGAGACCGCCGCCGGCATCATCCTGCCCGACGACTACATCAAGACCGTCGCCGCCGCCACCCACGCCGCGGGCGGCATCTTCGTGCTGGACTGCATCGCCTCCGGGTGCATGTGGGTCGACATGGAGGCCCTGGGCGTGGACGTGATCGTGAGCGCCCCGCAGAAGGGCTGGAGCGGCAGCCCCTGCGCCGCCATGGTCATGCTGAGCGAGAAGGCCAAGGCCGTCATGGCCGAGACCACCAGCTCCAGCTTCGCCTGCGACCTGAAGAAGTGGTCGGCCATCATGGACGCCTTCCTCAAGGGCGGCCATGCCTACCACGCCACCATGCCCACCGACGCCCTGGCCAAGGACTGCGCCGTCATGCAGGAGATGGAGGCCTACGGCTTCGAGAAGCTGCGCGCCGAGCAGGCCGAACTGGGCGCCAAGGTGCGCGCCCTGCTGGAAGGCTGCGGCCTGCCCAGCGTCGCCGCCGAGGGCTTCAAGGCCCCGGGCGTCGTGGTCAGCTACACCACCGACCCCGACATCCAGTCCGGCAAGAAGTTCGTGGCCGCCGGCTACCAGGTGGCTTCCGGCGTCCCCCTCCAGTGCGATGAGCCCGCGGACTTCATGACCTTCCGCATCGGCCTGTTCGGCCTGGAGAAGCTGCACAACGTGGACCGCACCGTGGGCTACCTCGCGGCCGCCCTCAAGGAGGTCGGACTGCGGGAAGGGGCCGCGGCGCGGTAGGAACCGGACGCCCCTCCCGGCCGGGGCTGGGGGGGCCCGTTTGGATGTCCGGGCTCTTTCCATCCGCCCCTGCCGTATCCAGGCCAGGTTCCGGTGAACCAAGGGACCTGAAGCCTCCAACTTTCTCAATTCCGATCTCCCTTGGACAACGGCGAGCGCGAGCAGCGCTCATGCTGCTCGCGCTGCCGATGGGTCGGCGCATCCGGTCGGAACCCCGTTGGGTCGGGGCCCTGCCCGGGAGCCTCGTCCCCCAAACCCGCAGCCCCCGGCAGGGAAGGATGGAATCGGCCGAAGCCTCCGTACGGCCGTCCCCCCCCTCAGAACCGCATGGGATCCGGCGTGAGGGCTTCCACGTCGGCTTCGCCCGTGCGGATGCGCACCACCCGTTCCAGGGGGCGGACGAAGATCTTTCCGTCGCCCACCTCGCCGGTGCGGGCGGCTTTCAGGATGGCGTCGAGGGTGCGGTCCACGAAGGGGTCGGAGACGGCGATGTCCAGCTGGATCTTCTCGTGGAATTCGTAGACCAGGGGGGCTCCGCGGTAGGACTCGAAGGCCACGCGCTCGCCGCCGTGGCCGGCGACCTTGAGGATGGTCATGCCGGTGACTTCCACGGCGAAAAGGGCGGCCTTCACGTCGTCCAGCTTCTCGGGCCGGACGATGGCGGTGATGAGCTTCATGGCCGGGCCTCCTGGGGGGCGGGGGTTGGGAGAGGGGGAGCTGCGGGCCGGGCGTGTTGGCTCTCGAAGACGAGCACCGAGGAGCCGATGAGCTGGCCTTCGCCGGGGTAGGCGGGGGCGGAGACCTCGTGGAAGTCCAGGCCCTGGAGTTCCACCTCCGGCGCCACCCGCAGGCCCATGACCTTGTCGAGCGCCTTGAAGAGCACGAAGCTGGTGGCGCCCACGTAGACGAGGTTGGCGGCGATGCCTGCCGCCTGGGCCAGGAGCTGCCGGGGGTCCCCGTAGAAGAGGCCGGTCACGCCCCCGGCGGGGCCGTTGTTGAGGCCCTGGCCGTAGGTGCCGTCCGCGAAAAGGCCCAGGGCCAGGAGGCCCCAGAGGCCGTTGGCGCCGTGCACGGCGATGGCGCCCACCGGGTCGTCGATCTTCAGGGTGTTCTCCGCGAAGAGGGCCGCCACCACCACCAGGACGCCGGCCACGAGGCCCACGAGGATCGCCGCGGGCGCGCCGATGAAGGCGCAGGGGGCGGTGACGGCCACCAGCCCCGCCAGGAGGCCGTTGGCGCTCATGGAAGGGTCGGGGCTGCCGTAGCGGATCCAGGTGTAGAGGTAGGCCGACGTGGCCCCCGCGGCGGAGGCCAGCATGGTGTTCACCGCCACCACGGCGATGCGCAGATCGGTGCCCGCCAGGGTGGAGCCCGCGTTGAACCCGAACCACCCGAAGGCGAGGATGAAGCACCCTAGGAAGGCCATGGGCAGGTTGTGGCCCGGAAGGGCCTGGGCCTTGCCCTTGACGAATTTCCCCAGGCGGGGACCGAGGATCAGGGCGCCCGTGAAGGCCATGACGCCCCCGGTGAGGTGCACCACCCCGGAACCCGCGAAGTCCACGTAGCCGTGTCCCAGGTTCAGGGTCCGGCCCAGCTGGGAGAGCCAGCCGCCCCCCCAGGTCCAGCAGGCGTACACCGGGTAGATGAGGGTCGAGCCCACGAAGCCATAGATCATGAAAGTGCTCAGTTTCCACCGCTCCGCCATGGCGCCCGTGGGGATGGTGAGGGCCGTGTCCATGAAGAATGGAGGCCATTCAGCGTCGGCCCCCCACGATCCTAGGCCTTGAACCCCTCCGCCGCGATGCCGTACTTCCGGGCCTTGTAGTTCAGGATGCGTTCCGTGGTCTGCAGGAGCCGCGCGGCGCGGGCGCGGTTGCCGCGGGCGCTCTTGAGGGCGTCCTGGATGAGGTCCCGTTCGAAGCTGCCCACGGCGTCCTCCAGGGAGGAGCCCAGGAAGGTGCCGGAGGCTTCGGCGGTCTGGAGGGTGGGGGGCAGGTGGTGGGCGTGGATGACGCCGCCCTCGCACACCAGCACGGCGCGCTCGATGCAGTTCTCCAGCTCCCGCACGTTGCCGGGCCAGTGGTAGGCCATGAGCATGTCGATGGCCGAATTGGAGATGCGGCGCACGTCCTTGCCCTGGGCCACGGAGAACTTCTCCACGAAGTGGTCGGCCAGGAGCAGGATGTCCGTGGAGCGGTCCCGCAGGGGCGGCAGGAACACGTCGAAGACGTTGAGGCGGTAGTAGAGGTCCTCCCGGAAGGCGCCATCCAGGATGGCGGCTTCCAGGTTCCGGTGGGTGGCCGCCACCACGCGCACGTCCACCTTCACCGGCGTCACGCCCCCCAGGCGCTCGAATTCCCGCTCCTGCAGGACCCGCAGGAGCTTCACCTGGGTGCTGGGGGACAGCTCGCCGATCTCGTCCAGGAAGAGGGTGCCGCCGTGGGCCAGCTCGAAGCGCCCGGGGCGCCTGCTGCGGGCGTCGGTGAAGGCGCCGGGCTCCACCCCGAAGAGCTCCGATTCGATGAGGGTCTCGGGCAGGGCGCCGCAGCTGACCTTCACGAAGGGCTTTTCGGACCGGGGCGACGCGTAGTGGATGGCCCGGGCCACCAGCTCCTTGCCGGTGCCCGATTCGCCCCGGATGAGCACCGTGGTGCTGGCCGGGGAGGCCTGGGCCACCTGCTCATACACCTGGCGCATCACGTGGCTGTTGCCGATGAGGTTGCGGATCTCGTAGCGCTCCTGGAGCTCGTTGCGCAGGGTGCGGTTCTCCTCCAGGAGGCGCTGGCGGTCCGCGGCGGTGAGGCGGGCCACCTTCACGGCCAGGCCGGTCATGGCGGCGGCCAGGTGGAGGATGGAGGTCTCCCGCTGGAAGGCGCGGTCCTGGCGGTAGGGCACCGCCAGGGCCAGGGTGCCCGCGGGCTTGCCGTCCAGGAAGATGGGCAGGCAGAAGAAGGACAGCTCCCCCCGGGGCCGGCGCCCATGGACCCGGCTGCGGTTCAGGAAGAGGGGCTCCTCGCTGATCTTGGGCACCACGATGGCCTTGCCGCTCTGGTACACCATGCCCGTGAGGCCCTCCCCGGGGCGGTACTGGATGCTCTCGGCCGCGGAGGTGAAGCCGAAGGAGGCCTCGATGCGCAGGGCCGCGGTCTCCCCGTCGGCCAGGGTGATGGCCCCGCTCACGGCCCCCAGGGCCTCCCGCAGGATCTCCAGCACCCGGGGCAGAGCCTGGCGGGTGTCCACGGCGGCCAAAGCGGCGCTGATCTCCAGGAGGGAGGCGAAGGGGTCGGTGTCCAGGGGGCGGGCCATGCTACGAAAATGTCATGGATAAATTCAGATCCGACATTTTTGTTCTCGCATTTGAAAATCGAATGGGTGGATTCGCCCCCGGGCGAGGACCATGGGGGCTTCGGGATTGCGCTCGAAGGAGGCAACCATGGAGGACCCTGACCAGGGATTGTTCGGACGACCGGCACGGGCGGAACGGGACGCCTGCGGGGTGGGGTTCGTGGCCTCCCGCACGGGGACGGCCACCCACGGACTGCTGGAGGAGGCACTGGGGGCCCTGGCGTGCATGGAGCACCGGGGGGCCTGCGGGGCGGATCCCCTCACCGGCGACGGGGCCGGGGTCATGACCGACATCCCCTGGGAGCTCCTGGGGTTCCGCAAGGGCGAAGTGGCCGTGGCCAGCCTCTTCCTGCCCCAGGACTATGCCCGCCGCGTGCGGAGCCTGAACGTCTTCACCTCCACCATGGAGTACCACGGGCTGGAGATCCTCACCTTCCGGGATTTGCCCGTGGATCCCTCCGCGCTGGGGGAGGAGGCCGCGCGCTGCTGTCCGGCCATGGTGCACGCCATTGTCAAGCGCCCCGCCCACTGCCGCACGGACCTGGCCTTCGACCGGCTCCTCTACACCGTCAAGCAGGAAGTGCGCTCCCGGCAGTCCGACCAGGGCATCAACCACGAGTTCTTCTTCACGTCCCTTTCGGGCAGCACCATCGTCTACAAGGCCCTCACCCGCTCCGACGCCCTGGACCGCTTCTACCTGGACCTGCGGGATCCCAGGTTCCGCACCCGCTTCGCGCTGTTCCACCGGCGGTTCTCAACCAACACCCGCACCTCCTGGGACAAGGCCCAGCCCTTCCGCCGCATCGCCCACAACGGCGAGATCAACACCATCGCCGGCAACCGCTCCTGGGCCCACAGCCGCGAACGGCACATGGGCCTGCGCCGGGACCAGATCCTCACCCGCACGGGCATCAGCGACTCGGGCAGCCTCAACGAGATGGTGGAGGCCCTGCTGTACCGCAGCGCCATCCCGCACATCGAGGACATCCTGGCCATCATGATGCCGCCGGCGCCGGCGGGCGCGCGCAGCGAGTTCTATACCTTCTGGGGCCGGGCCATGGAGCCCTGGGACGGCCCGGCCATCATCCTCTACTCCGACGGCAATACGGTGGGGGCCCGGCTGGACCGCCACGGCTTCCGCCCCAGCCGCTGGGCCCTCACCGAGGAGGCCTTCTACCTCAGCAGCGAGGCCGGGGCCTTCGCCGTTGACGAGGAGCGCATCCAGCGCAAGGGCACCCTCCACGCCGGCAAGGGCGTGAAGGTGGACCTGGACACGGGCCGCGTGCACTTCCGGGACGCCAGCCTCTCCCGGGAGAACCGGGACGCCCATTTCGACGCCCGCACCCTGCCCATGCAGTCCCTGCCCTTCGAGGACGCGCCGGTGGACCTGGAGACGCGGATCCTCTTCTCCTTCACCGAGGAGGAGCAGGAGCGGCTCCTCTACCCCATGGCCGCGGAGGGGCGGGAGCCCATCGGCTCCATGGGCGACACGGCCCGGCCCAATGTCTTTTCCCGGGAGCCCCGGCCCTTCTTCGACTACTTCTACCAGAACTTCGCCCAGGTCACGAACCCGCCCCTGGACTACCTGCGGGAGGAGAACGTCACGGACCTGCGGGTGTTCCTGGGCCGCAAGCCCAACATCTTCTTCCCCAAGGATCTGCTGCCCCTGGAGCCCGCGGTGGAGGCGACCTTCCCGGTGCTGGGCCTGGGCGAGATGCGCTACCTGGAATCCCTGGCCCGGCGCACGCCCTCCACCTCCCACATCATCCCCCGCACCTTTCCCATGACCTTCCCCCGGGCCGGGGGCCCCGAAGGGTTCCGGCCCGCCGTGGAGCGCCTGGTGGCCGACGTGCTCAGGGCGGTGGAGCAGCGCTGCACCGTCATCGTGCTCAGCGACCGGGACGCGGACTACGATCATCCGCCCATCCCGGGCCTCATCGCCCTGCGGGCCGTGGTGAGCGCGCTCAACCACTCCGGGATGCGCCTGGACGCGTCCATCGTGGTGGAGACCGGCGAGGCCCGGACCCCCCACCACGTGGCGGCGCTGCTCAGCTTCGGCGCCTCGGCGGTGTGCCCATCCCTGGCCCTGCGCATCGCCAGGAGCGACGAGCACCGGCTCCTGAAGGGCCTGGACCCGGACCAGCGGGAACGCAATTTCGTCAAGGCCCTGGTGTCGGGCCTCCTGAAGATCCTGGCCAAGTCGGGCATCTCCGTCATCCAGAGCTACATCAGCGCCAAGCTCTTCACCGCCATCGGGCTGGGCGACGAGCTCATGGAGAAGTTCTTCCCCGGGAACGCCAGCCCCATCGGGGGCATCGGGTACCTGGAGCTGGCGGGGGATGTGCTGCGCAAGACGGCCCTGTGCCGGGAGGCCGGGGAGCGCCTGGGCAACACCTGGCAGTTCCGGGAGGATCCCCGGGGCCAGGGGGGGGAGGTGCACGCGATGACCACCGCCCGGGCCCGCCTCGTGCACCAGGCCGTGGACGGGGGCCCCGGGGCCGCGGAGGCCTGGCGGGCCTACCTGGCCGCGGGGGAGGCTTCCGAGCCCATCAGCGTGCGCCACCTCTTCGACATCAGGCCCTTGGGCACGGCGCTTCCCCTGGCGGAGGTGGAGCCTGAATCCGCCATCCTCGCGCGCTTCGGCGCGGGGGCCATGTCCTTCGGGGCCGTGAGCGCGGAGAGCCAGCGGGACCTCATCCTGGCCATGCGGGAAGTGGGGGGGCGCAGCAACAGCGGGGAGGGTGGGGAGAACCCCTACTACTGGACGGAGGGGATCACGGCCACCACCAAGCAGGTGGCCTCGGCGCGCTTCGGGGTGAACGCGGAGTACCTGGTCACCGGCCGGGAACTGCAGATCAAGGTGGCCCAGGGCGCAAAGCCCGGGGAAGGGGGCCAGCTCATGGCCGTGAAGGTGGACGCCTCCATCGCCCGGGCCCGGTTCTCCATGCCCGGGGTGGACCTCATCTCGCCGCCCCCCCTCCACGACATCTACAGCATCGAGGACCTCAAGGAGCTCATCTACGAGCTCCGGCAGGTGCATCCGGGGGCGCTCATCAGCGTGAAGCTGGTGTCGGGGGTGGCCCTGGGCGCCATCGCCGTGGGGGTGGCCAAGGCGGGCGCGGATATCCTCTACATTGCCGGCGGCGACGGCGGCACGGGGGCGGCCACCCTGGGCTCCATGAAGCACGCCGGGCTTCCGGTGGAGTTCGGCCTGGCCGAGGCGCACCGGGCCCTGGCGGAAAACGGCCTGCGGGACCAGGTGGAACTGCGCGCCGACGGCGCGCTCCTCACGGGCCGGGACATCGTCGTGGCGGCCCTCCTGGGGGCCGAGGGCTTCGATTTCGGCAAGCTCCTCCTGGTGGCCGAAGGCTGCATCATGGCCCGGGTGTGCGAGAAGAACACCTGCCCCGCGGGCATCGCCACCCACGATCCGAAGTACAAGGCCCGGTACCGGGGCTCCAAGGACGAGGTGGTGCGGCTCCTGCGGCACCTGGCCGGCGACGTGCGCGCCCAGCTGGCGGCCATGGGCGCCCGGACCCTGGGGGAGCTGGCCGGGCGCACCGATCTCCTGGCCACCTCGGCCCGCCACGCGGAATGGCTCAGCCAGCGCAAGCTGCACCTGGACCGCTTCCTGGTGCCCCCCGTGCCCTTCCGGGCCCGGCTGGAAGCCGAGGGCGCCGCCGCCGGCGGGGAGGAGGTCTCGCCCCTGAACCGGCGCATCCTGGAGGATGCGCTGGGGGGCGGCGGCGAGGGCCTCACCTACGCCATCTCCACCCGGGACCGGGCGGTCCTGGCCACCCTCAGCGGCCGCATGGCCACGCCGGGGTCGGCGCCCCTGGGGCCCTTCCGGTTCACCTTCCAGGGCAGCGCGGGCCAGGGCTTCGGGGTCTTCCTGGTGGACGGCATCGAGGCCGTGCTCTTCGGCGAGGGAAACGATTCCGTGGCCAAGGGCATGGGCGGAGGGCGCATCGTGGTGCGCCCCTGGGCCCGGTCCAGCTTCGCCCCGGAGGAGAACGCCATCATCGGGAACTGCGCGCTGTACGGCGCCACCGGGGGCACCCTGCACGTACACGGCCTGGCCGGGGACCGCTTCGCCGTGCGGAACAGCGGCGCCACCGCCGTGGCCGAAGGGGCCGGACTCCACGCCTGCGAGTACATGACCCGGGGCACGGTGGCCTTCCTGGGCCGCATCTCCAGCAACGCCGGGGCCGGCATGACCGGCGGGAGGATCTTCCTGGACCGGCAGTACGAGGCCTGCGTGAACGCCAACTACGTGCGGGCGGAAGCCCTGGACGAGACCGACGCCCTGGAGTTCAGGCTCCTGCTGGAGGACTACGCGGCCACCACCTCCAGCCGCACCGCCCTGGCGCTTCTGGAGGACTGGGATCGCACCCGGGAGCGGTTCGCGAAGTTCGTGCCCTACCGCTTATAGATGCCGCATCCAAGGATGAGGCCTTCGAACGCTTCGATGTAGGACGTCTTCTGCAGGACCTTGCCGCTGACGGGGTCGGGGTACTGGTAGTCCACCCAGCCCTTGCCCTTGGTCTTGCCCACCTTGAGCATCTCCTGGATGATCAGCTTCCCGGTGGGGTCCTTGAGGCCGCTGCGGTCCTTGCCCACCAGTTCGACGGAGTTGAACCCGATGGCCTTGCAGATTCCGGCCTGGTCGTAGATGAACAGGTACATCTCCCCGCCGGAGCCCACGTGGAAGACGCCGTTGGCCTGGTTGGTCTGCTGGATGAGTTTCTCGATCCCATGGGTGCGGGCGTAGGTGACGGCCCGTTTCACGAGGGATTCCGCCTGGGCCGGAGTGGGTGACTGGGCGCTGGCCAGGACGCACGGGAGAACCGCTGCGATGAGAGGGAGGTTTCTCATGGGAAGCTCCGGGAAAAAGGGGGTTGGGAATGGCGTAGCAACGACTCTACTCGCCATCCCCCCGAAGGGAAGGGGCAAATGCGCCGTTCAGTCCCGCCGCCTCCGTTCGCCGAGCTTCACCCCCAGCACCCGCACCCCCCCGGCGGCGTCCCGCTCCTCCAGGCGCACCGTGAAGCCCCACAGGTAGGCCACGTGTTCGAGCACGGCCTCGAAGTCCCCGGCCAGGGGCAGGTCCCGGGGGTTGGCGTAGCTCAGGGTCAGGGTGCGGTCGCCCCGCAGGTCCACGCTCCACACCTGGATGTTGGGCTCCCGGCTGCCCAGGTTGTACTGGTCGGCCAGGGCGCGGCGCAGGTCCTCGTACCCGGAGCCGTCGTGGATGGGCCCGATGCGCAGCCGGGGGTCGACCTCGTCGTCCACCACGGTGAAGAACCGGAACGCCCGCATGAGGCGGGGGGAGAGGAACTGGGCGATGAAACTCTCATCCTTGAAGTTGCCCATGGCGAAGGGCAGCACCTCGCGCCAGTCCGAACCCGCCACGCCCGGGAACCAGCGGCGGTCCTCCTCGGTGGGGGCCTCGCAGATGCGCCGGATGTCCCGCCACATGGCGAAGCCCAGGGCGTAGGGGTTGACGCCCGAGTACCAGGAGCTGTTGTAGGGAGGCTGGTGGATGACGCTGGTGTGGGCGTGCAGGAACTCGAACATGAAGCCGTCGCCCACGCTGCCCTCGTCGTACAGCGCGTTGAGCAGGGTGAAGTGCCAGAAGGTCGCCCAGCCCTCGTTCATGAGCTGGGTCTGGCGCTGGGGATGGAAGTACTGGGCCACCTTGCGCACGATGCGCACGATCTCCCGCTGCCAGGGTTCCAGGAGGGGCGCGTTCTTCTCGATGAAGTACAGCAGGTTCTCCTCGGGCTCCCGGGGGAACCGGGGCTCCTCGGCGGGCCTCTCCTTCCCGGGCCGGGCCGGGAGGGTGCGCCAGAGCTCGTTCACCTGGGCCTGCAGGTAGGCCTCGCGCTCCTTCTGGCGCGCGCGCTCCTTGGTGAGGGAGAGCCGCGGGGACCGCCGGTAGCGGTCCACGCCCAGGTTCATGAGGGCGTGGCACGCGTCCAGGAGGCGCTCCACGGCGTCCTGTCCGTGGCGTTCCTCGCACTGGGCGATGTAGTCCCGGGCGAAGACGAGGTAGTCGATGATGGTCCCGGCGCTGGTCCACTGGCGGAACAGGTGGTTGCCCTTGAAGAAGGAGTTGTGGCCGTAGGCCGCGTGGGCGATGACCAGGGCCTGCATGGTCAGGGTGTTCTCCTCCATGAGGTACGCGATGCAGGGATCGGAGTTGATGACGATCTCGTAGGCCAGGCCCATCTGGCCGCGCCGGTAGCGGTTCTCCGTGGCCAGGAAGTGCTTGCCGAAGGACCAGTGGTGGTAGCTGACCGGCATGCCCGCGGAGGCGTAGGCGTCCATCATCTGCTGGGAGCTGATGATCTCCAGCTGGTGGGGGTAGGTGTCCAGGCCGAAGTCCCGGGCCAGGCGCCCGATGGCGTCGTCGAAGGCCGTGATGGACTCGCTGGTCCACTCCGATCCCCCGGGGAGCACGGCTACACCCGCTTCCGGAAGAGGTCGTGGAAGACGGGGTAGATGTCGGTCACCTCCCGGATCCGCCGCATGGCGAAAGAGCCGGGATGGCCGGGCAGCAGCGTCTCGTACTCCCGCCAGAGCACCTGGGGGGTGTCGGCGATCTCGATGTAGGCGAAGTGCTGCACCTGGGGAAGGATCGATTCGGCCAGCAGGTCCCGGCAGGGCTCGGAGTCGTCGGCCCAGTTGTCGCCGTCCGAGGCCTGGGCCCCGTAGAGGTTCCAGAGCCCCGGCGCGTAGCGCTCCGCGGCGATGTCGCGCATGAGGCGAAGGGCGCTGGATACGATGGTTCCGCCGGTCTCCCGGGAGTGGAAGAAGCGCTCCTCGTCCACTTCCTCAGCCGAGGTGTGGTGCCGGATGAAGACCACCTCGATGCGCTCGTAGTTCCGCTTCAGGAAAAGGTAGAGCAGGGTGAAGAACCGCTTGGCGATGTTCTTCTTGCCCTCGTCCATGGAGCCCGACACGTCCATGAGGCAGAACATCGCGGCCTGGGTGGTGGGCTGGGCCACGCGCACGCGGTTGTTGTAGCGCAGGTCGTAGGTGTCGATGAAGGGCACCGCCGAGAGCCGCCGGCCCAGGCGCTCCAGCTCCAGCAGGATGTCCCGCGCCTCGGCGCTGTCCTCGCCGTGGAGGCGCCTGGCCTCCTGCAGAGCCGCCTCCAGTTCCTTCCGCCGGTCCAGGAAGGGGCCGCGGGTGGCGATGCGCCTGCCCGTGGCGCCGCGCATGGTGCGCACGAGGTTCAGGTTGGTGGGCACGCCGGTGTGGGTGTGGCCGGCCCGGACGTTGCGGAACTCCGTGAGGCTGGCCAGGTGGCGCTTGACGAGGTTGGGCAGCGCCAGCTCCTCGAAGAAGAAGTCCAGGAACTCGTCCCGGGAGATGGCGAACTCGAAGGCGTCCTCGCCTTCCCCTTCGGGGCTGGCGCGCCCGCCCGGGCCCCCCCGGTCCCCGGCGGGGGGGCGCTCCACCTCGTCGCCCGTGGCGAAGCGGTCGTTGCCCGCGTGCACCCGTTCGCGCCGGCCCCCGGGGCCGTGGCCGAACTGGGGCTCGGCGATGTCCTTGCCGGGGATGCGCACCTTCTTGCCGGAATCCATGTCCTTGATCCCGCCCTGGTCGATGACGTCCGACACGGCCTGCCTGATCTGGCCGCGGAAGCGCCGCAGGAACCGCGCGCGGTTCACGGAACTGCGGTTCTTGCCGTCGAAGCGCCGGTCGATGATCTGGATCATGACGATTTCCGCACGCGCAGGTACCAGTCGCACAGGAGCCGCACCTGCTTTTCCGTGTAGCCCTTGGCCACCATGCGGTCCACGAAGTCCCGGTGCTTCTTCTGGTCGTCGGTGGTGGCCTTGGCGTTGAAGGAGATCACGGGCAGCAGCTCTTCCGTGTTGGAGAACATCTTCTTCTCGATGACCGACCGGAGCTTCTCGTACGAGGTCCAGGCGGGGTTTTTCCCGTCCTGCCGGGCCCGGGCGCGCAGGACGAAGTTCACCACCTCGTTGCGGAAGTCCTTGGGGTTGGAGATGCCCGCTGGCTTTTCGATCTTCTCCAGCTCGGTGTTCAGGGCCACGCGGTCCAGCATCTCGCCGGTGTTGGGGTCGCGGAACTCCTGGTCCTGGATCCAGAAGTCCGCGTAGTTCACGTACCGGTCGAAGATGTTCTGGCCGTATTCCGAGTAGCTCTCCAGGTAGGCGGTCTGGATCTCCTTGCCGATGAATTCGGCGTACCGCGGGGAAATGAACTCCTTGAGGGTGCGCAGGTACTGCTCCTCGACGGCCCCGGGGTACTGCTCCTGCTCGATCTGCTGCTCCAGCACGTACATGAGGTGCACCGGATTGGCCGCCACCTCCCGGTGGTCGAAGTTGAAGACCTTGGAGAGGATCTTGAANNGCGAAGCGGGTGGAAAGGCCCGTCATCCCTTCGTCCACCCCCGCGAAGTCCCGGTACTCCTGGTAGCTCTTGGCCTTGGGGTCGGTGTCCTTGAGGTTCTCGCCGTCGTAGACCCGCATCTTGGAATAGATGCTGGAGTTCTCGGGCTCCTTGAGGCGGCTGAGCACCGAGAACTGCGCCAGCATGCGCAGGGTGTCGGGGGCGCAGGGGGCCTGGGC
>DBMS01000143.1:5566-6444 GCA_002297665.1 Holophagaceae bacterium UBA692 | reverse complement strand
GGTCCTGGGGGCGGGCAGGGTTCCCACGCTCCAGGCCGACCGCAGCGTCGCGCCGGCCCAGTCCCGGAGGCGCCCGGCGAGGAGGTCGCGGGCCGGCACCGCCATTGCGGGGTCCGCCCCGCGGCCGAAACGGTGGGAGGCGTCGGTGTGCAGGCCGTGGCGGTGGGCCATGGCGCGCACGGTGCGGGGATCGAACCAGGCGCTCTCCAGCAGGACCCGCCGGGTGGCGGCGGTGACCTTGGTNNCCGTCCCCGCCCATGACGCCCGCCAGGGCCACGGGGCCCGCCCCGTCGGCGATGAGGAGGTCCTTCGGGGTGAGCTTGCGCTCCAGGCCGTCCAGGGTCACGAGGGTTTCCCCTTCCCGGGCCCAGCGCACCGCCAGGAACCCCTGGATGCGGTCCGCGTCGAAGGCGTGGGTGGGGTGGCCGTAGCGGTGCAGCAGCTCGTTGGAGGCGTCCACCGCGGGCATGTCCTTGGCGCCCGCGCCCAGGGCGCCCAGGAAGGCCTTCACCGCCCCGGGGGTGCCTTCGCCCCGGCCCAGCTCCAATACGGCCGTTGCGTAGAAGGGGCCGGCGTCCCCGGCCTCCAGGCGGATCGGGAGCAGGGGCTCGCCCTGGGCGGACGTTTCGGCGGGAAGCGCCGTGAGGGCCGAACCCAGCCTGGCGGCCAGATCCCGGGCGATGCCCCGGTGGGACTGGGCNNTCGCCGCGGTTGGCGGTGACGTCCACGTCGAGGACGGTGGTGCCCCCGGAAGCCTCCACGCCGTCCACGGGAAAACCGAGGCCCGCCAGCAGCTCGCACAGGTCGGGCGTGGGCATGCCCGCGAGGGCCGGAAGCTCCTGGTGAAGTGCGCCGCGTTCGATGAGCATCAGTCCAGC
>DBMS01000143.1:5363-5501 GCA_002297665.1 Holophagaceae bacterium UBA692 | reverse complement strand
GCCGCTCCACACCGCAGGGTCGATGCCGGCGTAGGCCAGCACGTTGGGGTGGATCAGGCCCGAACCCAGGAGCTCCACCCAGCCCGAGCCCTTGCAGACCCGGCAGCCGCTTCCCCCGCACAGGGGGCAGCGCACGTC
>DBMS01000143.1:5028-5245 GCA_002297665.1 Holophagaceae bacterium UBA692 | reverse complement strand
GGGCTGTGGGTGGGGTCGATCTCGTCCTTGCGGTAGACCCGGCCCGGGGCCAGGAACCGGATGCCGCCGTTGCGCTCCAGTTCCGAAAGGCCGTCGGGGCCCTTGGCGGCGATGCGCTTGAGGACCCGCACCTGCACGGGGCTGGTGTGGGTGCGCAGCAGGAGGCCGTCGGCGTCCCGGAAGTAGAAGGTGTCCGCGCTGCCCCGGGCCGGGTGGT
>DBMS01000143.1:3730-4989 GCA_002297665.1 Holophagaceae bacterium UBA692 | reverse complement strand
AGCCCAGGGGGCGGAACACGTCCACCAGGCGGTCCATGAGCCTGTTCAAGGGGTGCAGGGCCCCCGGGGCAGGCATGGGCGGCGGCAGTGCGGGATCCCAGGCGTTGGCCAGGGCGGCGGAGGCCTTGCGGGCCTCCTCCAGCTGGGCCTGCCGGGCCCGGAGGCCCTCCTCCCATGCCGACTTGAGGGCGTTGGAAGCCGCGCCCAGCTCCCGCTTCCGGTCCTTGGGCGCGGCCTTGAGCAGCTCCATGAGTTTCGCGGCGTGGCTTCCCTCCCGGCCCACGTAGGCGCCCTTCAGGCGCAGCAGCGCGTCCAGGTCGGCGCAGGCGGCCAGGGCCTCCGGGAAGAACCGGTTGGCTTCTTCGATGTCGGGGGGGAGGAGGGATGTTTCCATGGTGCCTATCCTCATAAACAGAGGAAGGCCGCAAGAGCGGCCTTCCGGTCTGTTGCGATGGTGGAGAATGCTTCGCTCAGCCCTTGGCCACGAGCTTGGTAAAGGCCTCCGGATTGCGCACGGCGAGGTCGGCGAGGATCTTGCGGTCCAGATCGATGCTGGCCTTCTTGAGCCCGCCCATGAAGCGGGAGTAGGAGATGCCGTTCTGCTCGGCGGCGGCGCCGATGCGGACGATCNNGCACCTTGCGGTCGCGGTAGGAGTAGAGCAGGGCCTTCTCGACGGCTTCCTTCGCGCTCCGGTAGAGGCGGGACTTGGCGCCGTAGAAGCCCTTGGCGAACTTCAGCATCCGCTTGCGGCGCTGGACACGCTTGAAGCCACGTTTGACTCGAGTCATCGGTTCTTCCTTTCCTTGTGGCAATCCCTGGGGATTTTGAAGGCCACTGCGGGGGCGGCGTCAGCCGCCGGGGTCGTGGGTTACCTGAGCAGAGCCGCCGGTCAGGCGTAGGGCAGCATGGCGCGGACGCGTCCGAGATCGGACTTGTCCACCATTCCGCCCATGTCCAGCTGGCGCTTGCGCTTGCTGGACTTGCTGGTCAGGATGTGGCGCTGGTGGGAGCAGCCGCGCTTGAAGAGACCGCTGCCGGTCTTCTTGAAGCGCTTCTGGGCGCCCTTGTGGGTCTTGAGCTTGGGCATGACATACCTCTAGCGGGTGATTGGATCAGAGCGATCCGGCTACCTTCGCCCCCGCTTCCTCGGAACCGGGTTCCTCGGCCTTGGGGACTGGGGGTTTGGTGGGCTTTACCTTCTTTACCAGCTGCTCGACCGGCCTGGGAATGATGATCGCGTGCATGTCGCGGCCATCGA
>DBMS01000143.1:2790-3561 GCA_002297665.1 Holophagaceae bacterium UBA692 | reverse complement strand
GGGCGGCGTGTTCCCGCTTGGCTTCCATGAACTTGTACTTGCCGTAGTCCATGATCCTGCAGACCGGGGGGTTGGCGGTGGGGGACACCTCAACCACATCAAGGCCTTTGGCCTCAGCGACCCGGACGGCCTCATGCGGGGTCATGACACCCAGCTGGGTTCCATCCTCGTCGATGACTCTGACCTCCGCGGCGCGGATGCCATCGTTGATTCTCGTCTCGTTAGCTCGGATACGTTCCTCCCCATCAATGCAAGGAAAGTGATGTTATCAGTCATTTCCTAAAAAATAAAGCAAAGATCACCGTGCCCTCGTCCGGATCTCCCGGACCAGGCCCTCGAAGAACCCATCCACGGGCTGGGCTCCCAGGTCGCCCCGGTGGCGGTGCCGCACGGAGACCGTGCCGGCGGCGGCTTCCCGGTCCCCCAGCACGAGCATGTAGGGGACCTTGCTCAGCTGGGCGTCNNCCTTCTCGTTGCGCAGGTCCAGGTCCACCCGGACGCCCAGGTCCAGGGCCTTGTCCCGGATGCTGCGCGCGAAGTCGTGGGCCCGGTCCGTGATGGGCAGGATCGCCACCTGGACGGGGGCCAGCCAGGTGGGGAAGGCCCCGGCGCAGTGCTCGATGAGGATGCCCATGAACCGCTCAAGACTGCCCAGGATGGCCCGGTGCAGCATGACGGGCTGGCCCTCGGTGCCGTCGGCCTTCACGTAGATCAGGCCGAAGCGGCTGGGCATGGAGTAGTCCACCTGGAGGGTGCCCAGCTGCCAGGGCC
>DBMS01000143.1:2623-2747 GCA_002297665.1 Holophagaceae bacterium UBA692 | reverse complement strand
CGCCTCGTCCAGGGCCGAGGCCAGGGCCCCCTCGGCGTGGTCCCAGATCTCGTCGCTGCCCAGGCGGCTCTCGGGCCTCGTCGACAGGTTCACGCGCAGCTCGTCGAAGCCGAAGGTGTGGTAG
>DBMS01000143.1:2105-2462 GCA_002297665.1 Holophagaceae bacterium UBA692 | reverse complement strand
GGGCAGTTCATGGGCTTGAGGGCGTACTCCCGCTCGTCCACGGTGGTGAAGTACATGTTGTCCACGTAGTGGTCGTAATGGCCGCTGGTCTTCCACAGGGCCACGTCCAGGGCCTGGGGGGTGATGACCTCGGAGTAGCCCTGCCGGGCGTACAGGGAGCGCATGTAGTTGACCAGCTCGTTGTAGACGATGGTCCCCTTGGGGTGGAAGAAGGGCGAGGCGGGGGCTTCGGGATGGAAGGAGAACAGCCCCAGTTCCCGGCCCAGCTTGCGGTGGTCCCGGGTGCGGGCCTCCTCCAGCAGGCGCAGGTGCTCCTCCAGCTCCTTGGCGGTGTGGAAGGCGGTGCCGTAGATGCGG
>DBMS01000143.1:533-1969 GCA_002297665.1 Holophagaceae bacterium UBA692 | reverse complement strand
CCCGGAAGAGGGCCACGGCCTGGTCCCGGCCGAGTTCCTCGCGCTGCACGGGAAGGGCCTCCTGGCTCAGGCGCCGCATCTCCGCCTCGATGGCCACCAAGTCCTCGGGCGTGAAGAAGGGGTCAACCATGAAATCATAATAAAAGCCGTCCTCGATGACCGGGCCGATGCCGACCTTGGCCTTGGGGAAAAGCCGCTTGACCGCTTGGGCCAGGAGGTGGGCCGCGGAGTGGCGGATCACGTCCAGGGATTCCGGGTCCTTGCTGGTGACCACGGCNNTCCTTCAGGGGGGCCTTCAGGTCGGTGAGCTTGCCGTCCACCCGCAGGGCGACGGCCGCGTCCAGCAGGCGGGGGCTGATGCCCAGGGCCAGATCCGCCCCGGTCGCCCCATCCGGCAACTCGCGGATGGAATCATCGGGAAGACGGACTGAAACGGCCATGGTGATCCTCGCGTCAAACTTCAAGCTTACTCCAAACCCGCGCACCGCGCCCGCCGCAAGTGGAGCGCCGTCCCGGGCGCCGCGCCGGGTCTCGTTTTCCCNNCGCCTGCGATGCCCTGGTGGGAACCTTCCAAAGAATTAACGAACTATTAATTCACCTGGAAGGAGGGGATCTTGTTCCGCATTCCCAAAGGCATGCTCTGCTCCGCCGCCTTGATCGCCGCCCCGGCCTGGGCCATGCCGACGGACGAGGAGGTATGGACCCAATGCCTGGCGGCCCGGGCCGCCGTGGACGCCTGGCGGGCCAATCCGGACCACCACGGCAAGGTCCAGTTGGTCCTTGGGGCCCGCACCCAGGAGGCCGCCCGGTTCCTGAAGGCCTCCCACCCGCCGGCATTCGCGCCCAAGTGGATCTTCGTGAGCATCGAGGCCCACGATCCTTCCCCCGAGCCCCATGTCCGGCTGGACTTCAACCAGCCTACCCACCTTGCCTATCTGGCCAATGCCCTGGCGGGGCAGGTCGACGCCCTGCTCTTTGATCATTCCGTCGTCAAGTTCACCCAGTGGACAAGCGTCCACTATATTTTCATTAAGAAGTTAATGAGTCCACAAGGCACCTTTTTCCTGCCCCTTGAGGGTTGGNNGCGGCCTCGCCTTCGGGGTCGATCCAGGGGGTCCCCACGATCCTTTGGACTTCCATCGCCCCACCGGTGACCTCACGTACGATTCCAGGCAATTCGGCCGGGTCCTCCACGTGGCGATGCTCAGGGCCGACGCGAAGAGGAGCCAGGGAGCAACCCTCCAACCGTGGCTGCCAGGCATGCTGCATGTGCCCATGAACTGGGTCACCCTGGATGCGCAGACCCAGGCGGGCGCCCTGGAATTCTGGAAGACCACCTACCTCGTTCCGGACCTTGAGACGAGCCTTAAGACCCGGGCTGGTTTCAGAACGGTTGCCCGGGTGCGGTTCACCCCCACGTTCCTGAAGGGAAACCC
>DBMS01000143.1:0-488 GCA_002297665.1 Holophagaceae bacterium UBA692 | reverse complement strand
TTATTATTGTTTTATATTTTCAGAGCCGATCATTCCCACCCACGCACTCTCCCTGTGACGGCCAGGAGAGGGCATCCGCGATAAGGAATCCACCCCCGTGCGCCCCTTCCTCAAGACCCTTGCCCTGCCAGCATTGATTCTCGCGGCATCCACCGCGGTCCAGGCCGGCCAATATGCCTTTTCGGTGCGAAACGATACCGGCTCGCACGCNNCTTGTCTTCGTGGACAGCTGGGTGCATTCGGCCCAGATGCTGCCCCCGGGCCATACGGGCAAATTCCATTCCGGCACCTTCCATTCGGTGACGATGGTGTACAACAACGGCAGCCGACCCGTCCTCATCCAGACCCCCTACAGCGAAATCCGTCCAGGCAAGCAGGTCTGCGACCAAAATGATAATTTTCTATTAACAAAAACGGGTGTAACCCTCTGGCGGTGAACGCCCCGGAGTCTTCGCAGAAACCTTGTGACGCAGAAAGCCCCCGCGTGA
>DBMS01000222.1 GCA_002297665.1 Holophagaceae bacterium UBA692 | reverse complement strand
GCCGCCGGGGCCTGGACAGGGTCCGGGGCGGGGGACGCCGCGGCGGGCGCCGGCTTCTGCGAGGCCAGGCGGAGCCGCTTCTTCAGGGCATCCCGTTCCGGCGCGGGCTCGAGGCCCAGGCGTTCTGAGGCATCAAGGGCGCGTTCCGCCCCGGTCAAGTCGCCCAGCGCGAGGAGGGCTTCCGCCAGGCGGAGGTAGGGGTGGTAGGTGGGGAGGAAATTCAGGCCGTACGTCTTCACCTGGCGGCCGGGTGTGGGCTCCAGTTCGATGGCCCGGGCGAAGGCCCTGGAGGCCAGGGCGGGGTCGCCCCGGCGCAGGGCGTCGAGGCCGTCCTGGTAGGCTGTGTGGAACGTGAACCAGCCGGGGGCCGCGAGGGCGACGAGGACCGCGGGCCATCCGGACGCGAGGGCCCAGGTCATCCGAAGATCCACGCGAGGGCGCGGTGCACGGGCCCGGTCTCGAACTGATAGATGCACGAAAGGTAGAGGCGGTATTCCTCCAGGCGCTCCATGCCGTAGGCCGTGGACGCGATGCCGCCGATGGGCGCGTCGGTGTTGTACCGGGAGATGAACCTGTGGTCGTGGGTTGCCTTGAGGGCCATGTCGAAGGTGAGGTTCCGGAGCTTGACGCCCACCCCCACGGTCCAGCCTTCCAGGATGCGCTGGGCCCCCGTGAGGGGGTCCACCAGAGGCTGGGGCTGACGGAAGGCGCCGGCCCGCAGGGGAACCACCAGGCCGGGCCGGACCACGGCCAGCCATTCCACCCCCAGCTTGGCGTCGGTGGCCTTGGGGGTCTGGGAACGGGCCTGGAGGTCGAACCAGTTGAGGCCGTCCAGGGCCCCTCCGCGGAACCGGGCCCTGGACCAGGGGGTCAGGCTCCAGTCCGCGGTGACCAGGGTGCGCGATCCCAGGTGGAGCCCCAGGCCCCAGGTGAGCGTCTCGGGCCAGTCGATGGCCGTGGAGGTGGCCCCGCCGGTCTCCGTGGCGGGGATCCCCACGGCGTTGTCCAGATAGGTGTATGTGTTGGTGAACACGTACGTGGCTCGGAAGGGGGTGCGGTAGGTGAAGCCCAGGTTCAGCCATTCCGAACGCCAGACCAGGCCCAGGGTGGCATTGAGGCCCTGGAAGGTGCTCTGCTGGGACAGGTTCGAATCGAAGACGGGGGCGACCCCCGTGGTGGTCCTCTGGGAGAAGGAGGTGAAGCCGGAACGGCCCACCCAGCGGTTCACGGCCACCCCCAGGAGGATCCGGCTGGAGACCTCGGCGCCCAGGGCCATGGAATACTGGGCCACGCCTCCGGTCTGACCCACGGTCTGTCCGATGGCCTGGGACGTGGTCCCGCCGTTGGTGGATGCCAGGTAGGACACGTCGCTGTGGTAGGTGAAATCGAAGACCTTCTGGTAGCTGAGCAGCAGCACCAGGTTGTGCCCCCCCAGCTTCCACGGCACCGCCGCCGAAGCGAAGCTCAGGGCCAGGTCCCGGTCCTTGTTGTAGGTGTCCTCGAAGGCCGTCTTCACCCCGGCCACGCTGCCCGTGAAGCCCCTGAAATCCAGGTTCCGGCTGAAGCCCTGCGCCACGGCCGAGACCTCGGGCCGCACCAGCTGGGCCAGTCCCGCGGGGTTGTAGGACACGGCCGTGGCGTCGTCGGCCACGGCCGTGAAGGCGCCGCCCATGCCCATCGCCCGGGCCCCCGCGCCTTCCACCGTGAAGGCCGTGCGGGCCTGCTGGGTGAGCAGGAAGTATGGGGCCGGCGAGGGCGCCTGGGCGCGCAGCGCCGCCGGCCCCAAGGCCAGACCTGCCAGAAACCAGGGTCTCAAGGGCATGGGTTCCCCATCCGAAGCGCGTCGAGCGAAGTACCCATAGTGCGCCGGATCGGCTCGTGACGCCAGCCCGCCGGGCCCTCAATAGCCCGAAGCCTGCCCATCCTTCCGGCTTTCGCTGGCCCCGAAGTACACGTTGCTCGCGGGGTCCCGCCGGATGCCCTGGTACCCGCCGTAGCCCCCCAGCATCCAGGCCACGCCATGGCCCATGTCCATGAGCTGGCGCACGGTTTCCAGGGGGAAGCCGCTCTCCAGCTGCACGGTGCCGGGCAGGCGGCCCTTCTCGCCCGTGGGCTCGGGGGAGCCCTCATGGGCCCAGCGGGGGGCGTCGCCCGCCTCCTGGACGCCCATGCCGAAGTCCACGATGTTCATGACGATCTGCACGTGGCCCTGGGGCTGGAACTCGCCGCCCATGACGCCGAAGCTCAGGAAGGGTTCGCCGTCCTTGGTGACGAAGGCCGGGATGATGGTGTGGAAGGGGCGCTTGCCGGGGGCGTAGGTGTTGGCCTGGCCGGGCTCGAGGCTGAAGAGCTCCCCGCGGTCCTGCAGGCAGAAGCCCAGGTCCCCGGGCGTCATGCCGCTGCCCATGCCCCGGTAGTTGCTCTGGATGAGGCTCACCATGTTGCCTTCGCCGTCGGCCACGGTGAGGTAGACGGTGTCGCCGTCCTTCAGGGCGGGGTTGCCGGCCTCCAGTCGCCGTGCGGCCCGGTCCTCCCGGATGAGGGCCCGGCGCTGGGCGGCGTAGGCCTTGGAAAGCAGGCCCCGCACGGGCACCTTGACGAAGTCGGGGTCGGCGTAGAACTTCGCCCGGTCCTCGAAGACCAGCTTCTTGGCCTCGGCGACCAGGTGCAGGTGGCGCGGGCTTCCGAAGGGGATCTTTGCGAAGTCGTAGCCTTCCAGGATGTTAAGCATCTGGAGCGCGGCGATGCCCTGGCCGTTGCCGGGGAGTTCCCACACGTCGTAGCCCCGGTAGTTCACGCTCACGGGGTCCAGCCAGTCCCCGTGGTGGGAGGCCAGGTCCTCGTAGCCCAGGAATCCGCCCTGGGCCTTCATGTAGGCGTCGATCTTCCGGGCGATGGCGCCCTTGTAGAAGGCGTCCCGTCCGCCCTCGGCCACCTCGGCCAGGGTCCGGGCGAGCCTCGGGTTCCTGAAGATCTCCCCGGAAACGGGGGCCCGCTGGCCGTCCACCGAGAAGGTCTCCCGGAAACCCGGGAACCGGCCCAGCGAATTCATGCTGCGCCCCATGTAGTAGGCGATGAGCTCGGACACGGGGAAACCCTCCTCGGCGTAGCGGATGGCCGGGGCCAGGACGGCCTTCATGGGCAGCTTGCCGAAGCGGCCGTGGAGCATGAACCAGCCGTCCACCGCGCCGGGTACGGAGACGGGCAGGGGCCCCGTGGCGGGGATGTGCTTGAGGCCCAGCTTCTGGAAGTGCTCCAGGGTGAGCGACCGGGGTGACCGGCCGCTGGCGTTCAGCCCGTGAAGCTTGCGGCTCCTGGCGTCCCACACCAGGGCGTAGAGGTCCCCGCCCATGCCGGCGCCCGTGGGCTCCATGAGCCCCAGGGCCGCGTCGGCGGCGATGGCCGCGTCCACCGCCGAGCCTCCCGCCTTGAGGATGTCCAGGGCGATCTGGGTCACCAGGGGCTGGCTGGTGCAGGCCATGCCGTGGCGGGCCGCCACCTCCGACCGGGTGGCGAAGGCGCGCCCGGTGACCCGGTCCGCGGCGCAGGCGGCCCCGGCGAAGCAGAGGCAAAGGAGCAGCGGAGTCCATCGCATGGGTATACCTCGTGAGAAGATAGCCAACCGTACCGGAACGGCGGGGGACCCGTCCAGGATCAAGTGGGGGCGCGGCCCCTCCGGTCGGCCAGAACGGTTCGGAAACCTGGGCGGGCGGGTGCGAATTGAAATTGGGACCCACTTTCGTTCTGAGGTAGAATCCCTGGCCTGGAGGACCCTCCTGGCCCCATCACGCATGGAGGCGGGATAGGAAAAACTGATGGTATCGCTGCTGTCGCCACGCTGGAAATGGATGCCGTACGGCCTCGGGGCGGGCCTGGTGATCCTCGCCGCGCTGGCCCGGGTCTGGCTCCTGCCCGCGCTCGGGGAGCGTCTCGCCTGGCTGACCTTCTATCCCGCGGTCCTCGTCGCGGCCCTCTACGGGGGAATGAGGGCGGGCCTCGCCGCCACGGCCCTCTCCTGCGCCGCGGCCCTCTGGGGATTGCCCCGGCTGGCGGGGCTGGTGCTGGTCCGGGACGCCATGGGGTTCCTGGGCATGGGGCTCTTCATCGCCGTCACCGCCGTCCTGGCCTATCTGTCCGAGGCCTCGGGACGCAGCCGGCATCGCCAGAGGGGGGCCGAGGCCGAGCGGGAGCGCTTCTTCTCCCTGTCCCTGGACATGCTGTGCATCTCCCACGCCGACGGCCATTTCAGGCGGCTCAGCCCCGCCTTCACGGAGACCCTGGGTTGGACCCTGGACGAGATGCTGGCCCGGCCCTACCTGGATTTCGTGCACCCCGACGACCGCGCCTCGACGCTGAGGGAAGTGGAGCGCCAGGTGCTCCGCGGGGAGAAGGTTCACGCCTTCGAGAACCGCTACCTCCACAAGGACGGCTCCTGGCGGTGGCTCTCCTGGCGCTCGGCGCCCGAGCCCGACGGCTTCATGTACGCCACGGCCCGGGACGTCACCGCCCTCAAGGACGCCGAGGCCGCCCTGCGCCTCAGCCAGGATGCCCTGGTGGAGAGCGAGCATCTCCTGCGCGCCCTCAATTCGGACCTGGAGCGCCGCGTCGAGGCCCGCACCGCCGAGGTCCGCCAGGCGCTGGCGACCCTGGACGCCACGGAGGACGGCGCCTTCGTCTTCGAGCCGGGAAGCCTGCGGTTCACCTACGTCAACGAAGGGGCCGTGCGGCAGACGGGGTACACCCGGGCCGAGCTGCTGGGCAGGAGCGCCCCGGACCTCCTGCCCGAGGGCGAAGTCGCGCACTTCAAGGCGGCCCTGGGCCAGCTGGCGGCGGGCGAAGCCGTCTCCCGGCAGCTCACCACCACCCACCGGCACCGGGATGGGCGCGAGATCCCCGTGGAGATCAACGTGCAGTACATCGCCCCCGCCGGGGGCGAGCCCCGCTTCATCTCCGTCGCCCGGGACATCACGGAGCGCCAGATCCAGGATCGCGCCGCCCACCGGTCCCAGCGGATCGAGGCGCTGGGGACCCTGGCCGGCGGCGTGGCCCACGACCTCAACAACGCCCTCACGCCCATCCTCATGGGCGTGGAGGCCCTGAGGGAGCAGTACCCCGACGCCCCGCCCGGGATCGTGGACCTCCTGGAGGCCAGCGCGAAGCGCGGCGCCGCGCTGGTGCGCCAGCTGCTGGCCTTCGCCAAGGGGACCGAGGGAGCCAAGGAGCCCATCCAGACCGGTCCGCTCCTCTCGGAACTCGCCAACCTGCTCCGGAGCACCTTCCCCAAGAACGTGCAGGTGGCGGTGGAAGGCCCGGAGGACCTGCCCCCGGTGTGGGGGGACGTCACCCAGGTCAACCAGGTGCTCCTCAACCTCTGCGTCAACGCCCGGGACGCCATGCCCAACGGGGGCCGGCTGACCATCGGCGTCCGGGTGGCGGAGGTCGCGGGCTCCATGCCCGACGCCCTCCCCGCCTCCCGGCCGGGCACCTTCCTCGTGGTGGACGTGGAGGACACCGGCACAGGCATCGCTCCAGAGATCCTGTCCAGGATTTTCGACCCCTTCTTCTCGACCAAGCCCCTCGACCAGGGCACGGGCCTGGGGCTGTCCACGGTGGTGGCCATCCTCAAGGGGCACGAAGGCTTTCTCCAGGTGATGACCGAGCCGGGCCTGGGCACCACCTTCCGCATCCACCTCCCCCTGGCGCGCCCCGGCCTCGACGCGTGGCGGGCGCCGGCGCCCGGGGACGGGCTTTCCGGGGAGGGGCGGACCCTCCTGGTGGTGGACGACGAGCCCGGGGTGCTGACCATGGCGGCCATCGTGCTCCGGCGCATGGGCTTCGTGGTGGTGACGGCCGTGGACGGCGTGGACGGCCTCATGCGCGCCGAGGACAACCGCAAGCGCCTCCAGGGCGTGATCACCGACCTGCACATGCCCGCCCTGGACGGCCTGGATTTCGTGCGTTCCCTGAGGCGGCTCCTGCCCTCCCTTCCCATCATCGTCTCCAGCGGGCGCCTGGAGGACGAGGCCCAGGAGGCCTTCCGGGACCTGGGTGTGGGGGGGTTCCTGGACAAGCCGTATTCGGAGGGGCAGATCCGTTCGGTGCTGCGCGCCCAGGGCCTTCTGGGCAGGGACCGGAAGGACCAGAAGGTCTAGTACGCGGACAGCCTCCAAGGCCCGGGCCTAGCGCCGCCCGGCCTCCGGCAGGTCCAGGCCCAGGGTGCCTCCGGGGTTCAGGATGCCGCCGGGATCGCAGTGGCGCTTGACGGCGCGCAGCAGGTCCATGTGGGCCCGGCCCAGCTGGCCTTCCAGCCAGGGCGCCGTCATGCGCCCGATGCCGTGGTGGTGGCTGAGCGCCGCGCCCTGGGCGCGGATGGTGTCCAGGATGCCGGCCTGGTAGGCCAGGTAGTCCGGGATGGCGTCCATGCGGGTGATGAAGATGAAGTAGAGGTTGGCGCCCTGGGGGTAGCAGTGGGACATGTGCGTCATGCACACGGTGCCGGGCCGGGCCTTGCAATAGGCCCGCACCTCCCGGTGCACCCGCTCCAGGGCGTCCCAGGTCACCGAGCACTCCAGGGTGTCGGTCAGGATGCCGAAGTCCTGGAGGTCGTCGCGCAGGTAGGGGTCCCGGAACCGGCCGTGCTCCCAGGCCCGGGTCACCAGGCCCGTGGTGGGCAGGGCGCCGAAGCGCCTGGCGATGCGGCCCACCGCCTTCCGGACGTTCCGGGCGTAGCCCTTCGCGCCGTCCGCGGTGCCCAGCAGGAGGCAGCGCCTTCCCGGACGCAGGCCCCAGAGGCCCAGAAGCGCCTCGATCGCGGGGCGCTCGACGCCGTAAAGCTTGAGGGCCACGTCGGTCTCCTCCGGATCCGACAGGCGGAACACGGAGGGGAACCCGGCCTCGGCCTGGAGGATCTCCCGCGCCGCGCGGCACGCGCCGGGCCAGTCGGGGAACATGTAGCCGAAGCGCCGGCGGTTTTCCGGCATGGACCGGAACACGCGCAGGGTCACCTCCGTGACGATGCCGAAGACGCCCTCGCTGCCCAGGAGCAGCTGGTCCAGGTCGGGACCGGTGGCCGCCGCGGGGTGGCCGGCGGTGCGCAAGACCCCCGATGGGGTCACGCACTCCTGGGCCAGCACCAGGTCCTCGATCTTGCCGTAGTAGGTGGAGTTCTGACCGGCGCCCCGGGTCACCGCCCAGCCGCCCACCGTGGAGAACTCGAAGGACTGGGGGAAGTGGCCGCAGGTGTAGGGCCGGGAGGCGCCGAAGTGCTCCGGCGCGCCGTTCAGGAGCTTCTCCAGCTCGGGGCCGTACATCCCCGCCTCGACGGTGATGGTCTGGTCCGCCTCGCTGAAGGCGACGACCTTGTGCATGTGCCGGGTGAGGTCCAGGGAGACCCCGCCCCGGGGGCACTCCAGGCCGCGGGTCACCGACGTCCCGCCGCCCCGGGCCGTGAGGGCGATGCCCCGGTCCGCGCACCGCGCCACGATGCGCGCCACATCATGGCGGTTGCGGGGGAAGAGCACGGCGTCGGGAAGGTTCTCGTCGAGGCCTTCCCGCAGGCGCATGAGGTCGAGCATGGTCTTGCCGGCGGCGGCCCTGAGCCGGGAGAGGCCGTCCGTGGCGACCCCGCCCTCGCCCAGGAGGGACCGGAAGGCCGCCAGGTCCGCGGACGGCAGTGCGCAGGGAGGGTCCAGGTCCACCGGTCCCGTCCCGGTGCGCCCCGGCGCCCGGAAATCGGCGTCCTCCATGGCGAAGGTCCTCTTCATGAGGTCCAGGAGCCGTGCATTGGGGTGCTTGAATTCCCCCGGGGCGCCCCACTTGAAGAGGGAGCGCCAGGAGCCCGGGGGGGGCGCCTCGTGGATCCAGGGGGGCCGTGAGTCAGTCTTCATCGGAGGCCTTGGCGGGGTAGTTCACGATGGACCGGATCTCCCGGTACAGGGGCTTGAGCCGGGCGTAGAGCCTGCGGTAGACCCGGCGGTAGAGCCGGTCGTAGAGCCCGGCCTCCGCGGGCCGGGGGCGGTAGACGCGGCCGTGGCGGACCATGGCCGCCACCGCTCCGGGCAGGTCCCGGTGGAGCCCCACCCCCACGGCGGTGATGGCCGCGGCGCCCAGTCCCGCGGTCTCGAAGGTCTCGCCCGAGGTGAGCTCCCGGCCGAGGATGTCGGCGGTCAGCTGGCAGATCTCCCCGGACTGGGTGGCGCCGCCCGAGATGCCGATGCGGGTGATGCGCGTGCCCCCGGCCTTCTCGATGCGCTCCAGGCCCTCCCGCAGGCCGAAGGCCAGGCCCTCGAGGAAGGAGCGGTAGATGTAGCCCCGGGTGTGCACGTCGCCGAAGCCCACCATGGCGCCCTTGGTGCCGGGCAGCTTGAGGCTGGGGCCCCAGTGGGGCAGGGTGATCAGTCCCATGGACCCCGCGGGCACCTCCCGCAGGAACCGGTCGAGGATCGCTTCCGGCGCCACGCCGGCCTCGGCGGCCTCGCTCACCTCCACCGGCGCGAGCTCGCGCTTGAACCAGGAGATCATCCAGTAGCCCCGGAAGATCTCCACCTCGGGGTTGTAGTGGCCCGCCACGGCGGCGGGGTAGGGGGGCATGAAGGCCACCGGCTCGAAGTACCGCGGGGACGTCGCCTGGACCGTGGCGGTGGTGCCCAGCGAAAGGCTGGCCATCCCCTCCTCAACGCATCCGATGCCCACGGTCTCGGCGCCCTTGTCCGAGGCGCAGGCCACCACGGGGAGGCCCTCGGGAAGGCCCGTGGCACGGGCGGCCTGGGCCGTGACGGTCCCCAGGACGGTTCCCGCGGGCACCAGCTCGGGGAGCAGGGCGCGGTCGATGGGAAAGAGGAGGTCGGGCAGCTCCCCCTTCCGGGCCCAGCGCATCTTCTTGTAGTTGAAAGGGATGTGTCCGATCTGGCTGGCCACGGAGTCCCGGTAGGCCCCGGTGAGCCGGTGGTTGAGGAAGCCCGAGACCTGGAGCACCTTGGTGGTGCGGGCCCAGATATCGGGCTGCTCCTGGCGCACCCAGCTGGCCCGGCATTCCTTCTGGGTCTTCTGGACGGCCTCCAGCATGCCCACGGCCCAGAAAGCCAGGCGCTTGAACCACACGGGCCGGTACACGGCGCGGGCCTTGCGGGTGTCCAGCCAGGTGATGGCCGGGCGCAGGGGCACGCCCTCCCGGTCCAGGAACACCAGGGTGTCCCGCTGGGTGGTGACCCCCACCCCGCGAACGGCCTCGAAGGCCTCGCGGGCTTCCAGCTTGAGGGTGCCCACGGCCTCGCACAGGCTCCTCCAGTAGAGCTCGGCGTCCTGCTCCGCCCAGCCCGGCCGGGGGCTCACGTAGGGCTCGTACTCGATCTTGACCTTGCGCAGGAGGGTGCCGTCCTTGGCGAACAGCATGGCCCGCAGGCTCTGCGTTCCGCAATCCAGGGCCAGAAGCGTGTCGTCCATGGGCTTCCTGCTAGAAGAAGATGGTCTTGCGGATGTAGTCCAGGTAGGCGGCGATCTCCCGCTGGGTGCGGGCCCCGTCCCAACCGTAGTAGCCCGCCGCCACCGCCGCAACCTTCCCGGCCAGCGTCTCCTGGAGCCGGTGGGAGACCGTGAGCTGCATCTCGGTGCGGCGCAGCATCAGGTCCATGAGGGTGGGGGCGTTCTCGAAGTCCAGGATGTGGCGGAGTTCGGCCGCGCAGAAGGGGTGGCCCTCCAGGAGCGGCAGCCCGGAAGGCGGGTCGGCCTTCACCTCGGCCAGGATGGCGACCGCCCCGTGGCCGTACTGCTGGTGCAGGTGGCGCAGCGTGCCCTCGGGCACGAGTCCCGCAAGGCCGAGGCCGGCCAGGATCGCCCCGAAGGCCTCCCAGGTGACGCCGGCCTTCAGGGGCCGGCGGGTGAAGTGCCGGCCCTTCTCCCGGCCCCGGAGGGGGCGCAGGTAGCCTTTCCGCGAGCAATGGCTCAGCACGTCCCAGCCCATGAGCCGGAAGGTGGTGAGCTTGCCCCCGGCGATGGCCACGACCCCGGTGCCCGGGTCCCGGATCACGTGCCGGCGGGATACGGCCGAGGCCTCGGCGCCGCCGTCCTTTACCAGGGGCCGGATGCCGGCGTAGGTGGAGAGGATGTCGTCGTAGGTGATTCCGGCGCCGGGAAAGCGGATGTTGACGGTGCGAAGGAGGTAGTCCGCGTCCTCCTTCGTGCAGAAGGGCGCGTCCAGGCTGCCCTGGTAGTCCGTGTCGGTGGTGCCGATGAGGCTGATGCCCCCCCGGCGCAGCACGAAGAAGTTCCGCCCGTCGTCCAGGGAGCGGAGGATGAAGGCCTCCCGGTTCCCCAGCCTTCCGTTGGGGATGGCCAGGTGCACGCCCTTGGTGGGCCGGATCTCCGGGCCCGCGAGCTCCCCGGTCCAGATCCCCGTGGCGTTGACCACGCAGCCCGCCTTCACGGTGAAGGCCCGGTCCGAGAGGCGGTCGCGGATCTCCACGCCCCGCACCCTGCCGCCCTCCACGAGGATGCCCGCGGCCTCGGCGTAGTTCAGCGCCACGGAGCGCCCGCCGCTGGCGTCCCGGGCCTCCTTGAGCACTTCCACCACGAGCCGGGCGTCGTCCACGTTGGCGTCGTAGTAGAGGCCGGCCAGGACCATGCCCTCGGTGCGCACGCCGGGTTCGCGCGCCTTGAGCTGGGCCGGCGTGAGGATGCGGTGCCGGCGGATGCGGTAGCGGGAGAAGGCGTTGGAGATCAGGTCGTAGAGGCGGAGCGCGGCCTTCACCCGAGCCGGACTGTCCTTGCTTCCCAGGTAGGCGCAGTAGTGGAAGCCCAGGGGTCGCACCAGGTTGGGCAGGGCCTTGAGGAGCCAGTTGCGCTCCGTGGTGGATTCGCGCACCAGCTTCCACTCCCGCTGGGCCAGGTAGCGCATGCCCCCGTGCACCAGCTTGGAGGACCGGGAGGAGGTGCCGAAGGCGAAGTCCTCCTTGTCCACCAGCAGGAAGGTGATCCCGCGCAGCGCGGCCTCCCGGGCGATGCCGGCCCCGGTGATGCCGCCGCCCACGATCACCAGGTCGAAGTCCAGGGTGGCGGCCCGGTCCAGGGCGCCGGGCCGCTCCAGGGCGGACCAGGCCAGCCCCGCGCCCGCGGTGTGGAAGTCGTCGGCCCGGCTCACAGGACCCCCTCCCCGGTCCGGCCGGGCAACTGGATGAATTCCAGGGGATGGAGGTCGGTGCGCAGGGTGAAGCTCACCGCGTAGTAGACCTCCCGCTTCAGCATGAGGGCCCGCTCCACCCGGATGGCCTGGCGGCTTCCCAGGGCCCGGGCCGCCTCGCGCTCCTCCTTGATGCGGAAGTCCAGGGCATGGAACCGGTTGCGCACCCGGTCCGGGGCCAGGCCGAAGCGCCCGCCCATGAGGCCGTGGAGGGACCCGGAGAAGTCCGCCCCCTCGATGCCGGGGAAGTCCGCCTCCCGGAAGTAGGAGGTCTCCACGGCCAGCACGTCGCTGCGCACCAGGCGCAGGCGCTTGACCTGGAAGACCCGGGGGCTCCCCTCGAAAAAGCCCCGGAGGAAGGGGCTCGAGATGCGCTCCGGGGCGATCCAGCCGGTTTCCAGGACCGTGTTGCGCACCGGGTGGCGGGTGCGGGCCAGTTCCTCGGTGATGGAAAGGGTGCCCGAGAGCGGGTTGAAGCTCACCGGCGCCTCCACGAAGGTGCCCTTGCCGTGCATGCGGTAGATGAGGCCTTCGGCCTCCAGCATTCCCAGGGCCTTGCGCACCGTCTCCCGGCTCGCGTCGAAGAGCTTGACCAGATCGGGCTCCGAGGGCAGGCGATCCTCCCAGGCGCCGTCGGCGATCCGGGCGCGAAGCGCGTCCCGGATGGTGGCGGCGAGGGTCTTCCTGATCATGGCCTGGGGCTCCCTGGAGCTTGTACGGACAACTGTTGTATAGACAAGTTAACCCCTTCCCGCATTCCGTCAATGGGTTTGCCCGGCGAGGCGTAGACTGGGGGAAAAGGGTCCGCCATGCACACGCTCATCGGGGAGAACGGCAAGGTCGGCTACGGCTGCCTGGACGGGCCCGTGCGCTTCAACCCCGAGGCGTTCGCCCTGCGGACCTTCTTCGGGCGCAGGGCGGGCGCCCTTCGCCGGCGCATGGCCCTGGGGGCCTTCAGCTACCTGGGCATCCTGGGGGACGGCTGCCTCGCGGGCCTGGCCGCGGTGCGCCTGGGGTACGTGGCCAACGTCTTCGGGTTCCTCTTCGACTTCCGCACCGGGGAGCTGTGGGAGCGGTCCGTGAAGGACCTCCCGGGCCGGCTGGACTTCCCCCTGGACCCCGACGAAGGCGCCATCCGGTACCAGGGCCGCGGCTGCCGCCTCCATCTGGCCAAGTCCCACGGCCGGGGGCAGCTGGAGGTGGAGGCGAGCTTCGGCGGGCGCCTGGACGTCAAGGGGCGCTTCCCCTTCGGCTTCGCGAACAGGCCGCTGCGGGTGGTCAATCCCAGCTGCGGGGACCCCAACCGTTTCACCTTCACCGAGAAGTTCGCGCCCCTCCTGCCGGAATCGCTTTCCGTGACCTTCGACGGCGCGGAACGGGCGGGGTCCCCGGACCGGGCCGCGGCCGTGTACGACTGGTCCGCGGGGTTCTTCAACCGCCACAGCAACTGGCTCTGGTCGGCCCTGGCGGGGATCCTCCCGGACGGCACCCCCGTGGGCGCCAACTTCGCCGCCCTGGTGAACGAGTCCTTCTACCCCGAGAACGCCTTCTGGGTGGGCGGCAGGCGGACCCGCCTGGCCCAGGTGATATTCGACTACGACCCCGCCGACCCCCGGGGGGAGGACTGGCGCGTCTTCACCGAGGACGGCCAGGTGGAGCTGCGGTTCCGTCCCCTGGGGGAACGGGGGGAGCGGACCCGGCTGCCCTTCCTGAAGGTGAACTTCCGGCAGTTCTTCGGGGAGTACACGGGCTGGCTGCGGGACCCCGGGGGGCGCTCGGTGCGCCTGGACCGCATGCGGGGCGTGGCGGAGATCCACCTCTCGGTGTGGTGACTATTCCAGCCGGGCCCGGATGAGCGCCACGGCCGTGCGGATCTCCTCGGGAGAGAGCCTGCCTTCCTTGAAGAAGAGCACCGTCCCGTCCCGGTCCACCACGATCACCGCCGACTGCCCCGGGCGGAGGCCCCAGGCGGCGCGGGCCGCGCCTTTCTCGTCGGCCACGAATAGGGCGTAAGGGGTCTCCCGCTGGTTCTTCTCGAGCCGGCTGACCCCGATGCCGTGGGTGACCCAGTTGGCCTCGGCGAGGTTCAGGACGGTGATGGTCTTGTAGGGGCTGTCCGGAAGGGTCTCGGGGAGCCGCGCGGCGATGAGGGCGTCGATGTAGGCCTTGTTGACGTCGTCGATGCCCATGCGGGCGGCGAGGTGGTAGATGGTGAGGACCCGGCCGAAGGCGGCCGAGGCCTTCCACGGGCGGTAGGAGATGGCCCGGCCGTCCAGGCTCATGACGCCCTTGTCGGCCACCTGGGCCTCGGGGAGCTTCTGGCCCACCGCGACCCCGGCCAGGGCCGGGGCGAGGGCGAGCAGGGCGAAGGCGGCGGCGCGGATCATTCGGCCTCCCTTGTCAGGCGCGTGAAGAAGGCGATGCACCTGTCGGCGATGAACTCCCGGTCGTGGTCCAGGGTGGCCACGTGGTAGGAGTGCTCCAGCCACACCAGCTCCTTGTGGGCGGAGCCGGCCTCCCGGAGCGTGATGGGGGCGTTGCGGGCCGGCAGGACGTGGTCCTCCCGGGACTTGAAGACCAGCAGGGGCTGGCGGAGCCCGGGCAGGCCCGCGCGGGCCTCCCGGGCCAGGCGGTACACCTGCTCCACGCCGGCGGTGGGGGTGCGGTCGCAGGCGGGCTCGCTGATGCCGGCGTCCAGGATGTCCGAGGCGATGGAAGGGGTGGAGCGCACCACGTGCTTGAGCAGGAAGGCGAAAGGGACCAGGGGGTTGCCGAAGACCAGCGCGTGGTTGACCAACGCGACGCCGCGGATGTCCGGATCGCCCTGGGCCAGGCGCAGGGCCAGCGTCCCCCCCATGGAGAGGCCCGCGACGAAGACGATGCGGCTGCGCGCCTTGAGGCGCGACAGCGCCTCGCGCAGGTCCCGGAGCCAGTCCTCCCGCGTGGCCGTGGCCAGTTCGCGCCAGTGGGGGCCGTGGCCCGTGAGGCAGGGGCACTCCACGTTGAAGCCGGCCTCGGCCAGGCGCCGGGCCAGGGGGAGCACGCTCGCGGGGCCGCCGGTGAACCCGTGGGAGACCAGCACCCCGGCTTCCGATCCTGGGTAGGCGGAGTAGGGTTGCCAGGCGGATCCGGGATCGCGCGTCGCCATGGTGCCTCGCTGGTGGGAGTCCATCCGGATTCTGGAAGCTGCGGGCGGACGGCGTCAAGCTGAAATGCCTCAGCTTAGAAAGGCTCCCCCGACAAAGGCCCCAACAAAGGTTTGACGGGCGGTTCGGGCGGGACTAGCATCCACCCAACCACGCGTTTTTCCATGTCCATCCATCGACAGGCCTCGGGCTGCCCCGACCTGAGACTGCTTACCCCGGACCATCCGGATCCCCCCAGGAGGTTGCCCATGAAGAGAGGCCTGCTCTTTACCTCGCTGATCCTCGGCCTGACGCCTCCGGCGGCGGCCGGCGGGATCTTCTACAACAGCAACCAGAGCGCGGAATACATCCGCATGTTCGACCGGAACAGCGCCATCGACAACGCGGACATCGTCTACTACAACATGGCCGGGACCCCCAGGCTCAAGGCGGGCTGGACCTTCAACTTCAGCGACCAGATGATCTTCCAGAAGGCCACGGTGCGCACCATCGGGAACCCGGCGGTGGGGGACAGGACCTACACGTCCGACAACCCGGTCCTCATCGTTCCCAATTTCTACCTGGCCTACCGGAAGGACGGCTGGTCCGCCTTCCTGGGCGTGGAGACGCTCGGGGCCACGGCCATCCGGGAATGGAAGGGGGGGCTTCCCACCCTGGACCTCATGGGCAAGCAGCTGGCGGGCTACGGCCAGACCGAGTACTCCCAGGTCATCGGCGCCGACGCCATCGCCGCCGCGCTCGGCCAGGACGAGAAGGTGTTCCAGGACATCTACACGCCGCTGCCGACCCAGCTTCTGAAGATCATCCGCTATCCCGGCCGCGAAGTGGCGCAGTCGAGCCAGGGCGTCGGCGCCCACAAGGACGGCGGCCTCGTCACCGTGCTGCTCCATGACGTGGTCGAGGGCCTGCGGGTGCGCACCGAGGACGGCGTCTGGCTTGATGCCCCGCCGATCCCCGGCACCTTCGTCATCAACACCGGTGAACTCCTCGAACTCGCCACCAACGGCTTCGTCCGCGCCGACGTCCACGACGTCGTCGCCCCGCCGGCCGGTGTCGAGCGCTTCTCCATCGCCTTCTTCCTCGGCGCGCGGCTCGACTCGACCATCCCGGTCCTCGACCTGCCGGAGGAGCTGAAGGGCGAGAAGCGCGGCGTCACCGTCGATCCGCTCAATCCGCTCTTC
>DBMS01000071.1:8088-8286 GCA_002297665.1 Holophagaceae bacterium UBA692 | reverse complement strand
TCCTTGGAGTCCGCGGTATCGAGCACGAGGCCGATCATGGCCTGCTCGTGCGCAAGCGCCGCCGAGAGCGGCATCTCGCCGCCGCTGTTGAGCGTGCGCTTCAAGAGCTTCAGCACGAGCGGCGACTTCGAGACCATCTTCGCCGCCATCTCGCGCGCGGCTGTCATCACGTCCGCCTTCGGCACGACCTTGTTGGCA
>DBMS01000071.1:2573-8043 GCA_002297665.1 Holophagaceae bacterium UBA692 | reverse complement strand
GCTGCGTGCCGCCGGCGCCGGGGAAAAGTCCAAGCGTGATCTCGGGAAGGCCGAGCCGCGCCGTATCCGCAAGAATGCGGATGTCGGTCGCGAGAATGAGCTCCGTGCCGCCGCCGAGTGCGTAGCCGTTGACCGCCGCGATCGTCGGTTTGTCGCACAACTCGATTTTGCGGAAGACGCGATGCACGACCTCGCCGAATTCCTCGTAATGGCGCAGGCCGTCGCGTGACTTGAGATCGGCGATGTCACCACCGGCGACGAAGGCGCGATCACCCGCACCCGTGATGATGATCACCTGCACGGCCGGATCGGCCTCGATTTTGGCCCATGCCGCTTCGAGCGCCAGCAGGGTCGGGATGTCGAGGGCATTGAGCGTCTTCGGTCGGTTGATCGTGACGACGGCAATGCCGTCCGCAATCTCGGTAAGGATCACATCGGTGGTCATGGGCCTTCCTCGATTCTGTTATGCGAGCGTCCGGCGCACGGCATCGGCAATGCGCGCGGCATCCGGGCGGTAGCGCGCCTCGAGCTCTTTCGCGAAGGGGACGGGCATGAAGGGTGCGCCGACGCGAACGATCGGGCCGTCCAGCTCGTCGAAGCCGATGTCGACCATGCGCGCGGCGATCTCGGCGCCGTAGCCCCAGGCCAGGGTGTCCTCGTGGGCCACCAGGACGCGGTGGGTCTTCTTCACCGAGGCGGCGACGGCGTTCCAGTCGTAGGGGTTCAGGGTCCGCAGGTCGAGGATCTCGACGCTGAGGCCCTCGGCTTCGGCCTGACGGGCGGCTTGGACGGCGCGATGCACGGTGCTGCCGTAGGTGATGACGGAGAGGTCCGTGCCCTCCCGGACGGTGCGGGCCTTGCCGAAGGGGATCATGAAGTCGGGCCCGGGGTCGTTGCCCTTGTTGTGGGTCTGGCGGTAGAGGTGCTTGGGTTCCAGGAAGAGGACCGGGTCGTCGCAGCGCATGGCGGTGCGCAGCAGGCCCGCGGCGTCCAGGGCCCGGCTGGGGTACACCACCCGCAGGCCGGGGATGTGCGTGAAGGAGCTCTCGCCGCACTGGCTGTGGTAGACGGAACCGCCCATGAGGTAGCCGCCGATGGGCACCCGGATGACCACGGGGGCCTTGAAGTGGTCGTCGCTGCGCCAGCGGATGTTGGCCAGCTCGTCCCGGATCTGCTGCATGGCGGGCCAGATGTAGTCCATGAACTGGATCTCCACCACGGGCTTGAAGCCCCGGGCGGCCAGGCCGATGGCGCGGCCCACGATGGTGGCCTCGGCCAGGGGGGAGTTGAAGACCCGGTTTTCCCCGAAGATCCGCTGGAGGCCATGGGTGGCCTTGAAGACGCCGCCCTTGCCCTTGAGCTCGTCCAGGATCTCGGGCCGGCTTGCGTCGGCCACGTCCTCCCCGAAGGCGAGGATGAGGGGGTTGGCCGCCATCTCCTGCTTCAGGGTTAGGTTGACGAGGTCGATCAGGGTCTTGGCGCCGGTGCCCTGGTCCCCGGCCTGGTCCTCCCGGTCGAAGGCGGCCGAGGTGGGATCCACCGTCTCGCTGTAGAGGTGGCGGGAATGGGAGCCGCTTTCGGGCGGCGGCGCGTCCACGGCCTCCTCCCAGGCGCGGTCCACCTCCTCCTGCACCTCGGCCTTGAGGCTCTCCAGTTCCCCGGGGGTGAGCAGGCCCTCCCGCAGGAGGCGCTCCGGGTAGGTGGTCACGGGGTCCCGCCTCGCCTCGTCGGCGCGCTGGGCGGGGGTCTTGTAGAGCTGCTCGTCGTCGGACAGGGAATGGGAGTAGGGCCGGACCACCCGCGCGCGCACCAGGGCCGGGCCCTTGCGGGCCCGCGCGTGGGCCACGGCCTCGCGCACCGCCTCGTAGCTGGCCACGGGGTCGCAGCCGTCGACGCCGTCGATGACCTTCAGGCCCTGGGCCTCCCAGCCCTTGAGGAGGGCGGCCACGTTGGCGCCGGGGTACTGCACCTCGGTGGGGACGGAAATGGCGTAGCCGTTGTCCTCGATGAGGTAGACCAGGGGCACCTTGAGGTTCACGGCGCTGTTGACCGACTCCCAGAACTCGCCCTCGGCCACGGTGCCGTCGCCGCTGGTGACCAGCACCACCTCGCCCTCGGTCATGCCCAGGCGCTCCTGGAGACCCTCCCTTCCGGCCCGGAGGAGGGCCTCGGCCGCGCCGACCGCCTGGAGGAATTGGGTGCCGGTCGGGCTGGACGTGGTGAAAATGTTAAGCTTATGACTTGACCAGTGGCCGGGCATCATGCGGCCCCCGGTGGCGGGGTCCAGCCTGGAGCCCACGGAGCCCAGGAACATGTCCCGGGCGGAAACGCCCAGGGCGTAGGCCAGGGCCCGGTCCCGGTAGTACAGGAAGAACCAGTCCCGGCCCGGCTCCAGGCAGAGGGCGGCGGCGGCCTGGAGGGCCTCGTGGCCCGCCCCGTTTATCTGGAAGTAGACCTTGTTCTGGCGCTTGCCCGTGATCTCCCGGTCATCGATGCGCCTGGAGGCGTAGATGGTGCGGAAGAGACCGATTCTCTGCTCCCGGGAAAGGCTGCGAATGTCAGGGACCGTCTCGGTTTTCGCCACAGGCGCTCCTCACGCCGAAGGCCGGCGGGCGAGATGAATTTATCACAACCAAAGTGGTCAACAATGCAACTTCCACCTGATCCATAGATGCGCGCAGACCGCCCGGCGCGCCACCGGGCAGATTCATACGATAGGCCCGGAGGCCGGTCTGTCCATGTCACGGCGCAGCGGCGTAGGCCTCGTCGAGGATCTGGCTCACGTGGCGCACCCGCACCTCCATGCCCTTGCGCCGGGCGCCGTAGCCCAGGTGCATCATGCAGGCGGGGCACTCGGTGGCCAGGGTCGCCGCGCCCGTCTTCGCGACGTTGCCCATCTTCCGGTCCAGGACGCCCTTGGCCTCCTCGTGGTGGAGGAAGGTGTAGCTGCCGGCGGCCCCGCAGCACCAGTCGGCCTCGGGCAGTTCCTTGAAGGCCACGCCCGGGACGGCCTTCAGGAGGTTCCGGGGCTGGGCGGTGACCTTGGCGAAGCGGTTGGAGAGGTGGCAGGGGTCGTGGTACGTGACCGTGCCGGCCACGGGGCCCATGCCGCCTTCCAGGCCGATGGAGGCCAGGTACTCGCTGAAGCTGCGGATCTTGGCCGAAAGGGCGGCGGCCCTGGGGGCGTAGACCGGATCGTCCTTGAGCAGGTGCCCGTACTCCTTGAGGTGCGTGCTGCAGCTGCCGCAGTCCGAGACGATGGCCTCCAGGCCTTCGGCCTCGGCGGCCATGTGGTCGATGTTCTTGCGGGCGATGTCGCGGGCGGCGTCCAGATCCCCGTAGGCATGGGCTGGGCGGCCGCAGCAGGTGTTGTCCATGAGGGTCGTGGCGCAGCCGTTGCGGGCCAGGACCCGCAGGGTGGCGCCGACGACCTCGGGGAATTCGAAGGAAAGGCCGCAGGAGGCGAAGTAGCCGATGCGGTGCCTGACCTCGGCGGGCCTGGGCACCCGCTCCTGGTCGCCCCGCAGGAAGGGCCTGGCGTCCATGGGCGGGAGCATGGCGTCGGCCACCTGGAAGCGCCGGTCCACGAGGCGCAGGGCCCCGGACCTTTCGACCACCTTCACCAGGCCGTGGCGCTTGGCCCAGAGCGCCAGGCGCCCGGCGCTCTCCAGGCGCTTGTTGTCGGCCAGGATCTGCCGGAAGAGGAAGCGCTGCCACGCGGGTTGGCCGTGGCGCTTGATGTAGGCGTGGCGGATGGCCAGCACGGTCTCGTCGGTGCGGATGGCCGGGAAGCAGTGGGCGGTGCACCCGCGGCACAGGAGGCAGTCCTCGAGGGCCGCGGCCACGTCGGGCGTGAGTTCCATGTTCCCGAGGATCAGGGCCCTGGCGACGGCCTGCCGGCCCCGGCCCAGGGAGTGCTCGGAGCCGGTGGTGCGGAACACGGGGCACCCGGCCTGGCAGAAGCCGCATCGGTTGCACTGGGCGATGGTGTCGTAGAGGGGGAGGAGTTCGGGGGTCGCCATGTCAGATCCCGCCCACGAAGCGCCCGGGGTTGCAGATCCCCAGGGGGTCGAATTCGTTCTTGAGCCGCTTCATCATGTCCAGGCCGCCCACGGGGGCGCCCCAGGCGTCGAACCGGGCCTTCAGGGCCCGGGGGGCGGCTTCGAGCACCAGGTTGCCCTCCGCGGCCTCGGCCTCCCGGCGCAGCCCCTCCAGGGCCATGGGGACTTCTCCGGGGTGGGGGTCCGGGCCCGGGACCAGCAGGGCGCGGATGACGCCCGTGGCCGCATGGGCCGTGACCACGGCCCTCATCCCGGCCAGGAGCGCCATCCTCTCCGTCGCGGCCACCAGGGACGCGGTGGCGGAAAGGGGCACGGCGATGCGGCAAAGGACGGGGTCGACTGCGCCCTCGAGGAGGTCGCGGATGCCCTCCCAGGCCTGGACGGAGGCCTCGTCGCGCACCACCTCGGCGGTGCCGCCGGCCTCCTGGAAGAAGGCGGTGAAGTCCCGCACCTGGCGGTCCACGGTCTCGGGGCTGCCGGCGAGGGCGACCGCCAGGGCGCAGGTGTCCGGGGGGCCACCCAGGCGCTGGGCGGCTTCGGGGTTGAGGAATTCCAGGGCCTCGGGAAGGAGGAAGGAGGCCAGGGCCCGCCCCACCGCCGCCCAGGCCCCGGAGGCGTCGGGGAACCGGCCGATGACGGTCGCGCGGCGCGCGGGCATGGGCAGCAGCTTGAACGTCACCTCGGTGATGATCCCCAGGCAGCCCAGGCTGCGGATGAAGAGCTTGTTCATGTCGTAGCCCGAGACGTTCTTGATGACGCGGCCGCCGCAGTGGATGCGCTCGCCGTCGGGGAGCACCACGCGCATGCCCAGCACCCAGTCCCGCACCGTGCCGTGCTGGAGCCGGCCCGGGCCGCTCTGGTTGGCCGCGACCAGGCCCCCCAGGGTGACGCGGCGAAGGCCGGGCGGGTCCAGCGGCAGGACCGCGCGGTCCCTGGCCACCAGCTCCTGGAGGGTCGCCAGGCGCATGCCGGCCTCGGCGCTTATGCAGAGGTTGGCGGGGTCCCATTCCACCACGCGGTCCAGGCGGTCCAGGTGCACCAGGACGTCGGCCCGGGCCGGGGGGTTGCCCAGCCCCATGGACGTGCCGCCCCCGATGGGGATCATGGCGGCCCCGGCCGCGGCGCAGGCGCGGACCACCGCCGAGACCTGGTCCTGGGTGCCCGGGCGCACGGCGAGGGCGGGCCGCAGGCCGTCGACGGGTTCGCCGGGGCCGTACACCAGGCCCGGGCCCACGATGGCTTCAAGCCGGGAGCGCAGTTCAGCGTTCACAAGCCACCTCCTTGGCGGGGAAGATCTTGCCCGGATTGGCCCGGTTGTCGGGGTCGAAGGTCGCCTTGACCCGCCGCTGGGCCTGGATATCGGCTTCGCTCATCACCATGCGCATGGCCTCGAGCTTTTCGAGGCCCAC
>DBMS01000071.1:0-2550 GCA_002297665.1 Holophagaceae bacterium UBA692 | reverse complement strand
GCCTTCAGGACCCGGGCCTTCATCTCCGCGTCCCTCCAGTCGAAGAGGATGAGGGGGTGGAGGTTGCCGTCGCCGGCGTGGAAGACGTTGGGGATGCGCAGGTCGTACTTGGCGGCCACCTGGGAGACCTTTTTCAGCACCTGGGGCAGGGCGGTGCGGGGCACGGTGCCGTCGCACACCAGGAAACTGGGCGCCAGGCGCGCCACGGCGCCGAAGGCTCCCCGGCGCCCGGCCCAGAGCAGGGCCCGTTCGGCGTCGTCCTTGGCCACCCGCACTTCCCGGGCGCCGTGGGCCTTGCAGAGGTCGCCGATGGCCGCGGCCTGCGACTCCAGGTCGTCCTTGAGGCCGTCCACCTCGATGAGAAGGAGGGTCGCGCAGTCCATGGGCAGGCCGCAGTGCAGGGAGGCCTCCACCGCGTGGATGACGAGCTGGTCCATCATCTCCAGGGTGGCCGGGACCATGCCCGCGGCCACGATGGCCGACACCGTCTCGCTGCCGGCCTCGAGGCTGTCGTAGATGGCCAGGAGCGTCTTGACCGACTCGGCCTGGCGCACGACCTTCACGAGCACCTCGGTGCAGATGCCCAGGGTCCCCTCGCTGCCCACGAAAAGGCCCGTCAGGTCGAAGCCCGGGACGTCCGCGGCCTTGCCGCCCAAGGTCTCCACGCGGCCGTCGGGGAGCACCACCGTGAGGCCCAGCACGTGGTTGGAGGTGACCCCGTACTTGAAGCAGTGGGGGCCGCCGGCGTTCTCGGCCACGTTGCCGCCCAGGGTCGCGGCCTTCTGGCTCGCGGGGTCGGGGATGAACTGGTAGCCCAGGGGCGCCAGGGCGTTTCCAAGCTCCAGGTTGAACATGCCCGGTTGGACCCGGGCCCGCAGGTTGGGGATGTCGATCTCCAGGAGCCGGTTCATGCGGATCATCTCGATGACGGCCCCGCCCCGGAAGGGAACGGTGCCTCCGGTGAGGTTGGTGCCGCCTCCCCGGGGCACGAAGGGCTTGCCGTGGCGGTTGCAGCACTGGACCACCCGGGCCACCTCCTCGGTGGAACGCACGAACACCACCGCCTCGGGGCGGTGCTCCTCGAGGTAGCCGTCGTACTGGTAGAGCTGGAGGTCCACGGCGGACGCCAGCACGTTGGAGCCGCCGACGATCTCCTTGAGATCCCGGATGAAGGCTTGCTCGCTCATCGCTCACACTCCCTGGTTGGTTCCGCGGACAGGAGGCTGGCTGCGGAATGCCATTTCACGCTGTGGGTTCTGGATTGGGGCTGCCCGATTCTAGCCGGAGCGTGGGGAATGTCTAACGTTATCGGTGAATTCTCCTTCCAGGGGCCCCGGTCCTTTTCCGTCCGGGCCCGGCCGTACGCGGATCCCCCCGCGGATGCGCCGGGAAGCGGCGGCATTCGCGGGGAGCGGTTGTCGAAGTGTCAATCAGAAGCTGGCGCCCAGGCTCCAGGTGACGCTGGTGGCGTTCCGGAACGTCCCGCCGTCCCGGTCCGTCAGGTCCCGGTCCAGGCTGTCCCGGCGGACCTCCAGGCGCGTGAAGGCGGCCTGCCACCTGCGCTCCATCCCCAGGGAGGCGGAGCGGGCGGTGAGGTCGGGCGCCGGGCCCTGGGTGAGGGACCTGGCCACCGTGGCCTCGCCGCCCAGGCGGATGCCCATGTCGTCGCGAAGGGTCTCCAGGCGGCCATAGGCGCTCCAGCGCTTGCTGAACGCATACTTCACGATGGTTCCGAAACCCGTCCAGGTGGCCTTCTCGCCCGTGGGCAGGGCCTCGCGGCCATGCTCGCCTTCCCACTGGAGGGTGGTGGGGCCCCACACCCACTGGCCGGCGAACGATATCCGGGTGCGCTTGCGGCCTTCGGCGCCGGCGGAGGCCGCGGCGCCGACGCCGTCCTGCTCGGCGCCGGAAAAGGCCATCAGGGTGGCGAACCGGTCGGATGCGCCGCCGTGGTTGTAGGTGAGGCCGATGCCGGCGGTCTTGCCGCGGTTGTTGTCCTGCAGCCGGTCCTCGCCGTTGTAGACCCACACGTCCGAGCTCCAGGAGGCGCTGAAGGCGTGGTGCCAGTTCAGCCCCAGCTGGGCGCAGGGAATGGCGTACGTGAAGAGGAGGCCCCGGGTGGCGGGGGTGTCCTGGGTGGCGTCCAGCACCTCCATGCCCATGGCCGTGTACATCCGCCCGAACTTGAGGGTCTCGCTCCCGCCGGTCCAGGTGACTATGGCTTCGGGCCAGGCCAGGGACCCGGTCTCGGCGGGGGTGGTGCCCGAGACGACGGTGATGGCGTTCAGGAACTTCGCGGCCTGGCCGCCCAGGACCGTGAACCGGAGGCCGAAGCCCTCGGGGAGGGCCACGTCCGCGCCCACCTGCAGGCCGTCCAGGGCCAGCTGGCCCTCGCCCGCGTCGGCGGTGCGCAGGAAGAGGGTCCCGTCCGGGGTCTGCCGGTCGGAGGCGGCGCCGGAGGCCCAGACGGCGCCCCGCCACTTGACGGCGGGGCCCGAGGCGGCGGGAGGGGCCTGGGCGGCGAGGCCCAGGGAGGCGATGAGGGCGAGG
>DBMS01000015.1 GCA_002297665.1 Holophagaceae bacterium UBA692 | reverse complement strand
GCGTCCTCCCGGGCCGCGGGACCGCGCCGGGGCTCGTCCCGGGTGAACCGCTCGGCGCGCCGGACCCGGTCCAGCTTGCGCTCGGCGGTGATCTTGGGCTTGTAGATGTCGGCCTCGCCCTTGAGGCCGGCCTCGGCGCGCTCCACGCGGCGCGCGGTGCGCAGGGCCTTGAGGGCCTTTTCCATGTCGGGGGGCATGGGGGCCGAGGCGGTCACCGATTCGCCCGTGACGGGGTGGCGGAAGCCCAGCAGCTCGGCGTGGAGGGCCTGGCGGTCGATGATGGGGCTGGGCGTGCCGTAGACCTGGTCGCCCAGGAGGGGGAAGCCGCGGTCGGCGAACTGCACGCGGATCTGGTTGCGCCGGCCCGTCTCCAGCTTCACCTCCACGACGGTGTGCCCCGGGAGGCGCTCAAGGACGCGGTAGTGGGTGATGGCGACCTTGGCGCCCTTGACGTCCTGCTTGCCCTTGGCGCCCTCGGGCACCACCTGCATGCGCAGGGACTTCCGTTCCACCAGCTTGTCGGAGAGGGTGCCGGCGTTCTCGGGCAGCTCGCCCACGAGGATGGCCTTGTAGATGCGGTGGAGGTGGTGCTCGTCGAAGATGCGCTTGAGGCCGTTGAGGGCCTCGGGGGTCTTGGCGAAGACCAGCACGCCCGAAGTGAAGCGGTCCAGGCGGTGGGCGATGAAGAGCTGGAAGCGCTTGAAGCCCCGGCGGCGGTAATGGTCCGTGAGGGCCTCGGCCAGGCAGGGGTCCGTGTTCTTCTCGGCGGGCACGGTCAGGAGCCCCGCGGGCTTGTCCACGAACACCAGGTGCTTGTCCTCCAGGAGGATCGTGAAGGGGCTGCCCGCGGACTTGCTGGGCTTGGGCAGCGTGCTGTAGACCATGTCCGGGTCGAAGACCACGTCGATGACGTCCTCGGCCTTGAGGCGATGGCCGTAGCTGCGCACCTCCACCCCGCCGACCTTGACGCAGCCGGCGTCGATGAGGCCCTTGGCCTGGCGGTGGCTGACCTCCAGCTTGCGGTGCAGCTCCGCGGCGAGGGCGCTTCCTTCGACCGCGCCGGTCCAGTTCTCTTTCGATCGGGCCATGGGCTCCTCCAGTGCCTGGCGTCCGTTGAAACGCTCGGCTTGCTGGAAGAAGACCATGAAATCCCATATTTTTCAAGCGAAATCGCCTGGACTACTTGGCTTCGGACGCCCTCCGGAAGTCCCCGGCCTTCACCAGGGTGATGCGGGCGGGGTCCAGGTGCCTTTTCAGGGCGGCCACGATCCGGTCGCTGGTGAGGGCGGCCACGCGCTTTTCCAGGTCGGCCTGGAAGGCCATGGTCCGGTCCGCCTCGGCGTTGCGCAAGAGCATGGCCGCCAGCTGCGGATCCTGGGCCCGGCCCTGCTCCTCGGCCTGGAGCCAGCCGGTCTTGGCCTCGGCGAGCTCCTTGGCGGTGAAGCCCGAGGCCAGCGCCAGGGCCAGCTCCTCGCGCATGGCGGCCTCGGCCTTGGCGGCGTTCTGGGGGGCGCAGATGGCGTAGAAGGTCCAGAGGCCGAAGGGATCCAGGGCGCTGGCCTGGAGCTGGGAGCCCACGCCGTAGCTGAGGCCCTCCTTCACCCGTACCCGGGCCCCGAACCGGGAATTGAAGGGGTTGCCGCCCACCATGAAGTCGCCCAGGAGCAGGGCGGGATAGTCCGGGTCGCCTTCCTTCACGGCCAGGTTGAGCCCGCCCAGGACCATGGCGTTGGCCTTGTCGGGGGTCTCGATCACCTGGGCCTGGGCCGGCGCCTCCCTGTAGGCGTTGGCGATGCGCTGGTAGGGCGCGGGGCTCTTCCAGGATCCCAGGAGCTTTTCCACCAGCGCCCGGGTCTCCCCGGCGTCCACGTCGCCGACGATGGTCAGCTCGCCGTGGGAGGCTCCGTAGAAGGCGTCGTGGAAGGCCCTGGCGTCCTCCACCCGGGCGGCCTTCATCTCGCCGATGGCCTCGTCGAGGGTCCCGGCGTAGCGGGGGTGCCCCTTGGGCCAGAGGTTGAGGGCCCGGCGGTAGGCGACGGTGGCCAGGGCCTGGGGATCGCTGCGCTGGGCCTCCATGCCGGCCAGGAATTCCTGGCGGAGCACGTCGAATTCGCCGGCCGGGAAGGAGGCCTCCTTGAGGGCCTCGGTGACCAGGCCCAGGACGGCGGGCAGGTTCTCCCGCACCGTCTCGACGGTGCCGCGGACGCCCTCGGCGTTGCCCCCCAGGCGCACGTCGGCCTTGAGCTTGTCCAGGGCGTCGGCCAGCTCCTGGCGGGAATGGCGGGCCGTGCCCCGCAGGAGCATGGCCCCCGCGAGGGTGCCGCGCGGGCCCAGGTCCATGAGGGCCGCCTCGGTGCCGAAGTGGAGGTTGAGGGCGACGTTCACCGCCCCTCCCCGGGTCTTCTTGGGCACCAGGGCCACCTTCAGTCCGGCGGAGGTGGTGAAGCGCAACGTGCGCCGGTCGATGGCCGCGGGCGCCGCGTCGAAGGCCTCGCCCAGGCTGACGGTCTCCTGGCCTTTGTAGTCCTTGACCATGGCCTCCACGTCCCGCATGGGGGGGATCTCGGCGCGGTCGGGGCTGGGGGTGGGCACGAAGAGGCCCAGGGTGCGGTTGCTGGGCTTCAGGTAGGCCTTGGCCACCCGGGCCACGTCGGCGGGCGTGACGGCCTTCACCCGGTCCCGGTCGAGGAAGAAAGTGCGCCAGTCCCCGTTGGCGATGGCTTCGCTCAGCGCGAGGCCCACCTGGTCGGACTGGTTGAGGGTCAGGTCCACCTGCTTGAGGATGGCCGTGCGGGCCCGCTCCACCTCCTCGGCGGTGAACGCGGTCCCTCCCGCCTCCTCGGTGGTGGCGAGCACCCGGTCCCGGGCTTCCGACAGGTCGGCGCCGGCGCGGACCATGGCGCCCACGAGGAACATGCCGGGCTCCCGCAGCTGCTCGGCCATGGAGAACGCCTGGGCGGCCTTACCGGATTCCACCAGGGCCTTGTGGAGCCGGCCCGAGGGGGCCGAGCCCAGCACCTGGCTCAGCACCGCCAGGGGGGCCAGGTCCGGGTCCGCGCCGGCGGGCATGTGGTAGGCGGCCAGGACCAGCTGGGTGTCCCCCACCCGGCGCACCGTCACGCTGCGTTCGCCGTCCTGGGTGGGCTCGAGCTTTCGGGAAGGCCGCGGAATGGGGCCGAAGGCCGCGTTCACGAGGGCCAGCGTCTTCGTGGGATCGAACCTGCCGGCCACGGTTAGCACGGCGTTGTCGGGCTGGTAGTACTTCCGGAAGAAGGCGGAGAGGTGGTGGATGTTGACGTTCTCGATGTCGGCCCGGCACCCGATGGTGGGCTTGCCGTAGTTGTGCCAGATGTAGGCGGTCTCCAGGACCCGTTCCATGAGGACCCGGAAGGGCTGGTTCTCGCCGCTCTCGAACTCGTTGCGCACGACGGTCATCTCGGTCCTGAGCAGCTCCGCGGCCTTGGCCGGATCCACCGCCACCCAGCTGTTGACCATGCGGTCCGCTTCCAGGTCCAGGGCCCATTCCAGGTTCTCGTCCGAGGCCTTCATGGATTCGTAGTAGTTGGTGCGGTCGTAGCTGGTGGTGCCGTTGTAGTCGGCGCCGTGGAGGGTGAGCTCGCCGGGGATGTCGGGGTGCCTTGCGGTGCCCTTGAAGATCATGTGCTCCAGGAGGTGGGCCATGCCCGTCTCGCCGTAGCTCTCGTCCCGGCTGCCCACGAGGTAGGTGATGTTGACGGTGACGTTGGGCTTGGTGGGGTCGGGGAAGAGCAGGACCTTCAGGCCGTTGCCCAGCCGGTACTCCGTGATGCCCTCGACCGAGGCGACCTTCACGGGGCCCTTGGGGGTCGCCTTGGGGGAGGGGGCCGCGGCGGGGGACGGCAGGCCCCCCAGGATCATCACGGCCGCAAGGGGCAGGTTCAAACGGATTCCCGACATCGTATTTCTCCAGGCGGAACAACGGTATATGCAGGCCTTTCGTGCCGTCAATCGCCGGTCGACGGCGGACGGGTGCGGTCACCACAGCCCGAAAACGGCCAGCCCCCCGCCCAGGAGGGCCATGGCGGTGGCGGCCCAGCCCACCTGCTTGAGCTGGCGCGGGGAGGGCGGCGCGGCCCACACCCACAGGGCCGCAAGGGCCATGGGCGCCAGCGCGGCCCCGGCGGCCCGGGGCAGGCTTCCCTTCAGGGCGGCCAGGCCCGTCGCGGCGGCCAGGGCCGCGCCCAGGGCGAAGGCGCAGAACCTGGGCACCCAGGCGCCGCCGCGCTTGAGGGCGAGGATGTGGCAGTGCACGACGGCGGTGGCCACGGTGAACATGCCGCCCAGGAGGAGCGCCAGCAGGAGGGCCCTGCGGGGTCCCCCCCCGCCCAGGAGCACCACGCTGCCCGCGGTGGCGGAAAAGGCCCAGGCCGCCACCAGTTCGCCGGCGGCCGTGCGCTCCTGCCGGATGAGGAACAGGAAGAAGAGGGCCGCGCCCAGGACGGCCGCGGGAAGGAGCCCCAGGAGATGCGCGGCCGGGGCGCCGATCCAGGCCCCGAAAATGGCCAGCAGGAGGATGGAGCCCAGGATCACCAGGCGAAGGGCGGCCTGCACCTGGGAGGCCCCCCGGGCGGCTTCGCCCCGGCGGCCCAGGAGGACCAGGGCCGGTTCGCTGGCCAGGAAGAGGGTCACCGCCAGCACGGCCTGGAAGATGCCGCGGGAGCCGTGCCCCAGGGCGGCTCCGCACAGGAGGGCCACGCCCAGCTGGGCGTAGGCGCCGTGTTCACGGGGCCAGAGGGGGTAGGTTTCCTTGGACATCGTCTCATCTCTCCAGCAGGGCCGCGAGCCTGGCCTCCCACTCGCGTCTAAGGTCTTCCAATTTCAATCCTTTGCCCTTCCCGGGAGCGGCCTGGAGGAGGCCCTGGGAGGAAGGATGGGGCAGGACCTCCAGCTGGAAGTCCGGCGCCCCTTCGATGCGGGCGAAGATCCATTGGGCCCGGCGCCCCATGGCGATCACCCGCAGCCGCCCCGGGCACCGGTCCGAGGCCCGCGCCAGTTCCTTCCGGAGCCTTTCCAGGTTGGCCGGGGCCAGGAGCTCCTTGTCGGAGGGGGCGCGGAAGGTCTGGAAGTCCCGGGTGGGGCACACCGGGAAGGCGTTGCTGAGGGCGACCCCCCGGAGCGAGGGCGCCAGGCCCGCGTCCCGGAAGCGGGCGCCGTCCCAGTCCAGGTAGGCCTCCGGGGGCACCTGGGCCAGGCCCGCGGCCTCCAGGGCCCGGAACACGCAGGTGCCGGCCCGGTCCCCCCAGAAGGGGATCCCGCTCTGGTCGGCCCCCCGGGGTCCCGGGGCCTCGCCGAACAGCATCACCCGGACCGGTCCCCGGGAAGGAAAAAGGGGGGCGACCTGGGTTTGAAGAATCCGTGCCATGGCATCAGATTGCCAGAGGCTTATCTTGGAAGATGCGATTTTGAAGTGCGGGAGGCGGGCATGAATTCGACCCCTGGCCTGGATGTGGGCATAAAAAGAATGGTGGAATCAGGTACTTACATTCCGGCCACCGGGAAGGTGGAGGCTTTGGAAATTTCCCGTCCCCCCCGCCTGAAGCGGAGCGACCTGGACGACCCGGCGCGTTTCCACGTCCGTCTTGTTGAATGGCTCATGCAACAGAAGTGACTTCGATCAAACCGCGAAGTACCGGGCCTGGGGATGCCAGGCGATGAGGGCCGAGGTGGTGTATTCCGGATCCATCTGGAACTGGTCCGTGATCGACACCCCGATGCGCGCGCCGTCCAGGAGGTCCAGGAGGGCCGCGTTGCCCTCCAGGTCCGGGCAGGCCGGATAGCCGAAGGAGTACCGGGAGCCCTGGTAGCCCTGGCTGAAGAGCTGGCGCAGCTGGGTGGCGTCCTTCCCGTGGATCCCCAGCTCCCGGCGGACCCGGGCGTGGAGGTGCTCGGCGAAGGCCTCCGTGAGTTCCGTGGCCAGGCCGTGGAAGAGGAAGTAGTCGGCATACCGGTCCGAGCGGTAGAGCTCCGAGGCCAGCTCCGCGGCCCGGTTCCCCAGGGTGACCACCTGGAGCGCCAGCACGTCGAAGCGCCCCGGGGCCTCCGGCTCGAAGAAATCGGCCACGCACAGGCGCCGGCCCGCGTCCTGCCGGGGCAGGGCCAGGGTGGCCAGGAGGGTGGTGCGGTCCGGCGCGAAGACCCGGAGGCTGTCCCCCCGGGCCTGCACGGGCAGGTAGCCGTAGCGGGCCTTGGGTTCCAGCAGGCGCTCCTCGAGGATCCGGCGCTTCCAGGCGGCCAGGAGGGGCTCGGCCTTCTCCCGGAGCACGGCCTCGAAGGCCTCGTCGGTGAGCCGGCCCTGGGTGAAGGACCACCGGTTGCGGATCACCACGAAGGTGTCGAGGAAGGCGAAGAGGTCGTCCAGGCCCGCCTCGGGCTCGCGCACGCCCCAGAAGGGGGGCTCGGGCACCGGCAGGTCCCGCTTCACCCAGGAGCTCTGGCCGGCGGGAGTGAGGGGCACCTGGGCCGAGCCCCGGCGCAGCACCGTGATTCCGGGCGTTCCCGGCGGGGCCGCCGCGGGCTCCGGCGCCCCGGCCCCGCGGATGAGGTCGTCCATGTGGCGCAGGCCCTCGAAGGCGTCCTCCGCGTAGAGCACCCGGCCGCCGTAGACGGACTGGCACTGCTCGGCCACGAAGTCCCGGGTGAGCGCGGCGCCCCCGAGGATCACCGGGATGTCCAGGCCCTTTTCCGCCATGAAGACCAGGTTCTCCCGCATGACGGTGGTGGACTTCACCAGCAGCCCCGAGAGGCCCAGGGCGTCGGCGGGGTAGCCCTCCAGCGCGGCCAGGATGGCCTCCACGGGCTGCTTGATGCCCAGGTTCAGCACCTCGTAGCCGTTGTTGGAAAGGATGATCTCCACCAGGTTCTTGCCGATGTCGTGGACGTCCCCCTTCACCGTGGCCAGGATGACCCGTCCCTTGGTGACGGAGGCCTCCTTGGGGATGTGGGGTTCGATGGCCTTCACGGCGGTCTTCATGGCCTCGGCGCTCTCCAGCACGAAGGGCAGCTGCATCTCCCCGGCCCCGAAGCGCTCCCCCACCACGCGCATGGCGTCCAGGAGGATCCGGTTGATGATGTCCAGAGGCGGAAGGGTGGCCAGGGCCTCCTCCACGTCATCCAGGATCAGGCGCTTCTCCCCCCCCAGGATGTCGAGCTTCAGCCGCTCCTCCACCGGCAGGTTCCGGCCCGAGGGCCCCGCCTCGGGGGCCTTTCGCCCCTCGCCGAACAGGGCCATGACGGCCTTCAGGGGATCGTAGCCTTCCCGCCGCCGGTCGAAGATCAGGTCCTCCGCCGCCGCGCGCTGCTCCGGGTCGATCTCGGCCACGGGGATGACCTTGGCCGAGTTGAAGATGGCCAGGTCCAGGCCGGCCTTGACGGCGTGGTAGAGCATGAGGGCGTTGACCACGTGGCGCACGCCCGGGGCCAGGCCGAAGCTCACGTTGCTGACCCCCAGCAGGGTGAGCACGCCGTGGTGCCGCGCCTTGATGAGCCGGATGGCCTCCAGGGTCTCCAGGGCCGACCGGCGGAAGCCCTCCTCCCCGCTGCCCAGGGTGAAGGTGAGGGGATCGATGATCAGGTCGGAGGGGTTGAACCCGTATTCCCCAACGACCAGGCCGTGGAGCCGGGCGGCGACTTCGGCCTTGGCCTGGGCCGTGCGCGCCATGCCCTTCTCGTCGATGGTCAGGCCCACCACCGCCGCGCCGTAGGTGCGGCAGAGGTCCAGCACCTTGCGGGCCCGTTCCTCCCCATCCTCGAAATTGATGGAGTTGACCACGCACTTGCCGGGGGCGGCCTGGAGGGCCTTCTCGATGACCGCCACCTCCGTGGAGTCGATCATGAGCGGAAGGAGCACCTGCCCCACGGCCTTCTTCAGGAAGGCCTCCATGTCCGCGGCCTCGTCCCGGCCCACGTAGGCCACGCACACGTCCAGCATGTGGGAGCCCTCCCGCTGCTGGTCCCTGGCGATGTCCACCAGCCCGTCGATGTCCTCCCGGGCCAGGAGGTCCCGGAACTTCTTGGAACCGTTGGCGTTGGTGCGCTCTCCCACGATAAGGGGGCGGGGCTCCTGGCGCAGGGGGATGCTCTGGTAGAGGCTGGAGACCGCCCGGTCCAGGGAAGGGGTGCGGTGGGTGACGCCCGAGGCGCCCAGGTGGGCCCGCAGGGCGCGGATGTGGTCGGGCGTGGTGCCGCAGCAGCCGCCGACGATGTTCAGGTTGAACTCCTTGGCCAGGTGGGCCACCTTCCCGGCGAAGGCCTCGGGCTCCAGCGGGTACGCCAGGGCCCCGTCCCGGTTCACGGGCAGGCCCGCGTTGGGCAGGCAGCTGATGCGGCAGGGCGACTGCTCCGCCAGGACCTGCAGGGGGGCGTGCATCTCGTCCGGGCCGGTGCCGCAGTTGAGCCCGATGACGTCCACGCCCAGCATCTCGATGCTGGTGATTACGGCCTGGATCTCCGTGCCCAGGAGCAGGGTCCCGGTGGTCTCCACCGTGGCCTGGACCCACAGGGGGCATTCCCGCTTCAGCTGGGCCATGGCGTCCTTGGCCGCGCGCACGGCCAGCTTGATCTGGCCCAGGTCCTGGCTGGTCTCGATGAGGATGCTGTCCACGCCGCCTTGCAGGAGGCCGCGCATCTGGGCCAGGTAGCTCTCGTACAGCGGGCCGTAGGCGATGTGACCCAGGGTGATGAGCTTGGTGCCGGGGCCCACGGAGCCCACCACGTAGCGGCGCCGGTCGTAGGACCTGGCCACTTCCAGGGCCAGGGCCGCGGCGGCGATGTTGAGCTCCTCGGTCCGTTCCGGGATGCCGAATTCCGCGAGCACCACCTGGTTGGCGCCGAAGGTGTTGGTCTCCACCGCGTCGGCGCCCGCGTCCAGGTAGGCGGCGTGGATGTCCCGGATCCACTCCGGGCGGCGCTGGCACAGCAGCTCCATGCAGCCTTCCAGGGCCGGGCCGCCGAAGTCGTCCACGGTGGGCCGCCGGGCCATGATCTGGGTGCCCATGCCGCCGTCGAGCAGGAGGGCGCGTTCCAGGAGCAGCGAGGAAAGGGAAGTCACGCGTCCACCCCCAGGTATTCCACCACCACGTCCCCGGCCACCGACACCTGGCACGCCAGGCGATGGCCGGCGGGGGCGTCCATGCCCCGCAGGAAGTCCCGCTCCTCGGGGCCCATGGCCGAGCAGTGCTCCAGCCCGGAAAGGATCCGCACCCGGCAGGTGCCGCAGGATCCGGTGCGGCAGCCGAAGGTGAGGTCGGCGCCCGAGGCGTCGGCGATGGCCTGCAGGGACGTGCCCGGGGGCGCCTCCACCAGGAGGTCCTCGGGGAGGAAGCGCACGCGCGCCGTTTCAGCCATGGTCCACCCCCGCGTCCAGCAAGGTTTCCAGGAGCTCCACCTGCCCCAGGGGCGCCGAGAGCTGCAGGCCCCGCACCGCCGGGCGCACCCGGGCGATGATCTCCCGGGCGATGTCCAGGCCCTCCTTCAGCTGGTCGTCGGCGGAGTGCCACCGGGCCATGCGCTTGAGGAGGACGTCGGGCAGCGTCACCCCGGGCACCTCGTTGGCCATGAACTCGGCGTTGCGAAGGCTCTTCAGGGGCCAGATGCCGGCGATGACCGGGATGCCCAGGGGCTCGGCGAACTCCAGGAAGCGGAACAGCGCGTCGGCGTCGAAGACGGGCTGGGTGATGGCCCATTCGGCGCCCGCGTCCACCTTGTAGCGGAAACGCGCCTGCTCCCGGTCCGCGTCCACGGCCACGGGGTTGGCCCCCACGCCGATGCTGAACCGCGTGGGCACGCCGATGTGGCTTCCGCCCAGGTCCAGGCCCGAATTCAGGCAGCGCAGGATGTTCACCAGGCCGATGGCGTCCACGTCGAAGACGGCCGTGGCGTTGGGGTAGGGGCCCAGCTTCGGGGGATCGCCCGTGATGGCCAGGACGTTCTGCACGCCCAGGCCCGCGGCGCCCAGGAGGTCGCTCTGGATGCCCAGCAGGTTCCGGTCCCGGCAGGCGAAGTGCATGAGGGCCTCCATGCCCACGCGCTGCTGGATGATCACCGCGGTGGCCAGGGCCGACATGCGCGCCATGGCCCGGGGGCCGTCGGGCACGTTGATGGCGTCCACGCCCCGGTCGCGGCAGAAGGCCGCCTTCTCCACCAGCTTGTCGGCGCTGATGCCCTTGGGGGGCACCAGCTCGATGGTGGTCACGAATTCGCCCTCGGCGATCTTCCGGCTGAAGGCGCTGCGCTCGGCCTGGGGAACCGGGAAATGGGAGGCCTCGGGGGAGGGCCGCTCCGCGGCCCCTTCCACGAAGGCCTTCTCCTGCCTGAGCGCGCCCCGCATGGAGCGGGTGTGGCCCGGGGTCGTGCCCGCGCAGCCGCCCACGGCCCGGACGCCCAGCTGGAAGGCCTGGCGCGCGAACTCCCCCAGGTACTCGGGGCTGGCCATGTACAGCAGCCTCCCGTCCACCATGCGCGGCAACCCGGCGCTGGGCTGCAGGATGAGGGGGCAGTTCGTCACGGCCCGGAACCGCTTGAGCAGGTCCAGCAGGGGGGCCGGGCCGCTTCCGCCGTTGACGCCCACGAGGTCGGCGCCCCACTCGGCCAGCTTGGCGATGTACCACTCCGGCTCGGTGCCGTAGAGGGTCTGGCCCTCGTCGTTGGGCGTCATCTGGGCCACCACCGGCAGGGCGCAGACCTCCTTGATGGCCAGGATGGCCTGGTGGATCTCGTTGAGGTCCGCGAAACTCTCCAGCACGAAGAGGTCCACGCCGCCCTCGATCAGCGCCCGGGCCTGCTCGGCGAAGAACCCCCGGGCCTCCTCGAAGGAGGTGGGGCCCCAGGGCTCGATGCGCACCCCCAGGGGGCCGATGCACCCGGCCACCCAGCCCGGGTCGCCGTCGTCCAGGGCCGCCCGCGCCAGGAGCGCGCCCTTGAGGTTGATCTCCCGGAGGGTTTCCGCGAGGCCGTAACCCTGCAGCTTCATCCGGTTGGCCGCCCAGGTGTTGGTGGTGAGCACCTGGGCGCCCGCGGCCCGGAATTCCTGGTGGATGGCGCCCACCAGCTCCGGGGAGGCCAGGTTGGCTTCGTCGAAGGAACGGTTGATGTAGATCCCGCGCTCGTAGAGGACGGTGGGCGTGGAGCCGTCGAAGAGGAAACACTGCCCGGAATTCAGGGCTTCGGTGAAGGTCTGGGTCATCCGCCGCTCCTGGGTGCTGACTCCATGCAATGCGCATGCAGCCTGGGAATCAACAGGGAAAGTCGATGGTCCGGCACCAGGAACGCCAGGGAGACCCCGGTGTCCCCCGCCAGGACGGCCGCCACCGGTTCGTCGACCAGGGGCTCCAGAAGGCTGAGGGCCCGCCCCGGCGCCTCCTTCAGACCCTCGCCCACCAGGGCCACCGCCGCCCAGCCCCGCTGCACGGAAAGCCCGGAAGCCGCCAGGTCCCGCAGCACGGCTTCGGAATCCGCGGTCTCCGCCTTGGCCACCAGGAGGCCGCCGTCGGGGGTGGCCAGGAGGCCGTACAGGGAGGCCCCGGCCTCCAGCAGCCGGGTGGAGGCCAGGAAGAGCAGCTCCGAGTCCTGGGCGGGGGGGACCCGCAGGCAGGAAACGCCCTCCTTGTAGGCCACCGACGTGATCTCCCCGGGCCTGCGGGCGGGAGCCTCGGCCCGGATCTCCGTGCGGGATCCCTCGGGACGGTGCGTGTTGGCCACCACCAGGCCGAAGCCGGCCCGGCTCACGGGCGCCAGGGCGTCGGCGTGGAGCACCTTGGCGCCGAAGGCCGACAGAGCCGCCGCCTCCCGCAGGCTCATGACGGGGATGGGCCGGGCCTCGGGCACCAGGCTGGGGTCGGCGCTGAGCACCCCGTCCACGTCCGTCCAGATCTGGACCTCCGAGGCGTGCAGGGCCTCGCCCAGGAGGGTTGCGGTCGTGTCCGACCCCCCCCGGCCCAGGGTCGTGGTGGACCCGTCGGGCGCCGTGCCCAGGAACCCCTGCGTGACCCACAGGGCGCCCCCGGCCAGGCCCTCCCGCCAGGCTCCGGCGGCCTCCCGGATGCGCTCCAGGTCGGGCCGGGCCCGTCCGTGGCGGGCGTCGGTGCGCAGCACCTCCCGCACGTCCCGGAACGAGGCCGGCAAGCCGCGGCGCACCAGCAGGGCCACCAGGAGCCGCGCCGAGAGCGTCTCCCCCAGGGCCAGGGCCGCGTCGCGGGAGCGGGGGGAGGCCTCCCACAGGAGCCCCATGCCCTGCAGCAGGCCCGCCAGGTTCTGGAAGAGAGGCTCCCAGTGGGGACGGACCGCCTCGTCCACGCCCAGCGCCCGGGCCGTGGCCCAGTGCCGGGCCTCCAGGGCGATGCGGGCCGCGCCCGAGGCTTCGAGGTCCCCCTTGGCCGAGGCGTTGGTGGCCTTGAGGATCAGGTCCGTGGTCCCCGACAGGGCCGAGACCACCACGAGCCCACCCCGGGGCAGCTCCCGGCCGATGATCTCCGCCGCCCGTTCCAGGGCCTCCCGCGTGCCGACGCTGGTTCCTCCGAATTTCAGAACGTTCAAGGCAGTACCTCCTTCAGCCAGGCCTTCACCTGGTCCCATTCGATGAGGAAGGCGTCGTGCCCGTGGGGACTCCGCACCCAGCGGGCCTCCCCGAGGCGTCCGGCCTCCCGGGCCGCTTCGATCAGTTCGTCAACGCAGGCTTTGGAGAAGAGCATGTCCCCCTCCAGGCCCAGCACGTGGAGCGTGGCGCCCATGCTTGCCAGTACCTCGGGCAGGGGGCCCCGGCCCCGGGTGAGGTCGTGGGCGTCCATGGCGTCCAGCAGGGCCGCGTAGGCCGCCCGGGTGAACCGCGCCGCCAGGGCCTTGCCATGGAAGGCCAGCCAATCCCGCAGTTCGCCAGGCGCCGCGAACCGCTCCGCCAGGCCCGCGGGGCTCCGGAAGGTGAGCATGGCCACCCGGCGCGCCAGCGCGATGGCCTCGGCGTCGCCCAGGGAGGGGCTGGCCAGGATCGCGCGCTGGGCCTCGCTGGCCCCCCAGAGCCAGGCGTCCGCGCGGCCCCCGCAGCCGATGACGCCCACCGCCTTGAAGCGCCCGGGTTCCAGGACCGCCAGTTCCAGCGCCACCATGCCCCCCAGGGAACCCCCCAGGAGGGCGTCGAAGGTGAGGTCCTCCGCCCGCAGCCACTGGGCCAGCACCTCGGCCTGGTGGCGGGTGGACCAGCCGCCCCGGGGCTCCGGCCCCTGGGAGCCGTAGCAGCTCCCGGCGAGGTTGGGGGTCCACACGGCGGCGGCCGTCGCCGAAAGCGGCGCCCCCGGTTCGAACATGGGGCCCCACCAGCCCTTCACCCCCGGCGCGTCGGCGGCGTCGGGGCCGCCGGTGAGCGCGTGGAGGAGGAGAACCTTGGCCGGACCGTGGCCGGTGACGCGGAAGGCGGTGCGCACGCCCTCCGGGGACAGGAATTCCTGCGTCAAGCGCCCACCCCGCCCAGGGCCTGGTCCAGGTCGGCCTTCAGGTCCTCGAGGTTCTCCAGGCCGATGGAGAGCCGGATGAGGTCGTCCGTGACCCCGTTGACGGCGCGGTCCTCGGCGCTGAGCTGCTGGTGGGTGGTGGTGGCCGGGTGGATGATGAGGCTCTTGGCGTCGCCCACGTTGGCCAGGCGGGAGAAGAGCTCCACCGCGTTGATGACCTTGGCCCCCGCGGCCAGCCCTCCCTTCACCCCGAAGGTGAGGATGCCCCCGAAGCCCGCGCCCTCCCGGAAGTAGCGCCGCGCCAGGGCGTGGCTGGGGTGGCCGGGGAGGCCCGGGTAGTTGACCCAGGCCACGCCCGGGTGGGCCTCCAGCCACTGGGCGAGGGCCAGGGCGTTGCTGCCGTGGCGGTCCATGCGGATGGGGAGGGTCTCGATGCCCTGGAGCAGCAGGAAGGCGTTGAAGGGCGACAGGGCCGGGCCGAAGTCCCGCAGGCCCTCCAGGCGCGCCTTGGCCGCGAAGGCCGCCGGGCCCGCCACCTCCGTGAGGACCGCCCCGTGGTAGGAGGGGTTGGGCTGCGTGAATTCCGGGAACCTCCCGTTGGTCCAGTCGAAGGTGCCCCCATCCACCAGGACGCCGCCCAGGCTCGTGCCGTGGCCCCCGAGGTATTTGGTGGCGCTGTGGACCACCAGGTCCGCCCCGTGCTTCAGGGGCTGGCAGAGCCAGGGCGAGGCCAGGGTGTTGTCCACGATGAGGGGCACCCCGGCCTCCCGGGCCACGGCGGCCAGCGCGTCGAAATGGGGCACGTCCAGCTTGGGGTTGCCCAGGGCCTCCAGGTAGATGGCCTTGGTGGACGGCCGCAGGGCCTTGCGGAAGGCGTCCGGGTCGCCGCTGTCCACGAAGGTGACGGCGATGCCCAGGCGCTTGAGGCTCTGGCTGAAGAGCGTGTGGGTGCCCCCGTAGAGGTTGGTGCCCGCGACGAGGTGGTCCCCGGCCTGGGCCAGGGTCACCACCGCCAGGGTGATGGCCGCCTGCCCCGAGGCCGTGGCCACCGCGGCCACCCCTCCTTCCAGCTGCGCCACGCGCTTCTCAAGCACGTCCACCGTGGGGTTCCCGATGCGGGTGTAGATGTTGCCCGGCTCCTCCAGGCCGAACAGGCGCGCCCCGTGCTCGGTGGAGTCGAAGACGTAGCTGGTGGTCTGGTAGATGGGCACCGCGCGGCTGCGGGTGTCCCCGTCCGGGCTGTGGCCCCCGTGCAGGGCGATGGTTTCGAAGTGGGGCTGGCGTGGGCTCAAGGTGGGCTCCGGATAGAACTTCCCCCACCCGCCGCGGGGGGGGATTGCTTGGGTCCTTGTCTCCCCGCTAGGGGCCTCCGGACGTTTCGAGGGAGCCTTCGGTTCCTCGCGAGCTTCACATGGACGGAAAGGGGCCCGAATGTTTCGGGCCCCTTTCCGTCTGTGTCTTGGCAGTCACATCAGTTCGGTATCTATCCGGCTCGACGCAAGCGTCCACCGGCAGGAATTGGCACCTTGCTCATCGCAGGTTGCCAAGGTTTCACAGGGCCCGTCCCTCCACCTTTCGTGATAGCTCACTATGGAACTGACAAAGAACTCAGAACCACCATGATGCGTGTTCGTCGTCCGGGAGTCAAGGGGTCAGGGTAGGCTTGACCCATGCTCTCTTCGCTCCGCATCCAGAATCTGGCCCTGGTGGAAGACCTCGCCCTGGACTTCCAGGCCGGCTTCACCGTCCTCACCGGCGAGACCGGGGCCGGCAAATCCCTCCTGGTGGACGCCCTCTCCCTCCTCGTGGGGGCCAGGGGCGACGGCGACATGGTGCGCCAGGGCACGGCCCGGGCCGTGGCCGAGACCGTGGTGGACGGCGCCTTCGAAGCCTGGCGCGCCTTCCTCTCGGACCGGGGCCTCCCCGAGGAGCAGCCCGTGGTGCTGCGCCGGGAGGTGGCCGCCAACGGCCGCAGCCGCGCCTGGATCAACGGCGGCGCCTGCAGCCTCGCGGACCTGCGCGAGGCCGGGCGCATCTGGATGCGCCTCACCAGCCAGCACGACCACCAGTCCCTCCTGGCCGAGGACCGCCATCTGGGCCTGCTGGACGAGGTGCTGGGCATCCGCGCCGACCTGGGCGCCCAGGCGGGCGAGGTGCGGGAGGCCCAATCCCGCCTGGCGGCCCGCAAGAAGAGCGAAAGCCAGCGCGAAGAGCGGCTGGAGTGGCTGGCCGAGCAGATCGCCGACCTGGAAAAGCTGGCCCCCCGGGCCGGCGAATGGGCGCAGCTCCGCGGCGAGCGCGAGCCCCTGCGCCATGCCGTGCACCTGGAGTCCGCCTTCCGCGAAGGCGCCGAGGCCCTGCGCGACGCGCTGCGCCTGGTGGAGGACGCCCACCGCGCCCAGGCCCGGGCCGCCGCCATCCTCCCCGCCGTGCAGGTGGAAGTGGACCGCACGCGCTCGGCCCTCCTCGAACTGGAGGACATCCAGGCCCTGGCCCAGGACCAGGCCATCCGCTGGTCGCGGGAGGGCGTGGACCGCATCGAGGCCCTGGAGACCCGTCTGGCCCAGTTCGAGAAGCTGGCCCGCCGCCACCGGTGCGAGCCCGAGGAACTCGCGGCCCGGCTCGACGCCCTTCGCCGCGAGCAGGACGAGCTGAACAACCACCACTCGAGCATCAAGGAGCTGGAAGCGAACCTGGCCCGGGCCTGCGAAGCCTACCGCGCGGCCGCCGAGGCCCTCCACGCCCACCGCGCCGGCCTCGTTCCGCCCCTGGAGAAGGACGTTCACCAGCGCCTGGGCCGCCTGGGCATGAACGGCTGCCGCATCCAGCTGCGCCTGTCGGTGGCGGAGGATCCCGCCAGCCCCGTCATCCACGCGGGCCTGCCCGCGAGGGTCTCCCCCCAGGGATTCTCGAACGTCGCCATCTGGATCGAACCCAACGTGGGCGAGGGCTTCCGCCCCCTGGCCAAGATCGCCTCGGGCGGCGAGCTGAGCCGGCTCATGCTGGCCCTGCAGGGCGCCGGCATGGCGCTGGGCGCCGGCGCAAGGGACCCCCTGGTCCTGGTGCTGGACGAGGTGGACGCCGGCATCGGCGGCGAGACCGCCCTGGCCGTGGGCGCCGCCGTGCGCGAGCTGGGCCGGAGCCACCAGGTGCTGGCCGTGACCCACCTGGCCCAGGTGGCCGCCCGGGCCGAGCACCACGGCCAGCTGCGCAAGGAAGTCAGCGAGGGCCGCACCCGAAGCGGCCTCGCCTGGCTCGCGGGCGACGCCCGCGTGCGCGAACTGGCGCGCCTCCTGTCCGGCCATCCCGACCGCCCCGAGGCCGTGGCCCACGCCCGGATCCTCCTGGAAGGCGCCGTGGCCACGCCCCTGCTGGACGTGGACGGGGGAGCCCCGGCTGAAGGCAAGCGGAAGCGGGCGGCTGCCGGAAAAGAGCTCAAAGTCTAGAACGTGGGTGGATGAAATTTTGCCAGCGGATGGCAAATTTTATCAAATACATATATAATTACGGTTATATAAAATATCATCATCAGATATGATGATTTTTAACTATTTACCACTTGAAAATTAGCCAAAGCGTGGCAAATTTTCATCATGATCGACCGTAGCCTCACTCCCCTCGTGGCCGAGGCCCTGCGGGACACCCCAGTGGTTCTCCTCATGGGGGCCCGGCAGGTGGGGAAGAGCACGCTTGCCAGGACCCTCTTGGACGACCCGGGAAAGGGGCGCTACCTCACCTTGGACGATCCCGCAGTGCGCCGGGCCGCGGAGATGGACCCGGCCGGCTTCGTGTCCAGGCATCAGGGACTGACGATCCTGGATGAAATCCAACTCGCCCCCGAGCTGTTCAGGGCGATCAAGGCAACGGTGGACGAAGACCGGCGGCCGGGACGGTTCCTGCTCACGGGTTCCGCCAACGTCCTCGTCCTCCCCCGGATTTCGGAATCCCTTGCCGGGCGCATGGAGATCTTGACGCTGGACGGCATTTCCCAGTGCGAGGTCCGGGGGACCGCAGACAACCTCGTGGACCGCCTGTTCTCCGGCCGGTCCTTGGAACCCCAGCGCCTGCCCATGAACCGGGAAACCCTGGTGAAGGCCATCCTCGAGGGGGGATTCCCGGAAGCCCGCGAACGGGAACCCGGCCGAAGGCGAGGGCAGTGGTTCGAGAGTTACATCCAGACGATGCTCCAGCGGGATATCCGGGACCTCTCGCGCATCGAAGGACTGACGCAACTGCCCCGAATCCTCGAACTGCTTTCCGTTCGCTCGGCGAGCCTGCTCAATGCCTCGGAAGTGTCCAGGTCTCTCGGCATTCCGCTGAACACCCTGAAGCGCTACCTGACGCTCCTGGAGGCCGTCTTCCTGATCGAAACGGTTCCAGCCTGGAGCGGCAGCCTGGGAAAACGCCTGGTCAAGGCGCCCAAGCTCATGGTGCGGGACACCGGACTCCTGGCGCACCTGATGGGCGTGGACGCCGAGCGGTTGCTGGCCAGACCCGATTTCCTGGGCGGCCCCCTCGAGACCTTCGTCGCCGGGGAACTGCGCAAGCTGCTGGGATGGGCCCGTTGCCGGGCCCGCATCCACCACTACCGGACCCTGCCGGGCGAGGAGGTGGACCTCCTCCTGGAGCGCGCCGACGGCCAGGTGCTGGGTGTCGAGGTGAAGGCTAGTGGATCCTTGCAGGCCAGGGATTTCAAGGGCCTGAAATCCCTGGCGGACTCCCTGGGTGAAGCGTTCCAGGGCGGCGTGGTCCTGTACACGGGCCCGGAGGTGCTCCCCTTCGGTCCCAATATCTGGGCAGTGCCGGTTTCGGCCCTTTGGCAGGGGTTGGCCTGAGCGGCGGTCCCCCAGGACTGCCCCGGGGGGCTCCGTGCTGTTGTTTTGCATAACGGCTACTTTTGATGCTATTTCTTGTCAATTCGTAAAGCGTATTCGCAAAACAAGAGCATTCCCTGGGTGCCCTGGAAATCGTGTGGTATCTGGTCACATTTACTCATTTGATTGAACTAAATCCCGTTAAGTCCGCCCCTCGGACCCCCCTGACCACGATTTTCCGTTGATTTCAGCTCCTCCGTTCTGGAATCCCGCCCCGAACGGCGGATCCTGGTTTGGTAGCATTCTCAATCGCGAAGGCCAAACCCTGACTCGGAGGCAACCTATGACCTACAAGATCGCTTGGCTCCCCGGTGACGGCGTGGGCGTCGAAGTCATGGAAGCGACCCGGATCTGCCTGGACGCCCTGAAGTTCGACGCCGCCTACACCCACGGCGACATCGGCTGGGAATTCTGGTGCAAGGAAGGCGAGGCCTTCCCCCAGCGCACCATCGACCTGCTGGGCAGCTCGAACGCCGCCATGTTCGGCGCCATCACCTCCAAGCCCGCCAAGGACGCCGAGCGCGAGCTGGTTCCCGAACTCCAGGGCAAGGGCCTCGTGTACCGCAGTCCCATCGTGCGCATGCGGCAGATGTTCGACCTCTACACCTGCCTGCGCCCCTGCAAGGCCTATCCCGGCAACCCGCTCAACTTCAAGGAGGGCATCGACCTCGTGGTGTTCCGCGAGAACACCGAAGGCCTCTACGCCGGCGTCGAGTTCAGCCCCGTCCCCACCGAGATCTCCGACGCCCTAAAGCACAATTCCAAGCCCTTCGGCCACTTCGCCGAACTGGCCCCCGAGGACTACGCCATCACGTGCAAGATCAACACCCGCAAGGGCTGTGAGCGCATCATCCGCGCGGCCTTCGAGTACGCGAAGAAATTCGGCTACCCCAAGGTCACGGCCATCCACAAGGCCAACGTCGTGCGCGCCACCGAGGGCATGTTCCTGGAGATCGCCAAGCAGGTGGCCAAGGATTACCCCGGCATCCAGATGGACGACGCCAACGTCGACGCCATCTGCATGTGGCTCCTGAAGAACCCCAAGAGCTACGGCGTCATGGTGGCCACCAACCTCTTCGGCGACATCATCAGCGACCTCAGCGCCCAGCTGGTGGGCGGCCTGGGCTTCGGATGCTCGGGCAACATCGGCACGAAGCTGGCCGTCTTCGAGCCCAGCCACGGTTCGGCCCCCAAGTACGCCGGCCAGTACAAGGTCAACCCCATCGCCACCATCCTGGCCGCCAAGATGATGCTGGACTGGCTGGGGGAGACCACCATGGGCGCCCGCCTCGAGGCCGCCGCCGCCGCCGTCATCGCCGAGGGCAAGGTCCGCACCTACGACATGGGCGGCAGTTCCACCACGCTGGAGATGGGCGAGGCCATCGCCCGGAAGCTGTAGCCATGGACATCGTCATCCACGAGGTCGGCCCGCGCGACGGACTCCAGGTGGAGCGCCAGGTGGTGCCCACCGACGTGAAGGAAGGCTGGATCCGCGCCCTCATGGGCTCGGGCGTGGACATCGTCCAGGTGGGCTCCTTCGTCCACCCCGAGAAGGTCCCCCAGATGGCCGACACCGACGAACTGTTCCGGCGCCTCGCCGGCGCCCCGGGCGCCCTGCTCAGCGGCCTCGTGCTCAACGAGAAGGGCCTGGACCGGGCCGGCGCCTGCGGCGTGGGGATGGTGTGCATGGGCGTCTCCGCCTCGGACACCCATTCCCGCAAGAACACCGGCATGGGCAGCCTGGAGGCCCAGGCGCGCATCATCGCCATGGGCCGCGCGGCCCTGGCCGCGGGCCGGAAGGTCCAGGTGAGCGTCCAGAGCGCCTTCGGCTGCGGCTTCGAGGGGCGGATCCCCGACGAACGCGTGCTGGAGATCGTGCGGGCCTACGTGGACGCGGGGCTCCTGAACATCAGCCTGGCCGACACCGCCGGCCACGCGAACCCCGGCCAGGTCAAGCGCCTGTTCGGGCAGGTTCTCGCCCTGGGTCCCATCCAGGCCACGGGGCACTTCCACGACACCTACGGCCTGGGCATGGCCAACGTCTACGCCGCCATGGAGGCGGGGGTTCGCGTCTTCGAGACCAGCTTCGCCGGCCTCGGGGGCTGCCCCTTCACCAAGGTGGCCGCAGGCAACGTGGCCACCGAGGACCTGGTCCACGCCCTGAACCGCGCGGGACGCCGCCGGGACATCGACGTGCCCCGCCTCGTGGAGATCGCCAAGGACGTCGCGGCCTTCTTCGGCCGCGAAATGACCGGCCGCGTGCACCGCACGGGCCCTTTGGGGTACTGACATGACCAGGCAACGCATGCTCGAAGGCGTCAAGGTCCTCGACCTCACCAACGTCCTTTCGGGGCCCTTCGCCACCCTTCACCTCGCCCTGCTGGGCGCGGACGTCATCAAGGTGGAGAACCCCAAGGACGGCGACCTGGCCCGAAAGCTGGGCATCGTCCCCGCCTTCAACAAGGCCCTGATGGGAACGAGCTTCCTGGCCCAGAACGCCAACAAGAAGTCCGTCACCCTCAACACCAAGAGCCCCGAGGGCAAGGAGATCTTCCGCAGGCTGGTCAAGGACGCCGACGTCCTGGTGGAGAACTTCCGGCCCGGCGTCATGGACCGGCTGGGCCTGGGGTACGAGGCCCTGAAGGCCATCAACCCAAGGCTGATCTACTGCGCCATCTCCGGCTTCGGCCAGACCGGCCCCGACGCCCTGAAGCCCGCCTACGACCAGATCATCCAGGGCCTTTCGGGCGAGATGGCCGTCAACGGCGACGAGCGGCTGAACCCCCTGCGCACGGGTTTCCCCGTGTGCGACACCGTGGGCGGGCTCAACGCCGCCTTCGCGCTCATGGCCGCGCTCTACCACCGCGAGCGCACCGGAGAGGGCCAGTTCATCGACATCTCCCTCCTGGACTCCATCATGCCCCTCATGGGCTGGGTGGCGGCGAACCTCCTCATCGCCGGCCAGGAGCCCGTCCTCATGGGCAACGACAACTTCACCGCCGCCCCCTCGGGCACCTTCCGCACCCGGGACGGCTTCATCAACATCGCCGCGAACAAGCAGGAGCAGTGGGAGTCCGTGTGCGACGTGCTGGGCGTGCCCGGGCTCAAGGCCGACCCGCGATTCCAGGAGCGGGACACCCGCAAGAAGAACCGCAAGGAACTCACCCCCCTGCTGGAGGCGCGGCTCCAGGGCGACGACACGGAAGCGTGGGTGGCCAAGCTCAACGCCCACGACGTGCCCAGCGGCGCCATCCTCGGCCTCAAGGAGGCCCTGCGCCAGCCCCAGGTGCAGCACCGGGGCGTGCTCCAGAAGACCCAGGTCCCCGGCGTGGGCGAGATCGAGGTCTTCGGCCTCACCGCCCTGTTCGGCGCCTGCTCCGGGGACGTGGTCGCCCCGCCGCCCACCCTGGGCCAGCACAATGCCGAGATCTACGAACGCGCCGGCCTGGACGAGGCCGCCCGCGCTGAACTCAAGTCCAAGGGCGTCATCTAGGAGGAACCCCCATGGGTATGACAGTTGTGGAAAAGATCCTCGCCCGCGCCGCCGGGCGCGATGCGGTCAAGGCCGGCGACGTGCTCGAGCCCAAGGTCGACCTGGCCATGTCCCACGAGAACGCGGCCCTGGTGATCAGCCAGTTCGAGGCCATCCACGAGGGCACCGGCATCGAGGCCAGGCCCTGGGACCCCAGCCGCATCGCCATCATCTTCGATCACCGCGTTCCCGCGGAAAGCCCGAAGACCGCCACCAACCAGAAGAAGATCCGCGGCTTCGTCACGCAGCACGGCATCTCCAAGTTCCATGACGTGCGCGGCGACGTGGGCGGCATCTGCCACCAGATCCTCCCCGAGTACGGCTACGTGCGCCCCGGCTTCGTCATCGTGGGCACCGACAGCCACACCACCAGCCACGGGGCGCTGGGCGCCTTCTCCTTCGGCGTGGGCGCCACCGAGATGGCCTCCGCCTGGACCCTGGGCTACGCCGTCAACATCGAAGTGCCCGCCACCATCAAGGTGGTGGTCAAGGGCGACTTCGCCCCCATGGTGGGCCCCAAGGACCTGATCCTCCACCTCATCGGCGTGCTCACCGCCCAGGGCGCGAACTTCCGCGTGCTGGAATTCCACGGCGAGACCATCCGGAAGATGACCACCTCCGGGCGCCTGGCCATCTGCAACATGAGCGTGGAAGCCGGCGCCACCAGCGGCATCGTGCCCGCCGACGGCGAGACCATGCGCTACCTGCGCGAGGAGGCCGGCGTCACCGACGCCATCGCCCCCGTCACCCCCGACGCCGATGCCGTCTACGAGCGCGTGGTGGAGATCGACGTGAGCGCCCTGGCCCCCCAGATCGCATGCCCCCACACCGTGGACAACGTCAAGGACATCGCCCTGGTGGCCGGCAAGCCGGTGCAGCAGATCGTCATCGGCTCCTGCACCAACGGCCGCCTGGACGACCTGGCCATCGCCGCCGGCATCCTGCGCGGCAAGAAGGTGGCCGAAGGCACCCGCATGCTGGTGTTCCCCGCCTCCGGCAAGATCTTCGGCCAGGCCATGGACAAGGGCTACATCCAGGACTTCATGAAGGCCGGCGCCGTGGTCATGAACTCGGGCTGCGGCCCCTGCCTGGGCGTGCACGAAGGCGCCCTGGGGGACGACGAGACCGCGCTCTCCACCACCAACCGGAACTTCAAGGGCCGCATGGGCAACCCCAAGTCCGAGGTGTACCTCTGCAGCCCCGCCGTGGCCGCGGCGTCGGCAATCACCGGCGTCATCACCGATCCCCGCCAGGCCTGAGGAGAAGACCATGAGCAAAGTCATCATCAAGCTGGAAGCCGACATCTCCACCGACGACATCTACCCCGGCCGCTACATGGCCACCGTCCTGCCCACCGAGACCCCCCAGTTCTGCTTCGCCAACCGCACCGAACTCAACGAGAAGCTCCGGGCCGGACAGTTCCCCAAGGGCTCGGCCATCGTCGCGGACCACAACTTCGGCTGCGGCTCCTCCCGGGAGCAGGCCGCCTCCGCCCTCAAGGGCTACGAACTCAACATCGTCGCCCGCAGCATGAGCCGGATCTTCCTGCAGAACGCCATCAACCTGGGCCTGAACGTCGTCCTGTGCCCGGCCATCGAGGCCGAGGAGGGCCACGACCTGGACATCCAGGTGGACAAGGTCACCAACCTCACCACCGGGAAGACCTTCGACACCGTCCGGCTCCCCGAGGCCCGGCAGGCCATCATCGACGCGGGAGGGCTGGTGCCGTACACCCGCAAGCGCCTGCTGGAATCGGTCCGCTAGTGAAGGGGGACCCGCCGCGGTCCCATTTCGCCGGCACGCATCCCGGGCGTGACGGGACATGCCTCGTAATGATAGGCTAAAGGTCCTTCCCGGAGGACCGATGCGAACGCTCCTATCCTGTCTCGTGGCAACGACCCTGGTCGCCGCCGCGCCGGCGCCGGCCACGCGCAAGTGCGACCAGGTCGACGACTACTTCGGCACCAAGGTTGCCGACCCCTACCGCTGGCTGGAGGACGACAACGCCCCCGAGACCAAGGCCTGGGTCGCGGCCCAGAACCAGGTCACCTCGGCCCACCTGGCGGCCATCCCCCGGCGCCAGGCCATCCTGGAGCGCCTGCGGGCCCTGCAGGACTACGAGAAGTTCACCGCCCCCCGCAAGGAGGGCCACAACTACTTTTATTCCCACAATTCTGGGCTCCAGAACCAGGCCGTGGTGTTCGTGACCCCCGACCCCGCCAAGCCCGGCAAGGTCCTGCTGGACCCCAACACCCTGAGCAAGGAGGGCACCATGGCCCTCGCCGGCATGAGCCCCAGCCCGGACGGGAAGCTGGTCGCCTACGCCGTGGCCTCGGCGGGAAGCGACTGGAAGACCTGGAAGGTGCGGGACGTCGCCACCGGCAAGGACCTCCCCGACGAGCTCCAGTGGACCAAGTTCGCCAACGTGGCCTGGAACCGCAAGGGAACGGGCTTCTTCTACGTGGCCTACGCCGCCCCCGGCCAGGGGGACGCGCTCAAGGGCGTGACCAAGAGCCCGAAGGTGAAATTCCACGCCATGGGCACGCCCCAGGCCGACGACGCCCTGGTGTACGAGCGCCCCGACCAGCCCGAGTGGTACCTGGCCCCCGACGTCTCCGACGACGGCCGGTGGCTGACCATCCACGTCTCCAAGGGCGACGCCCCGGAGCACGCCGTCTTCGTGAAGGACCTGAAAGAGCCCGGCGCCAAGGTGGTGCCGTTCCTGGACCGCTTCGACGCCCGCTACACCCCCGTGGGGTCCAAGGGCGACACCTTCTACTTCAAGACGGACAAGGGCGCCCCCCGGGGACGCCTGGTGGCCATCCGCGTCAGCCGTCCGGACCCCAAGGACTGGACCGAGCTCATCCCCCAGGCCCCCGGCACCGACGTCCTGCAGGGCGTTTCCCTGGTGGGCGGCCGCTTCGTGGCCAACTGGATGCGGGACGCCCACACCGTGATCACCTTCCACGGCCTCAAGGGCGCCCGCCTTTCGGAGCTGGCCCTCCCCGGCGTCGGTTCCGCCGGCGGGTTCCACGGCAGGATCCAGGACCGGGAAGCCTTCTACACCTACACGTCCTTCAACGCCCCCCCGGCCATCTACCGCTACGACTTCGCCACGGGCGCCTCCAGGCTCCTCCACGCCCCCAAGGTCGCCTTCGACCCGGCGGCCTACGTGGTCACCCAGGTGTTCTACCCCAGCAAGGACGGCACGAAGATCCCCATGTTCCTGGTGCACCGCAAGGGCCTGGTCCTGGACGGGAACAACCCCACGCTCCTGTACGGCTACGGCGGCTTCGACGTGTCCCTGAACCCCTCCTTCTCGGCCGTGCGCATCGCCTGGCTGGAAATGGGCGGCGTCTACGCCCAGCCCAGCCTTCGGGGCGGCGGGGAATACGGCAAGGCCTGGCACGACGCGGGCCGCCTGGCCAACAAGCAGAACGTCTTCGACGACTTCATCGCCGCTGGTGAATGGCTCATCAAGAATCGCTACACTTCGACCCCCCGCCTGGCCATCAACGGCGGCAGCAACGGCGGCCTCCTGGTGGGCGCCTGCCTGAACCAGCGCCCGGACCTCTGGGGCGCCGCGGTGCCCGAGGTGGGCGTCATGGACATGCTGCGCTTCCACAAGTTCACCGTGGGGTGGGGCTGGAAGGGCGACTACGGCTCCAGCGAGACCCCCGAGGGCTTCCGCACCCTCCTGGCCTACTCCCCCCTGCATAACGTGAAGCCCGGCACCGCCTACCCGCCGACCCTGGTCCTGACCAGCGACCATGACGACCGGGTCGTGCCCGCCCACAGCCACAAGTTCACGGCCACCCTCCAGGCGGCCCAGGCCGGCCCCGCGCCCATCCTCACCCGCATCGCCACAAACGCCGGTCATGGCGCCGGCAAGCCCACCGCCAAGATCCTCGAAGAGAAGGCGGATGTGTATGCATTTCTCATTGAGGCGTTGAAGATCCGCTAATCAAATCCAGGTACATGAGGCAGGCCGCCGGAAGGTTCCCACGGCGGCCTGCTTTTTTTGCGGAAATTTACAGTTTGGACATTCCGTTCCTGGGGATTCCGTACACAATCATTCAACCCATCCACGGCCTAACAGCCAAACCACCAACCTCCACTGGGGAGCCTTGATGTTTAAGAAGAGACTGAGTCTTCTTGCCCTGACGCCGCTTGCTTGTCTGACGGTGGCCCAGGCCCAGGTCAGCCAGACCACCGGCGCCGTCCGCGGCACCGTCACCAGCCAGCAGAAGAAGCCCATCGCCGCCGCCACGGTCACCGTGCGCAACGTCGAGACCGGCTACGGCCAGACCGCCGTCACGGGCGCGAAGGGGGACTACCAGCTGCCCCTGCTGCCCACCGGCACCTACGAGATCACCTTCATGGCCAAGGGCATGAAGACCCTGAAGGACCTGAAGGTCCGGGTCACCCTGGGCAACGCCACCACCGTCAACCCGGTCATGGATTCCGCCGAAATGGGCGCCACGGTGGCCGTGGTGGCCACCACCACCGACATCGACCCCAGCCGCACCGTCACCATGACCCAGGTGGACCAGAAGCTCGTGGAGCAGGTGCCCCTGGTCAGCCGCAACTTCACGGACATGGCCCGCCTGACCCCCGGCGTCACCGCCGGCCAGGGCATGAGCGGCACGCCCCGTCTCATCGTCGAGGGCGGCCGCCAGATCTTCAACGCCGTGCAGATCGACGGAGCCTCCAACAACTCCGCCTTCTTCAACGAACAGCGCGGGGGCGTCTACACCCCCTTCATCTTCGGGGCCGACACCATCAAGGAACTGCAGGTGGTCACCAACGGCTACGACGTGCAATACGGCCAGGCCGGCGCCACCATCAACGCCATCACCAAGGGTGGCACCAACGAGTTCACAGGCAGCGCCCTCTACGAGATGCGCAAGACCAGCTGGTCCGCCGCCCCCAAGGGCGTGCCCTACGACGCCTCGAGGACCTTCAACACCCCCGCCAACCTCCAGCGCTTCAACGACTCCAGCAACATCAACTTCAACGTGGGCGGCCCGATCATCAAGGACAGGCTCTACTACTTCGTGGGCGTGGAGCGCTTCCACAAGAGCATCACCTCCAACCCCATCCCCACGCCCATCACCGCCGCCACGGGCATGAGCCAGGCCGACTTCGACCGGCTGTACGCGTCCCGCCTGGGCCACGTCGTCACGAACAAGAGCGGCCTGACCCTGGGCGACGAATTCGGCAACCCCGGCCAGGGCATCGCCGCCCATCCCTACCCCATGGAGAACACCAACACGGTGTACTTCGCCCGCCTGGACTACAGCCTCAACGCCAACCACCGCTTCGTGCTGCGCACCAACTACCAGAACATGACCGACACGCTGACCAACACCAGCGCGGTCCCCAACAACGCCGAGTCCAACAACATCCCCACCCGCGTGCAGTCCATCAGCTGGGTGCTCGAGGCCAACGACATCTGGACCCCCGAGCTCTTCACCGAAAGCCGCATCCAGTTCGCCCGGGAAGCCCGGCCCATGACGGGCAACGCCTACCCCGGCACCCCCTCCATCTCCATCCCCCAGAGCACCTCCTTCATGGCGTTCGGCACCAAGACCTCCACGCCCCGGGAGAGCAACGAGCTCACCACCCAGTTCTACACCTCCACCACCTGGAACCGCGGGGACTGGCAGGTCAAGGGCGGCCTGGACCTCACCAAGGTGGACGAGGACAACCAGTTCTTCCAGAACAACGCCGGCGCCTGGAACTTCGGCACCTACGGCTCGGCCGCGGACTGGGCCAACGGCACCCTCACCTCCACCACCAACAACGGCACCGTGCAGTACAACGGCGCCGTCAGCCCCTACTCGGGCCGCATCCCCATGACCACGAAGTGGGCCTCCTTCTTCCTGCAAGGCCAGTATTCGGGCCTGCTGGACCACCGCCTCCTGCTCACCGCCGGCCTTCGCACCCTGAGCCAGAGCTTCTCCGACAACCCGCACCCCAACCCGAACTTCAAGGGCCTGGACCAGGGCATGGGCGGCCACACCGTGGACCCCCGCTTCGCCTTCAGCTTCGACGTGGACGGCAAGGGCCGCACGGTGGTGCGCGGCGGCCTCGGCTACTTCACCAGCCCCACCCCGCTCCTCCTGCACTCCAACACCATGACCGGCAACGGCCAGATCATCACCAACTACAGCTTCACCCTCAACCGCGGCACCGCGGCGGCGCCCAACACCGCCATGCTCAACCTCTTCAACTCGGGCCTGCTCAGCGCCAACAACGTCATCGGCTCCACCACGAACATGCGCAAGCTCACCGACGCCGAGCTCGCGACCCTGGCCACCAACCCCGCCTTCACCGCCGGGTCCTCCCCCACGTCCCTGTGGGATCCGGACAACAAGCTGTCCCGCTCCCGCAAGATCAGCATCGGGATCGAGCACGACCTGGGCAACAACCTCACCGTCGGCCTCACGGCCAGCTACGTCAACTACTACAACCTCCAGCGCTTCGAGAACATCAACCTGACCCAGACCGGCGGGACCCCCTACAACGACGGCTACACCCCCGGCATCAACACCTGGAGCACCGCCACCCGCCCCGGCACCGCCACCATCCGCGGCCGCGTCGTCAACTTCGGCAAGGGCGCCGTGGTCCCGGGCAACCCCGTGGGCGGGTTCAGCGACGTCTACCTGGTCAAGACCGACGGCTACGGCTTCTACCGCGGCCTGAGCGCCACCGTGAAGAAGACCTGGGCCGAGAACCTGGGCCTGCTGGCCAACGTGACCTGGTCCAAGGCCCAGGACACCGGCTCGTTCGAGCGCGGAACCTACACCTCCGCGGGCAACTATTCCAGCGAGCTGGGCTCCTCCCTCACCCCCGATCCCCAGGACGTGGGCTCCAACTTCGGCTACGGCGACAGCGACCGCCGCGTGGTGGCCAACGCCGTGGCGTACTTCCCCATCGTCCTCGGCATCGAGGGCTCCGTGCGCGCCCTGTTCAACACCGGGCTGCCCTTCACCGCCTACGACGCCCGCAACCTCAACGGCGACGGCATGATCAACAAGATCTACGCCGGCCATGTCCGCAACGACATGCGCCAGCCCAACTACACCCAGTTCGACGTCCGCCTCTCCCGCACCTTCCAGGTGTACAAGTCCATCCGCCTGCAGGGCATCATCGACGTCTACAACCTCTTCAACAAGGCCGACTTCCAGGTGCCCACCGGCAACTACCAGGCCAACACCTCCGCCGGCGCCCCCAGCCCCGCCTTCGGCCAGCTGGCCACCGTGGACAAGAACCGCACCCGCGAAATGCAGATCGGCATCAAGGCCATCTGGTAGGTCCGACCCGCCTCGGCCCGGAAAGCCCCGCAAGGGCCTTCCGGGCACTGCGGTCTGGATCTTTCGGCCCCTCCAGGCGGTCCCCGCCGGGGGCTTCCGATGGTTTCGGAGAGGTTCCTCGGGATGAGGGCGACCCACCTGGGTCC
>DBMS01000111.1:273-6787 GCA_002297665.1 Holophagaceae bacterium UBA692 | reverse complement strand
CGGCCAGGTCCGCGCCCAGGACGAGGCCGCCGTCCAGGGCCCGCCCGAAACCCTCCAGGTCGTCGCCGGGGCGGGCCACCAGGGCCACGCGATAGCCTTCCCGGCGGAAGCGGAGCGCCGCGGCGAGGCCGATGCCCGGCCCGCCCCCAAGGATCACTGCCAGTGGATTCGCCATGGCTCCATCCTACCGGATGATGGGCGTCACAACGCCCCGGGGCGGTCGGAAGGCCGTTGTACACTTCTCACGACGCCTTGAACGCAACGCCACCGGAGGTCTTGATGTCCATCACCCGTCTCGAACAGATGCTCGAAGCCGTCAAGGCCAGGCCCCGCCGGCGGCTGGTGGCCGCCTACGCCAACGATTCGCACACCATTGAGGCGGTGCACGACGCCGTGGAGCGCGGCATCGTCGAGGCCACGCTGGTGGGCGACGAGGACGTGATGCGCCGGGTGTGCGCCGACCACGGCTTCGATCCCGCCAGGTTCACCTTCGTGCACGAGCCCGTCGACACCCGCGCCGCCGCCAAGGCCGTGGCCCTGGTCAAGAGCGCCGGCGGCCAGATCCTCATGAAGGGCCTGGTGAGCACGGACAAGTACATGCGCGCCATCCTGAACAAGGAAGCCGGCCTCATGGAGCCCGGCGCCATCCTCTCCCACGTGTCGGTCATCCAGTTCCCGACCTACCCCAAGCTCATCGTCTGCGGCGACGTGGCGGTGCTGCCCTATCCCGACCTCAAGGAGAAGGTGGCCATCACGAACTACGTCGTGGGCGTGGCCCAGGCCCTGGGCATCGCCCGGCCCAAGGTGGCGCTCATCGCGGCCTCCGAGCAGGTGCTCCCCAAGGTCCAGGCGACCGTGGACGCGGCGATCATCGCGAAGATGGCCGAGCGGGGCCAGATCAAGGGCGCCTCGGTGGACGGCCCCATGGCCCTCGACGTGGCCGTGGACGCCGAATCCGCCGCCACCAAGGGCATCGCCGGGGACGTGGCCGGGGACGCGGACTGCCTGGTGTTCCCCAACATCGACGCCGGCAACGTGTTCTACAAGACCAGCAGCAAGCTCGCCGGGTGCGAACTGGCGGCCATGGTGGCCGGGGCCCAGGCCCCCTGCATCCTCAGCTCCCGGGGCGACAGCGTCCGGACCAAGCTCTATTCCATCACCCTGGCGGCCCTCACCGCCAAGTAGCCCTTCCCCCGCGGGGCCGGCAGCACAATCCCCCCTCAGGAGCTGCCGGCCCCGAAACTCAGATCCACCAGGGTCCCGTCCGACGCCGCGTGAACCAGCAGGCGGTGGAGCCGGGCCCAGGTATCCCCGAACCGGGCGTCCGCCAGCCATCCGATCGACTCGTCGACCTCCTGGGGCAGTTGCAGGTTGGGAATACCACGCGTGATCTCGAACCCCTCCTTCACGAGCACGGTCAGGACGTCATCCTGGAACGGCGGCGCCACGTCCTGGAGCAACGTCTCCAGGGCCAGCACGTTCATCGTCGTTCCTTCGGACACGGCCACCTCCCGCCACGCGGGTCCCGTCTCGACCGGGGATATCAAGATAGGGTGATCCCCGGAATTCGCAACCTGCCGGAGGAGGCGAAAGTCCGGGCAAAAATAATTAATATTCAGCTTGAAGCCCGCAATATATGCCCATTTTTTAAGCAAATGTTAATTTATCAGGGGCTGCCGAAGGCCTCCCGGCATGCGGGGATTATTGGACCCGCCCGGTATAAGTCTTTGCGGTTTCCTTGCCGGCCAGGACCCGGAGGGCGCCCTTGGCCAGGGCGGCCATTTCATTTTCCCCGGGGTAGACGGTGACCCCGCAGCCCATGGCCGCGATGGCCTTGCGGATGTAGTCCACGGTGGGCCGGCAGCGGGCCATGCCGCCGGTCAGGAGCACCCGGTCCACCGGCTGGCCCTTGAAGGCGGGCAGGAGGGAGGTGATCCACTTGGCGATCTGGTAGGCCATGGCGTCCATCACCAGCACCACCTCGGCCTCCCCGGCCAGGTAGCGGGCCTCCAGGGCCCGCAGGTCGGCGGTGCCCAGCAGGTCGATGAGGCCGCCCCGGCCCTTGTTGAGGCGCTTGAGCTCGTCGCGGGTGAGCTCCCCCGAGAAGCACAGGTCGATGAGCTGGCCCACGGGCAGGGACCCGGAGCGCTGGGGGGTGAAGGGGCCCTCGCCGTCCAGGGCGTTGTTCACGTCCACGTAGCGTCCCTTGCAGTGGGCGCCCACGGAGATGCCTCCGCCCAGGTGGGCGACGACGACGTTGATGCGCTCGTAGAAGGTCTCCTGCTCCTCGGCGTAGCGGCGCGCCGTGGCGATCTGGTTGAGGGCGTGGCTGATGACGACCCTGCGGATGCGCTTGACGCCGGTTATCCGGGCGACCTCGTCCACCTCGTCCACCACCACCGGGTCCACGATGAAGGCGGGGCGGGCTGAGCCGGCCACCAGCTCCCGGGCGATGAGGCCGCCCAGGTTCGAGGCGTGGTCGCCCTGCACGCCGTCCAGGAGGTCCCGGGCCATGGCGTCGTTGACGGTGAAGGTGCCGTGGGACATGGGCCACAGGAGGCCGCCCCGGCCCGAGACGGCGTCCAGGGCGTCCACGGTGAGGCCGCTGTCGGCCAGGAACTTCAGGATGGCGTCCTTGCGGAACGCGAACTGGGCGGTGATGCTCTTGCCTTCGAAGGGCGCCAGCTCCTCGGCGGAATGCTGCAGTTCCTGGGTGAAGCGCTCCTTGTCGCCCTCGAAGAAGGCGATCTTGGTGGAGGTGGAGCCGGGGTTGATGGCGAGCACCCGGTAGCGGCGGAAGAAGGTGTCCTTGGGCGTCTCGTCCCAGGCGCCGTACTTCAGCATGCGAAGCACCGAGGCCTTGACCGCCAGGCGGATGTCCTCGGGCGTGCAGTCCATGGCCAGGTCCACGCCCTTGAAGCGCAGGCCGAAGAGCACGGGGAACTTCTTGGCGTCGGGGAAGCGGGTGGCGTAGAGGTGGTAGAGCAGGTTGCCCATGTCGAGGTTGGGGCAGATGATCACGTTGGCCGAGCCCGGCCACTTCACGTCCTTGCCGCCCTGGTAGTAGGTGGCCGAACGCTGGGAGAGGGCGACGTTCACCTTCACCTCGCCCTCGATCTGGATGGACCGGTAGCGCTCGCCGCGCTGCACGCGCTGCTCGAGCAGGGCCGGCACCAGGGCGGTGGCCTGGCGCACCAGGTCTGGGCCGGGGCCCTCGTCGGAGCCGCGGTTGGAATAGGAGACGATGGCGCCGTGGATCACCGGCAGCACGGATTCGGGAATGAGGTCGCGGGCGATGGCGCAGGTGCCCACGGCCGCGGCCGCCAGGGCCTCGGGGGTCATGACGGCGTTGACGCCCACGTCCCCGAACACGACGATATTCTCGTTCATGATGTCCCGGGGATGCTCGTCGGGAAGGACGAAGATCCCCGCCTCGCAGCAGTGCTCCTGGGCCCGGAGCGCCTGGAGCATGGGCCGGAAGAACTGCTTCTCCCCCGTGGCCACGCCGCCCACCACGGTGTCCGCGTGGCCCTGGGCCACCGCGCTGATGCCGAAGTTCACGGGCACCGAGGCCCAGCACATGGCGTCGAACAGGTTCACCTCGCGGCCCGCGGCGCGCTGCTCCTCCTGGTGGAGCCGCGCGAACTGCTCGACCAGGTCGGGGCGCTTGCCGATGTCCACGAAGGCGCTCTCGGAGAGGGCGAAGGCCACGCGGGTGGCGTCCAGGTGGGCCAGGTCCCGGGCGATGACTTCCCGCACCTCGGCCTCGGTGGCCAGGAACACGGGCCGGGCGAAGCGGGTCAGGTTGCAGGCGGCCTCGATGATGCGGGGATCCAGGGCTTCGGGGAAGATCACGGCCGGCCGCGTCCTGCCTTCGGCGAGGATCTGCTGGTCCATGGACCCTTCAATGTCGAACATGCGAGCCTCCGGCGTTTCCGATTTTTCAGGACAGTGGATTGTAGCGAGGGCGCCATGCAAGTCGATCACAACTGGGGTATCCTTGGCCCCGAAGGAGACTCCCATGGGAACGCGCGGAACCTCGATCGTCGGGATGGACGTCAACGAACTCCTCAAGCTGCTCAACGCCGCCTACGCCAGCGAGTGGCTGGCCTACTACCAGTACTGGCTGGGCGCCAAGCTCATCAAGGGCCCCATGAAGGACGCGGTGGCCGCGGAGCTGAACCTCCACGCCACCGAGGAACTGGGCCACGCCCTCCTCCTGAGCAACCGCATCATCCAGCTGGGGGGCACGCCGGTGCTCACCCCCGCCCAGTGGACCGAGTTCAGCCCCTGCGCCTACGACGCCCCGGCCGACCCCTACGTGGGCACGCTGCTGGACCAGAACATCGCCGGGGAGCAGTGCGCCATCTCGGTCTACAAGAACCTGATGGACATCACCCGCGAGGCCGATCCCGTCACGTACAACATCGCGCTCACCATCCTCACCCAGGAGGTGGAGCACGAGGAGGACCTCCAGGGCCTCAAGGAGGACCTGGACCTCATGTTCAGGACGCGATGACCGACACCTCCCGGGTGGCGGAGGAGACCACGTAGCAACGCTCGTTGTTGCTCCTCTGGTCCGCCGGCATGATGAAGAAGCCCTTGCGCTCGGGGTGGTAGCCCTGGGCATGCCCCAGGAGCACCTCCCCGTCCTTGAACACCACCCGGATCTTCTTGCCGGGGGTGAGGTTGGTGGGCTCGAAGATGTTGCGCTTCACGTGCGCGGGGTTGCCCTGCAGGTTCTTCACGAAGAAGACGCCCTTGAGGTCGTGCACGTCGATCTCCAGGGGCCTCGAGCCGGGGTAGGACCCGGCCGGGAACAGGTGGAAGCGGTCGCTGGTGGGGAGGAAATCGACCGTATGGCCCTTGAGGAGGTGGCCATCCAGGTAACGGGCGACGACTTGGTTCATCGGTTCCTCCTGATTTCCACGTCCGTCCGGCCGGACGGATTTGTGGACCTCAAGGGAAAGATAAGCTCATATATGGATTTTGGAAGCACTTATTTCTAAGGATTACGCCCATACGGACTTATATAACTTGTTTTAATGCACAATTAAAATCCAATCATTTCGCAACTTCAAATTAAAAGACCCCGAAGATTTCCCAAGCCGCTCACGAACCCGCCCGGCTGGAATGGTCGTCGATGTCCACGGCGTCCCAGGGATAGACCACCCAGATGTCGTCCAGGTGCTGTCCGGCCCAGTAGCGGGTCACCTGGGGCGGGATCTGGTCCAGCTTCTCCTTGTCCTTGCAGTGCAGCACCGCGACCGCGATCTCCGCGGGCTGGTGGGAGAGGAGCTCGCGCAGGCAGTACGCCAGGGTGGTGCGCGTGTCGTCCACCTCGTCGATGAGCAGGACCCTGCGGCCCTTGAGCTTGCGCTCCACCTCGTCGATCCACTGCACCTTGGAGGGGCCGCCCTCGATGGTGTTGTCGTCCCCGTAGAGCTTGACGCCCACGGTGAGGATGGGCTTCTTCAGGTAGGTCTTGAGGATGCGCGCGGGAATGAAGCCGCCGGTGCCGATGGCCACCGTGACGTCGGGGTCGAAACCGCTGGCCAGGATCTCGCGGGACAGGGCGGCCACGGTGCGGTGGATCTCGTTGTAGCTGAAGTAGCGCTTGTCGGCCATGTCCGTCCCCTACTGCATCAGCTTGTGGGGCAGGCTCTCCACGCGCGAGGCGGGGGAGACGACCATGTAGTTGAGCTTGCGCTGCAGTTCCCGGATGGTGTTGGCTCCGGCGTAGGTGAGGCCGGAGCGCAGGCCGCCGACGATGTCCGCGATGATCTCCTCCTCGTCCTCCCGGTACGGCACCTTGGTGGCCACCCCTTCGGCGGTCTTCCAGCCGGTCAGACCGCCAAGGTGGTCGTCCGCAGCCTCCTTGCTGGCCATGCCCCGGTAGCTCTTGTGGGTGGGCTCGCCCTTCTCGTTGAGGATGGGGTCGCCCGGCGTAGGCCGGGTGCCGGCCAGCATGCCGCCCACCATCACGAAGTCGGCGCCGAAGGCCAGGGCCTTCACGATGTCGCCGGGGTAGCGGATGCCGCCGTCGGCCACGATGGACCGGTCGGCCCGGGCGCACTCCTGGATGGCGGTCACCTGGGGCACCCCGAAGCCGGTCTTGATGCGGGTGGTGCAGACGCTGCCCGGCCCGATGCCCACCTTGATGATGTCGGCCTTCACCGAGGCCAGGTAGTCCGCGCCGGCGTAGGTGGCCACGTTGCCCGCCATGATGCATTCGTTGGGCAGCATCTGGCGCATGCGCTTGATCATCTTGCCCACGTACTTGGCGTGCCCGTGCGCCACGTCCACGCAGAAGTACTGGGCCCCCGCGTCCTTGAGGGCCTCCACCCGCTCCATCTCCTTCTCGGAGGTGCCCACCGAGCAGAAGACCCGCGTCTTGCAGCGCAGGAACATGGCCACGTTCTCCTCGATGGAGCAGAACCGGTGCAGGGTGCCGATGCCGCCCCGTCCGCCGATGAAGTCGGCCATGGCGTCCTCGGTGATGGTGTCCATGTTG
>DBMS01000111.1:0-188 GCA_002297665.1 Holophagaceae bacterium UBA692 | reverse complement strand
GGGCATGGGCCTCTCCGTTTCGACTCCAGGTTATCCGAAATGGGCGGGCCCCACCCGGAGGTGGAATGGTTAGCGGAATCAAGGAAAAACGCCTGACCACCCTGGTCTGGTTCCGGGAGAAGGACCTGCGGGTGGCGGACCACGGCCCCCTGGCGGAGGCGGGATCCGGGGCCGTTCCGGTCTTCCTG
>DBMS01000006.1:2404-2614 GCA_002297665.1 Holophagaceae bacterium UBA692 | reverse complement strand
GGCCGGGCCGGGGCCTTGGGCGTGCGGGGCGCACGCGGCGCCTCCGCGTCCCCCTCGGTCCTGGGCCGGTTGGACCCGCGGGACCGGGGGCCCTGGGTGGAATGGGACCTGGCCTCGGCGCTCCGGCTGGGCTTCAGGCCCTCGCCGGGATCCAGGATCCGCCGGACCTTCGCGGTGCCTTCGTCCTGGCCCTCGCCCACGCCGCGCTTG
>DBMS01000006.1:1553-2313 GCA_002297665.1 Holophagaceae bacterium UBA692 | reverse complement strand
GCCCACCTGGGTCATGAAGTAGAGCTTGGGCTTGAGGCCCTCCACCGCCGCCGGGGGGAAGTTCGACACGGCATCCCGCAGGAAGGTGTTGAGCTTGCTGGTGGGAATGCGCCGGGCGTGGGCGTCGGCCACGTCGTGGATCAGGGCGAAGATCTTGGAGACCCGCTGGCCGGTGAGGGCCGACACGAAGATCATGGGCGAGTGCTGCAGGAAGCCCAGGTCCTGGCGGATCCGGTCCTCCATGGCCAGGGACGTGAAGGTGTCCTTCTCCACCAGGTCCCACTTGTTCACCACGATGATCACGGCGGCGCCCGCGTCGTGGGCGTAGCCGGCGATGACCGCGTCCTGGTGGGTGACGCCCTCCACCGCGTCCACCAGCAGGAGGGAGACGTCGGCGCGGGCCATGGCCTGCTTGGCCTTGAGGATCGAAAGCTTCTCGGCGCCCTCGGTGGTCTTGCCCTTGCGGCGGATGCCGGCGGTGTCGATGAGCCGGTAGATGCGGTCCTCCACCTGGAACACCGTGTCCACCGTGTCCCGGGTGGTGCCGGCCACCGCGCTCACGAGGCTCCGCTCGTAGCCAAGGAACTTATTGACGAGCGAGGACTTGCCAACGTTCGGCCGTCCCACNNACGGCGAAGCGAAGCTCGTCGCCGGGGTCGTGGACCTCGGCCTCCTCCGGGGTGCGGTGGAAGGGGAGATGGACCTTGATGCGCTCCAGCAGCTCGGGCACGCCGTCCCCGTGGGCGGAGGAGAGGATGTG
>DBMS01000006.1:1116-1495 GCA_002297665.1 Holophagaceae bacterium UBA692 | reverse complement strand
CCGTCGTGGGCGTCCACCATGAGGATGAGGACGTGGGCCTCCTGCATGGCCGCCTCGGCGATGCGGGTGATTCCCTGGGTGATGACGTCGCCCCCGTCGAAATCCAGCCCGCCGGTGTCCACCAGCTCGAACACCTCCGTGGGGTCGCCGGCCTCGTCCAGGCAGGTCACCCGCCCGTAGCTGCGGTCCCGGGTCATGCCCGGAAGGTCGTGCACGAGGGCCGCCCGGCTCCGGGTCAGCCGATTGAAAAGAGTAGACTTGCCCACGTTGGGACGACCACACAGGGCTACGATGGGGAGTTTCATGGGGTGGCTCCCTAAAAAAACGCGCCCTCGTGGCGAGGGCGCATCCTTTTACTGGCGGGGCTGACGGGGCTCGA
>DBMS01000006.1:631-1071 GCA_002297665.1 Holophagaceae bacterium UBA692 | reverse complement strand
GCTGCTCTACCGACTGAGCTAATCGCCCGTATCGCCGAACCTAGATACTCTCATGGCCCTCCCGCACCGTCAAGGCTAAATCCCCGGCTTGAGGTATCGCGGGGAAGTTGAGAGAATGTCTGGCTCCCTTATCAAGGACCTTCCTGCCCGCGCCCCGGGTGGTCCGAGCCGAGGGGAAACGCAGGCCGATTGGAGGAATCCGTGCTACCTGATGTTCTGATGTCGATTGGCGGGGCGGGGATGCTTCATGCGGGCGAACCCCAAGGATTCATGGACGCGCTGCCCGATCCCATGAAGATCGACCCCGGGACGCTCCTCTTCGTGATGGTCCTGGTGACGGCCCTCTTCGTCTTCCTCAAGTACGTCTTCTTCAAGCCCATCATCCAGGTCATGGACGACCGGGAAGCCGCCATCCAGTCGGGCGCGAGCCGCCGGGCCGA
>DBMS01000006.1:0-590 GCA_002297665.1 Holophagaceae bacterium UBA692 | reverse complement strand
CGCCGCCGCCGCCGCCGAAAAGGAGGCCCTGCTGGAAAAGGCCCGCGCCGAATCCGCCGGCCACCGGGAGCGCGCGCTGGCCGAGCTGAAAGCCGGGCAGGAGGCCGCCAAGGCCGACCTCATGACCCAGGTGGACGCCCTTTCCGAATCCATGGTTTCCCATCTTCTCCGGCAGGCGTGATGAAAATCCTCCGAACGTTCGTCTACCTGGCCCTTCTCGCCGGCCTCGCCCTGGGAACCCCCGCCCTGCGGTCCCAGGAACCCGCCGGCCACGCCCAGACCCGCCCCGAAGGGCACGAAGCCAAGCCCGAAGGGCATGACGCGAAACCCGAAGGGCAGGAGGCCAAGGCCGAAGGCCATGGGGAAGGCCACGGGACCGCCGGCGAAGGCCACGGCGGCGGGCACCACACCCCCTTCATCTTCATGGGCAAGGAGCTGGGCCCCCTGGGCCAGTTCGGGATCAAGGCCTTCAATTTCGCCCTCTTCGCCGGTCTCCTCTACGTCCTCCTGAAGGGCACCCTCTCGAGCGCCTTCAAGGCCCGCGCCAAGGAGCTGGAGGACAAGCTCAGCCAGGCCGAGCGCGAGCGCGC
>DBMS01000066.1 GCA_002297665.1 Holophagaceae bacterium UBA692 | reverse complement strand
CGCGGCCACCACCGCGGCGTGCTCGGCCATGCGGTGCTTCCTGAAGATCCTCGAAGCCGCCGCCCAGCGCCGCCTTCCCGACCCCGGCGGCAACGTCGACCGCCTCCGGGCCCAGTGCGGCGCGCTGCTGAGCCTGGGCCAGGACCCCGGCCAGGCCCTGGACCACACCCTGGAGGCCGCGCGGCTGGCCCGGGACGAGGCCGCCCGCGTCATCGCGCTCCTGGCGGTGGGCCTTGACTAGGGTGGCGGTGCTCGGCCCCACCGCCTCGGGCAAGTCGGCCCTGGCCACCGAGATCGCCAGGCGCATCGGCGGCGAGGTGGTCAACGGCGACCCCTTCCAGGCCTACCGGGACCTGCCCGTGGGCACGGGCCAGCCCTCCCCGGCCGAGCAGGGCGGGATCCCCCACCACGGCTACGGCCTCCTGCCCCTGGAGACGGCCCTGAACCCGGCCTCCTTCGGGGAGCTGGCCCGGGGCTGGATCGCCGCCTGCCCCAACCCGGTCCTGGTGACCGGGTCCGGGCTCTACCTGCGGGGCATCTGGGACCAGCTCACCCAGCTCCCCGACGTCCCCGGCGACGTCACGGCGAAACTGCGCCGGTGGGTGGACCTGCTGGGGTCGCCGGCCCTCCACCGCTACCTGGCCGCGGTGGACCCCGTCCGCGCGGCCCAGCTCCACCCCAACGACCGCTCCCGGGTGCAGCGGGCCCTGGGCCTCCACCTGGCCACCGGGGGACGCGCCTCCCGCTTCCTGGACGGCGTGGAACGGGGCGTGCCCGAAGGCTGGCGGGCCATCCTGGTGATGCCCTCCCGGGACCGCCAGCGGGACCGGGTGGCCGCCCGGGTGCGCCAGATGATCCGCGCCGGCTGGCAGAAGGAGGTGGCCGTCCTCCAGGGCACCCCCGCCGAAGCCCACCTGCGCCGCCTGCGGCCCCTGGGGTACGAGACCTGGATGGACGAGCCCCGGGGCGCCGGCGCCCGCATCATCCTGGACACCCGCGCCTACGCCAAGCGCCAGGGGACGTATTTCCGCAACCAGTGGCCGGAGATCCCGGCGTGGGATCCGGACGCCGAACCGGTGGAGGCGGCCTTCGGCAAGCTGGGGATCTGACGCCGGAAGGGGCGGCCGGGAAGGGTGAATTTTTCAAAACCTTTCCTGGCGCCGGGGGATCCGAGGGCTATAGTTCCTTCCATACTGTGCCCTTCAGCCCCCCTGGGAGACCCCATGACCTGGTTCAAGTCCCTCCGGCTCGCCACGCAGCTGGTCACCGCCTTCGTGGCCGTGGCCCTCATCACCGTCGTCGTGGGCCTGTTCGGCGTCCGCGGCTCCCGCGAGATCCACCTGATGATGGAGGACACGTACAGGAACAGCACCCTGGCCATCATCAACACCAACAACGCCACCCTGGCCCTGTCCAACTGCCAGCGGGCCCTGGGCAACATCCTGCTGGCGCCGGACAACGATTACCGCGCCACCCAGATCGACCACATGGGCGCGTACCGGACGAACGTCGCCGACTGGGTCGCCCGGGAGAAGCAGACCCGCATGGGCGAAGCCGAAACGGCCCAGTGGAAGCTCTTCGACCAGCTGTGGGAGCCCTACGTCGCTTCCACGCGCAAGGTGGTGGCCCTGGCGGAGGCCGGCAAGCGCGTGGAGGCCGAGAAGAGCCTGATCGGCGAGGTGAGGCCGAAGTTCGGCGCGGCGGAAAAGATCCTGAACGAGGTGGTGGAGATCAACCGGAAGAACGCCGCCGACGCCAACACGGCCGGCGAGGCCGTGTACGAGCGGGTCGTCTGGCAGACCGGGACGCTCATCGCCGCGTGCTTCGTGCTTTCCATCCTGCTGGGGGCCCTGGTCACGCGGATCATCAAGGGCCAGGTGGGCGGCGAGCCCACCGTGGCCGCCTCCATCGCCCAGCGCGTGGCCCAGGGGGACATCAGCATGGAGGTTCCCGTGGCCGAAGGGGACGCCACCAGCATGATGGCGGCCATGAAGACCATGGTCTCCACCCTCTCCCGGGTGCTGGCCGAGACCCAGAAGGTGGTGGAGGCCTCGGGGCGGGGGGACTTCCACCAGCGCATCGCCGTCGAGGGGAGCCAGGGCTACATCCTGGCCCTGGGCACGGCCCTCAACACCCTCTCCGAAACCTGCCGGCAGGGCCTGAGCGACGTGCGGCGCGTGATGGAGGCCGCGGCCCGGGGCGACCTGTCGGAGCGCATCACCGTGGACTACGAAGGGGAGTTCCTGCGGCTCAAGGACGCCTCCAATGCCACGGTGGAAAAGCTCTCCGAGACCATAGGCGGGGTGCTGGAAGCCTGCGCCAGCCTCGTCCAGGCCTCGGACCAGCTCACCTCCACGGCGCAGGCCCTCAGCCAGGGCGCCTCGGAACAGGCCGCCAGCGTCGAGGAGACCAGCGCCTCCATGGAGGAGATGAGCGCGTCCATCGCCCAGAACAACGAGAACGCCAAGGTCACCGGCGACCTGGCCATCCGCACCGCCCGGGACACCGTGGAAGGCGGGGCGGCCGTGAAGGAGACGGTGGACGCCATGAAGCAGATCGCGAAAAAGATCGCCATCATCGACGACATCGCCTACCAGACGAACCTGCTCGCCCTGAACGCCGCCATCGAGGCGGGCCGCGCCGGCGAGCACGGCAAGGGCTTCGCGGTGGTGGCGGCCGAAGTTCGCAAGCTGGCCGAGCGCAGCCAGGTGGCGGCCGAGGAGATCAGCGCCTTGGCCACCGGCAGCGTGGAACTGGCCGGCAAGGCCGGGGCCCTGCTGGAGACCATCGTGCCCTCCATCCAGAAGACCGCGGACCTGGTCCAGGAGATCGCCGCCGCCTCCACGGAACAGACCTCCGGCGTGGGGCAGATCAACGCCGCCATCGGGCAGATCAGCCAGGCCGTGGCCCAGAACGCCGCCGCCTCCGAGGAGCTGGCCTCCACCTCCGAGGAAGTGAACGCCCAGGCCCAGGAACTCCAAACCGCCATGGAATTCTTCAGCCTGGGCCGGGAGACCCGGACGCCCCGGCCGGGCCGCCCGGCCCGGCCCGCGCCCCGCAAGGCCCCCGCTTCAACCCGGACGGCAGTCGGCGACGCGCTGACGGAACAGAGCTTCACCCGCTTCTGACGGTCACGGGCGGTTCCAGGGGGACCGCCCGCCTCAGACCTGGGTCCGTCCTTCGTTCGCCCGGGCCCGCTCCCTCAGCTCCACGATGCGGGCCCTCACTTCGGCCATGAGTTCCTCCTTCGTTCCGAAGTCCCGGGGCTGCACGGGCTGGCCCACGGCGATGACGTAGGTCCACGGCCGCACCAGGAGGCTTCCGGGGGGGAGCATCCGGTAGGCGCCGCCGATGCCCAGGGGGAGGATGGGGGTGTCGGCTTCCACCGCCAGGGCGAAGCCGCCCTTCTTGAAGGGGAGCAGGTCCCCGGTGCGGGTGCGGGTGCCCTCGGGGAAGAGGACGACGCTCTTGCCGCCGTGGATCTGGCGCGCGGCCTGGGCGATGCTGGCCACGGCCTTCTCGCGGTTGCTGCGGTCGATGAAGATGGTGCCGGCCATCATGGCCGCCCAGCCCACCGGGACCATCCACTTCAGCTCCTTCTTGGCCAGGTACACCGCCGGGATGGGAAGGGTGCCCATGAGCACGGGCGGGTCCAGGAGGCTCTCGTGGTTGGCCATGAAGATCACCGGCTGGCGGCGCTCCCGGATGTCCTCGGGCAGGTCCTCCCAGCCGATGAGCTCGTTGTGCATGCCGAAGAACCGGAAGATGGACCGGCTCCAAAGGGGCCCGAAGGTCCAGAAGGACCGCTTGGGCCCCAGGAAGGGCGCCCCGAGGATGATGGTGACGGCCGTGAGCGGAAGGCTCGCCAGCCCCCAGGCGGTCACCGTCGCCCTCCATGCCCAGCTGCTCTTCCAGCCTCCCAAGACCGGCTCCTTGAATGATCAGGCCGGCAGGGCCCTGGGGAAGAGGACGTGGTTCTCGAGGAAGAGGTGGAGGTGGAGGTCGTCCTCCAGGTTCCGCAGGCCCAGGTAGATGGCCCGCAGGTGCGCCGGGGTGTCCGGGGTGATCTCGTAGTCCGACGTGATCAGGCGGATGTTGTGGAGCAGCTCCTCCGCGGCCTGGTGCTCGGCGGAGATGGTGCGGGCCTGCTCCGAGGGGGTGCTGAGGGAGATGGGCGTGACGCCCCCGTGTTCCGCGGCGCAGATGGCGGGGAACAGGTTGCGTTCCTCCATCTGGAAGTGGGCCACCAGGTCCCGGGAGAGGCTGGCGAAGTGGACCTTCAGGCGAATCAGCATGGCCTGGGCGGGCCCGGGGACGGCCAGGCCCGCGTCCAGGAGCTTCTGGATGCGCGCGAGTTCCTCCCGGGTGAAGGCGTGGTGGTGGTGCACGATGTGGTGCACCAGTTCGGGAAAGGTGGCCGTCATCCAGTCGCGGGGCTCCGTGGGCTTGAGGGCGGCCAGGTCGGCGGCGACCTTGAGCGGGTCGAGCCCCTGGAGCCCGCAGGCCTCGGCGAGGGTGAGGGTCCGCTGGCCGTGCACGTCGATGCCGATGCGGCAGAAATGGCGGATCGCGGCCTGGCTGGAGGCGGCCAGCTGTTCGATGGTGCTGGAAGGTTCGATGGGCATGCGGGGTCCTGGATTGACGCGAGCTACTACCTTATCACGGCACCGGGTCATCGCCGCCCCGTCCGAAGGGGTTGCACCGGAGGATCCGCCAGGCCGTGAGCGCGCCGCCCCGCAGCGTCCCGTACTTGCGCACGCAGCCCAGCCCGTAGTGGCTGCAGGTGGGGGTGAACTTGCACTGGGTGGGCAGGGCGGGGCCCAGCGTGGCCTGGTAGGCCCGGATGGCCCCCCGGGCCACCCAGGCCGTGGGCTGGAAGGGCACGGGGAGGAAGGCTTCCAGGACCAGGTAGATCCCGCAGGCCAGCAGGGGATGGGCGAACAGCGCGTCGATCACCCGCCGGCCTCCCGTCACGCGCCCTTCTCGGCCTTGAACCGCCGCGCCTCCTCCAGGAAGGCCGGCACCAGGTCGGCCTCCTTGACCTTGCGGATGAGGATGCCCTTGCGGTAGATGAGCCCTTCGCCCGCGCCGCCGGCCACGCCCAGGTCCGCGTCCCGGGCCTCGCCGGGGCCGTTGACCACGCAGCCCATGACGGCGTAGGTCACGTCCTCGTGGTTGATCTCCCGCAGGCCCTCCTCGATCTCGTGGGCGACGCGGTTCAGGTCGATCTGCACGCGGCCGCAGGAGGGGCAGCTGACCATGTGGAAGCCGCCCGTGCGCAGGTCCAGCGCCCGGAGCATCTCGTGGCCGATCTTGCACTCCTCGACGCCGTCGCCGGTGAGGGAGACCCGGATGGTGTCCCCCAGCCCCTCGGCCAGCAGGATGCCCATGCCCACGCTGCTGCGGATGGTGGCGCCCCAGGGCGTGCCCGCCTCGGTGATGCCCAGGTGGAAGGGGTAGTCCACCTGCCTGGCCAGGAGGCGGTAGGCCTGCACCGTGCGCACCACGTCCGAGGCCTTGAGGCTGATCTTGGTGTTGAAGAACTGCTCCTTCTCCAGCATCTCCAGGTGGCGGAGGGCGCTCTCCACCATGGCCGCGGGGGTGGCGGTGCCGCCGAACTTCTCCACCAGGTCCTTCTCCAGGCTGCCGGCGTTGACGCCGATGCGGATGGGGATGCCCTTTTCGCCGGCCTTCTCCACCACGGCCCGCACACGGTCCTGGCCGCCGATGTTGCCCGGGTTGATGCGAAGGCACGCCGCGCCCCCGTCGGCGGCCACCAGGGCCAGGCGGTAGTCGAAGTGGATGTCGGCCACCACGGGGATGGGGCTGCGGGCGGTGATCTCGTGGAAGACCTCCCCGGCCTTCTTGGTGGGCACGCTGACCCGCACGATCTCGCAGCCGGCGGCGGCGTACTCGTAGATCTGCTTGACGGTGGCCTCCACGTCCCGGGTGTCGGTCTTGGTCATGCTCTGCACGGTGATGGGGGCGTCCCCTCCCACGGGCACGCCGCCCACCAGGATCTGGCGGGTCTTGCGCCGGGGCGCGAGGGGCTGGTAATCAGGTTCGGACATATGGGGACCTCGGCCAGCTCAGGGCTGGATCTTCCAGTTTAATCGGCGTCGGGAGACTGGTACGGCGGACGGCTGCTCAGGGCCAGGTCCAGGATCCGGCCCGAGGCGTAAGGCTTGGTGATGTAGGTGTGCAGGTTCTGGACCTGGTGGAGCACCTTGGCGGTGGCCCCCAGGCAGTCCCGGAGATCCCGCAGCTCGGCGGGCGTGGGGGGCACGTCGGACTTCAGGAGGCGGTCCAGCAGGATCTGGGCCGCGGCCAGGGGCTGGGCCAGCTCGTGGGCGGTGCCGCCGGCCACCTCCAGCAGGGCCCGGTTCCGCTCCCCGGCCAGGGCCGCTTCCCGCTGGCGGGAAAGGCGGACCATCATGCGCAGCTTCACCAGGAGCTCGGAGAACACGTAGGGCTTGGCCAGGTAGTCGATCCCCCCGGAATCGATGCCCTCCTTCACCCAGTCCTCGCCGATGCGCACCGCGCTGATGAAGATGAGGGGGGTCGCGGCGTTGAGCGGCGACTCCCGGATCTGCCGGCAGGCCTCGATGCCGTCCATGCCAGGAAGGCTCACGTCCATGAGGATGCCCTCGAAGACCAGCCGGGAGCACACCTCCAGGGCCTCGGCGCCGCTCTGGGCCAGGGTCAGATTGAAGGGATGGCTGCGGAGCTCCCGCTCGTGGATCTTGAGGTTCCCGATGAGGTCGTCGACGATGAGAATGCGTCCGGGGTTGGCAGGCGTCGGAATGTAGGAATCGATCATGGGGCTCCCGGGTAGCAGCTTAACCCCGGGAGCCCCATGTTGTCAGGAGTTTGTGTCAGCGCACGAGGTTGAGCACTTCCTGGAGCAGGTTGTTGGCGGTGGTCACGACTCGACTGTTCGCCTGGTATCCGTTCTGGTTGATGATCATCCGGGTCAGCTCGGTGGCCACGTCCACGTTGGAGAGCTCAAGGTTGGACCCCAGCACGCCGCCCCGGCCGCCCTGGTTCGCCGCGCCCACCGCGGCCGAGCCGCTGGCCACCGTGGCGATGTAGTTGTTGCCGCCCTGCTTGGAGAGGCCGTTTTCGTTGAGGAAGGTGCTGATGGCCACCTGGGCCATGGTGATCGTTTGTCCGTTCGTATAGTTGCCGATGATCATGCCGTCCTGGTCGACGGTGAGGCTCGCCACCGTGCCGGCGCCGAACCCGTCCTGGCTGCTGCCCGACGTGGTGGACGCGGCGGCGTAGCTGGTGAGGAACTTGGTGAGGCCGCCCGAGCTGGTGGGGGTGCTCAGCAGCCAGTTGGTGGTGTTGGCCGCGGCGCCGTTGGTCCAGCCGCTGATGGTGAGCACCGGGTTGGCGGGGGCGGCCGCGGTGGGGGTCACGGTCACGCCGCCCAGGGTGTAGCTGGTGAGCACGCCGCTGCTGTTGAACTGCAGGGAGGTGGGCATGCCGGAAACGGTGCCGCCGTCGGTGGCGGTGGCGGCCACGTTCCACTGTCCGGTGGTGGCGGTGGGCGTGAAGGTGAAGGTCACGCTGTGGGTGGCGCCCAGGCTGTCGTACACCTGCACGGTGGACGTGAAGGGCGTGGAGCCCACGGCCGCGGTGGAATCCAGGTTGGCGATGATCTCCAGGTTTGCGGTGGGCACGCCGCCCGAGGTGCCGGCCATGTTCAGCAGGATGGGCGCGGGCAGGCCGCCCGGATTCACGACGCCGCCGTTGGCGTTCCAGCCCATGACCTTGTCGCCCTGGGAGTCCACCAGGTAGCCGGACTTGTCGATGGTGAAGTTGCCGTTGCGGGTGTAGACCTGGCTGCCGGTCTTGTTCTGCAGGGTGAAGAAACCGTTGCCCTGCATGGCCATGTCCGTGACGCTTCCGGTCTGCTGGAAGGAGCCCTGGGCGAAGTCCTGGGCCACCGAGCCCAGCGAGGCGCCCAGGCCCACCTGCATGGGGTTGCCGTTGCCCTGGGTGCCCTGGTTGGCGATGGCGGCGTTGAAGAGGTCCTGGAACTGGGAACTGGACCCCTTGAACCCGGCCGTGTTCAGGTTGGCCAGGTTGTTGCCGATCACGCTGAGGGCGGAGGCGTTGGTGGAGAGCCCGGAGAGGCTGGCGTAGAAGGAAGAATAAAGGCCCATGGTGCGCTCCTGGGGTTAGCTGGAAATCCGGGTGATGTTGGACAGGGAATACTGGTTGCCGCCGGCGGTGACCTTCACCTCGTTGTCCACGAAGGAGACCGCCGTCACCACGGCGCTGGTGGTCGTGAAGGCGGTGATGGGGGCGCCGTAGACGTTCCGGGCGGAGACGGAGACCGTGTAGTTGCCGTCGGGCAGCTGGTTGCCGGCGTCGTCCCTGCCGTTCCAGTTCAGGGTGCTGTCCCCCGCCGCCAAGGCGCCGGGGCCCAGGGTGCGCACGACGGCCCCGTTGGCGTTCTTGATGACGAGCGTGGCGTTGCCGTCGGTGGCCATGTTCACGCCGATGGTGGACGTGCCTCCCGTGAGTTCCACCTTCTTCGACGTGATCTGGACCCGCTTGCCGATGAGGTCGGCGCTCTGGGCCTGGTACAGCGCCGCGTTCTGGGTCTGGATGCTGGCGAGCAGGGTGTTGGTGTTCTGCTGGGCCTCCAGCGAGGAGAAGGTGGCCATCTGGGCCACCATCTGGTTGGGGTCCTGGGTATTGGTGGGGTCCTGGTGCTGGAGCTGGGCCACCAGGAGCTTCATGAACGCATCCTTGGAAAGGGTGTTGGAGGCCTTGGGGGTGGCGGCGGTGTTGGCCGTGGTGGAACTGGTGGTGGAGACGGTCGGGGATTGCATGCTGGATTCCTCCGGGTCGCTACAGGCAGGAGTCGTGCCGTCAGGCGACAATCTCGATGCGGTGCGGGTTCAAGGGGACGGGACCTGCGGGGATGGGCGTTTCCTGCCCGTTTTCCGGGGTTCCCCGGAAGGCGGCGGCGGCCTGGGACGGCGCGGTGGGCAAAGGCGTCTCACCGCCCTGCCGCCCCTGGTGGAGGTCGAAGCTGCCCAGGTTGAGGCCCTGCTCGCGCAGGGAGGCCTCCAGGGACCCGCGGTGCTCCTGGAGCACGGGCAGGGCGGAGGGGTCCGACGCCCACACGCGGGCGTGCACCTCGGTGCCCTCCACCCGGAGCCGGATCTGGACCGTGCCCAGGGACTCGGGGTGGAGCTGGAGCTCGGCGCCCTGTTCCTGGTTCTTCAGGAGCCAGCGGATGCTGCCGTCCACCTGCGACACGAGGCTGGAATGGGGCGCCGCCGGGGGCGCCTCGAAGGCGGCGGTGGAAGCCGGCACCCGCACCGCGGCCATGGCGCCGGGG
>DBMS01000070.1 GCA_002297665.1 Holophagaceae bacterium UBA692 | reverse complement strand
TGCCCGGGGACCTGGCGCCGCCGGTGGCCGCGCCGCCCGTGGCCTGCCCCGCCCGGCCCCTGGCGGAGGTGGAGCGGGACTACATCCTCGCGGTGCTGGAGGCCAACGGGGGCAACCAGGGCATCACGGCCCGGCAGCTGGACATCGGATCCGCCACCCTGTACCGCAAGCTCCGGGCGTACGGCCGGGTGCGGCCCCGGCTCACCCCTCCTCCAGCCCGGCGGCCCTCCGCATGAACACCTTGGCCGCCCCCTGAACCGCGTGCAGCGCATCGGGACTCCAGGCCCCGGCCGGCCGCTTTTCCGTCAGGGTGTCCCGGACCAGGTCCACCAGGGCGGACCAGGTCTCGGGATGGGGAAGCCGGATCTCCACCAGGGCGTTCACCACCCGCAACCGCAGGGCCCAGGGATTGCGGTCCGCCCAGGCCCCCCGGACCTGGTGCAGGAGCATGGAACCGTTCTGCTCCGGCAGGGCGGGCCCCGAGGCGCCGTGGGCCGCCGCCAGGGCCTCCACGGCGAGGCCGTGCAGGACCGGCAGCTTGATGGCGTCGGCCCGGGCGCACAGGGCAAGGGCCACGTCCGGGTCCCCCAGGCCGGCCAGGGCCTGCCCCACGCCGGTCTGGATCCGCAGGCTCTGCCCCGAATGGAGCATGTCCAGGAGCTGGGCCGCGGCCTCGGCTCCCCCCACCGCGCCCAGGGCCTCGATGACCTGGAGGGTGGTCTCCTCCCGGGGGCTGGACCGCATGACGTCCAGGAGATCCGGCACAAGCTCGCGAAACCTCCGCTGGGCCGCCAGGCGCAGGCCCAGGGAAAGGTCCTGGGGCGCCGGTTCCCGCAGGAGGGTCCGGGCCAGGTCCAGGGCCCCCGGCAGGTGCCCCAGGTGGAACAGGGCCCGGTCCGCGATGTCCGTGAGCGGGTCCCGGCAGGCCTGCAGCAGCACGGGCTGGAGGGCCGCCTCCTGCCGGGCGCCCAGCACTTCCACCGCCGCGGCCCGCTGGGCGCCGTCCGGTCCGTCCAGGATGAGCTGGTGGATCTTCCGGGCGTCCGCGGGCACGAGCCGGGCCAGGGCCCGGGCCACCCCTTCCCGTCCGGTCTGCTCCCGGAAGGCCTCCACCAGGAGATCCAGCACCCGGCCGTGGTCGATGAGGCCCTGCTTCACATGCGCCGCGAGGCCCTCGGACGAACTGTCCACCGCGAAGCCCAGGCGGCGGGCCCGCTGGTGCATGGCCTCCGCCGCCTGGGTGATGACCGCGTTCAAGGCGCTCGGCTTGGCGCCTTCCTCGGTGGCGGCGAGGACATCGGCCAGGAAGCGCTTGACCAGGGGAGGCGCGTCCAGGACCTCCCCGGCGTCCAGGGCCCGCAGGGCCGCCTGGGCCTTCTCCCCGGCGGCGGGCCCCGGCAGGGCCCGGAACTGGGCCACCTGCTCCTTGAGCAGGCGGTCCGAAAGGACCTCCCGGTGGCTGTCCTCCAGGATGTCCGCAAGCACGTCCGCGGCCTCGGCCGTCTGGACCATGGCCAGCAGGAGGAGGCCGTGGCGGAACACCAGGAGATCCGGATGCTGGGCCACCACCCGCAGGGCTTCGAGGTTCGCGGGGCTCACCAGGGGCGCGAGCCGATGGGCGGCCTCGTTGGCGGCGGCGGGGTTGGCGGAGCCCGCCAGAAGGTGCTCCAGGTAGTGGTTGAAAGCCTCCTGGGGGTCCGTCTGGGCCAGGACCTCCGCGAGGAGCTCCTTGAACTCGGCGCCCTGGCGCATGGTGTTGAGCTCCCGCAGGGCGTCCATGGCCGCGGGGGTGGCCAGGCGGCCAAGGGCCCGGATGCCGGTCTCGAAGATGGCCAGATCCGATTCGTAGCGCAGGATGCGGGCGAGAATGTCCAGCCAGTCCGGCCACGGGAAGTAGAACGCCGCCTCCATGGCCAGCTGGCGCAGGGCCCGGGGCGCCCGCGACCCGGGTAGACGGCCGTCAAGCTCCGGCACCGCGTCCGGCCCCGCCTCCAGGATGCAGCGGAAGAAAGACAGTTGGTGCTGCCGGTCGTCCCCATCCAGGTGGTCGAGGACGACCCTGAAGTTATCCAGTGCCTTCGACGCCATGCATTCTCCTGGAAACGTTCATCCTAGTGCACGGGGGCGCAGTGCGCTTCCACGTGACCGTCGATCAGTCCCTGGACGAAGGGGGTGATCATGGTGAACTCGATCCCCGCCAGAACGTAGCCGCTGGTCTTGCCGGGCACCTTCCCCAGGAGGCGCACCACGGTCCCCCGCAGCGGCACGCAGGGGAGGTCCGGGTGGAAAAGGCAGAAGTTCTCCAGCACCGAGCCCGTGTCCAGGTCCCAGGCGTCCGCGATCTGGATCTCCAGCCCGCACCCGCCGGCGCTGAGGTTGGCGAGCCGGGCCCCGGCCACCATGCGGTCATGGATGTGGAAGGCCACACGGTAGGCGCCCCCGGAGGTGCTCATGCGCGCGTACCGTCTTCGCTCCAGCCCATCGCCTTCCAAACCCCGCCCCCCGAAGGTCCAAGGGTATCAGTTTCCAGGCGTGCGGAGCGCGATGGAGCGCATAAAGTTATGACTCATATTATTGAATTTACGGCTCATCGCCCCCGGATTTTGCGGCCGCAGGCCAGTTCAAGGATGCGGTCACACGGGTCCGCCCGGGCGGGGTTCCTGGGCCGCCGACCGGGAGGCGGCCCGGCGCGGTGGGCATCTTTGGCTTGAAATCCAACATCTTCCACAAGGCCCGGAGCCCGGTCCACCGTGACCGGGAAGGCCCCGGTGGCACAAATGAATTAATGTTTTATATTTTGGACGATCCCTTCCCCTTCCCAGGAGAAGCCATGCCCGTCCCCCGGTTCCTCAGAGCGATCCCGTCCGCCCTCCTCCTTCTGGCGCTGGCCTGCGGCGGCGGGCCCGGAGGCTTCCTTGACCCGCGCGGCCTCCGGGAGCCGGACCCTTCCCAGGGACCTCCGCCGCGCACGCCCGTGGTCTCGGCACCCGCGACCCTCACCGCGGGCCAGCCCGGGTACAAGGCTTCGGTGCCCCCCTTGAAGGGCGCGGCCATTGCCTGGACCGTCGAAAACGGCACCCTCACCTCCGGCGCGGACCGCCCGGAGGTCACCTTCACCGCGGGCGTGGCCGGCAACCTGGGCCTCACCTGCACGTTGACCCGGAAGGGAGGATCCAGCACGGCTGCCCTGTCCATTCCGGTGCGGCCCGGTCCGGTCCTGGCGGCCCCGGCCGTGTCGGTGCTCCGGCAGGGCACCGACACCGTCTCGACCCCCGCGGTGCCGGGCGCGTCCTACGCCTGGACGGTGACGGGCGCGGGGATCCTCAGGGGCCAGGGCACCCCCGCCATCACCCTCTTCAATGGGGCGGACGGCCCCGTCCCGGGCCACGTGACCGTCACGCTGGCCGAGACGGACCCGGGCACCGGCGCTGTGGCGTCCACCCGCATCGAATTCAACGAAGTGGACGAGGACGCCCTCGCCCCGGCGGGGCTGACCTACGACTCCCCCGCGGCGGTGCTCACCCTGGGCGTGCCCATGGACGCCCTCCTCCAGGACAGCCTGGGCGGCTCCATCCGGACCTACGCCGTCACGCCGTCCCTGCCAGCGGGCCTCGCCCTGGACCCCGCCACCGGCTTCATCACCGGCACCCCCGCCGCCCTCAGCCCCGCGACGGAGTACACGGTCACGGCCTCCAACGCCCTGGGCGCCACCACCGCCGTCCTGTCCATCGCGGTCGTGGACGCGCCTCCCAGGAACCTCGCCTACGCCGCCGCCTCGGCGGTGTTCACCCGCGGCGTGGCCATCGCCCCCAACCTTCCCGCTTCCACCGGCGGCGCCGTGGTCCGTTACGCGGTCGTCCCGGACCTGCCCGCAGGCCTTTCGCTGGACCCCGTCACCGGCATCGTCAGCGGGACCCCCGCCGCCGCGTCGCCGGCCGCGACCTACACCGTCACGGCCACCAATTCGGGCGGCTCCGCCCATGCCACCCTGACGATCGCCGTCCTCGATCCGCCCCGGCCCACCCTGGCCTACGGGGCCGCCGAGGTGACCTGCACCCTGGGCGTGGCCGTCACCCCCATCGTCCCGGCTGCCGCCTTCGCGGCCGGTGCCACGTACGGCGTCGCCCCGCCCCTTCCCCAGGGCCTGGCCCTGGATGCCGCCACCGGCATCATCAGCGGCACGCCCACGGCCCTCCGCCCCGCCACCGCCCACGTCGTGACCCTCGCCACGCCGTTCGCCTCGGTCCAGGCCACCCTGACCTTCACGGTGAACGACTCCGCCCCCGCGGACCTCACCTATTCCCAGCGCGCGCCCGTCTACACCCGGGGCCTGGCCATCGCCCCCAACCGCCCCGCAGCCTCGGGGGGCGCGCCGGTGTCCTATGCCGTCTCGCCGGCCCTGCCCGCAGGCCTCACCCTGGACGCCGCCACCGGGATCCTCCTGGGCGCGCCCACGGACCTCGTCCCCGCCGCGTCCTACACCGTGACCGCCGCCAATACGGGCGGCTCGGCCCAGGCCGTCCTGGTCATCACGGTGAACGACCCCGCTCCGGCGGACCTCGCCTACACGTATGCCTCCGCCACCTTCTTCCAGGGCCGGGCCATCACGGCCGACCTTCCTTCCAGCAGCGGCGGGGCCGTCGTTTCCTTCGCCGTCGCCCCGGCCCTGCCCGCGGGACTCGCCCTGGATCCGGCCACCGGGATCATCACCGGGACGCCGGCGGCGGTGACGCCCCCGGGCACCTACACCGTGACGGCCTCCAATTCCGGCGGATCGGCCACCGCCGCGCTGTCGCTCGAAGTGATGGCCGCGGGTCCCTCCATCGTTTCCGACCCCGCCGGCCTCGGCGTTTTCGCCGGCCGCAGGGCGAAATTCACGGTGGCGGCGGCCGGCTCCGGCCCCCTCGCCTACCAGTGGACGAGAAACGGCACCCCGGTTCCAGGCGCCACCGGAGCGACCTACCTCGCACCGCCGGCGGCCGCGGAAGACGATGGCGCGAGGTTCGCGGCGGAAGTCACGGACGTCCACGGAAATTCCGCCACCAGCGCGGCGGCGGTCCTCACCGTCACGCGCCCCTACCCCCGCCTCGCCTTCGTCGCCAACGGCACGGACGGCACCGTGTCGGCCTTCGCCGTGGACGCCGCATCCGGCCAGCTGCGGCACCGCGGCCACTGGGCGGCGGGCGCCGAACCCACCGCCCTCGCCGTGGACGCCGGCGGCTCCTTCCTCTATGCCGTCGACGCGGATTCCGCAGGCCTCCACGGCTCCGTGAAGGCCTTCGCCATCTCCCCCGCGGGCGCGCTCGACGCCCTGGGCGCCGTGGACGCGGGCCGGAACCCGGGGTCCATCGCGCTCGAGTACTCGGGCCGGTTCGCCTACGTCCTGAACCGCGGCGATAGCACCGTCTCGGCCTACGCCGTCGGATCCGGCGGGGGTCTCGTTCCGGTGCCCGGCTCGCCCTTCGCGGCAGGATCCTCCCCGGCCTGCGCGGCCGTGGATCCCGCAGGCGCCTTCCTCCTGGTGGCCGACGCCGGCGACGCCACGCTGAAGGCCTTCCGCATCGACTCGGACACCGGCGCCCTGACGCCCGCGGGCGGCGCGCCCCTCGG